>JAYTMG010000324.1:0-11173 GCA_043728745.1 Verrucomicrobiaceae bacterium
GCCAACACGCTTGCGACCAGTCACCACTCACGAGTCACAAGTCACCGCCCGATTGCTCAAGCGGCTACCACCATCTCACGACTGACAGAGCACTAGTGCTCCGCCCATCGTTGAGCGGTGGTGAAAAGTCAGCCGCAGGCAGTCGCCACCCTGCCAACTGCATAGAGAGCACTACTCCTGCGACGTTTCCATTTCGATGTGGTGGATGATGAGCTCCAGCCGGCGCGGCAGTTTCGGCTCCTCCAAAATCTGCTGCCGACGGAACGGATCTTTCACGAACGAATGCGCGACGGCATCCGCAAGCATGTCGGCGTCCGCCATTTTCAAAAGGAACGCCTCGATGTTTTCGGTGAGTCCTTTGGTGCGGAATCGTTTGCACATTTTGCGAAGCTGCTCGGCCAGCGGGGCAGTCACCGATTCACTGCCCGCTTCCGCGAGAACTGGTGACAGTTTTGCGATGTGAAATGGGGCGACTTGAATGAAGCCATCGAAGTGAACTCGCGACAGACCTTGGAGCATCACGTTTGAAGTGCCGTCCTTGTTGGTCACGCACGCGCGGACCATTCCGAGTCCCGCTGTGTGGAAAAAATCATTCGTGCCTTTCGCTTCCTTCACTCCCGGCTTCATCAGCGCGACGCAGAACGCGCGATCGTGGACCAGCGCCCAATTGAGCATGGCTCGATACCGCTGCTCAAAAATGAAAAGAGGCATGAGTGCATTCGGGAAAAGCAGGGCGTTTGGCAGGATCATGACCGGTGCCTCCGACGGTATCTGGATGTGTGAAATGGTCATGGTTGCTTGTCGTATCTTCCCGAAAGTGCGAAGCCGATGGTGTGCCTGCAACAGAAGATTCAGATTCGTTTACGCTCGTGCCCGTCGCTTCGGGCGCAATTAGCCTTCGTTCGGTTCTCTATGGCGAGACGTTTCATCCTGTGGTCGGCCCGATGGCGGAGGCGCGCGGGCTGCATGTCGGCCAGTCGCGACTCGTGGAGCGCGCTGCGATTGTCGAGCCGCTGATCGTTTGGGATGTCGGGCTTGGAGCCGCCGCAAACGCAGTGGCGGTGATGGAAGCGCTTGCCGCGAATCCGTCGCGTGTGGAGTTGCACAGCTTCGACCACTCGCTCGCGCCGCTCGACTTTGCGGTGCGCAATGCCGAGGCGCTTGGCTACCTCGTCCCATGGCGGGAAGCCGCCGCGACACTCGTGGATCAGGGCCGCGTCGATGTGGGAAAAGTGGCGTGGTTTTTCCACCCCGGCGATTTTCGATCGGGCGTCGCAGCACCGCCGCCGCACGCGATTTTGTATGACCCATACTCGCCCGCAGCGAATCCCGGAATGTGGACGCTCGAACACTTTCAGCGTCTATTTTCACGTCTCACGGAGCCATGCACGCTCACCAGCTACAGCCGCTCCACCGCGGTCCGTGTGACTCTCGCGCTCGCGGGCTTTCATGTGGGGCGAGGTACAGCGACGGGTGAAAAGAACGAAACCACCGTCGCTGCCACTCATCGCGATTTGCTCGTCGATCCGCTCGACGGGGACTGGCTCGGTCGCGTCCGTCGCTCTACCAAGGCCGCTCCGTTGCGGGAAGGTGGCGTCGCCGGGCCCATCTCGGAGGATGATTTTGCGGCACTCAGCGCGCACGTTTGCGACTAGCGCAAAGCAACCGTGGCATCCCCGATTTTCGGTGCCGTTTCTGCGACCGTGATGCTTTGGACGTAGAAGACTTCGCACGCTCCATTCCCCGTGTCGTCGCGACGCAGCGAACTATTCCATGTGCTGCCGTCCGGAAAACTCGCGTTCACGAGATAGCCGCGCATCGTCACGATATGGCCAGGGACTAAAGAGCGGATGGACTTCGCCACATCCTTGTTGGCCGCGATGACATGATTATTCGAAGCGCTGCGCATAATCTCATTGGGCGGAATCGCAGGCGCTTCGCTCCATTCGTAGAAAAAGAAACGATTGCCCATCGAGAGAGAGAATTGATCCAGCACGGACTGATCGCTCATACGACTCCAGCCCACTGCGATGTCGATGGGCACCAAATCGCTCCCGAAGCCGCTGTGATACCGCTTGGTTCCCAAGACGCGGCCTTGCAGCAGGTATTCCGCCGCCGGTTTGAGAGTCCAGCCCTCGACATCCGGCAGCTCGATCTGCCCGATTTCATTCTGGATCGGAATTGCGGATACGAGCACTCCGGGTTCGTGCTTGATGGAGCGCCACGGATTCCAAGCCCAGCCTGCAAAGGCGAGTGCGACGACAACGGCAACTTTAGCGAATCCCTGATATTTCACATGAGAGATGTGAGCAGCGCGGGTGCCATTCTCGGAGGATACGAAATCGCGCTTGCCAATCCGGCGGAGTGCGACCACTTTCTGCGCCCTCAAAAGTCGGGCCGTAGTTCAGTTTGGTAGAACGCTTGAATGGGGTTCAAGAGGTCGCTGGTTCGAATCCAGTCGGCCCGACCAATTTGAGCCTCAAGTGAACTCTCTCATCACTGACTCGCTGCACATTTCAACTTTCTCAAATCATCATGAATTCCAATGACCCACGCCCTCAATCACGCCGACAAGGACGCGGCGGACGGCGTAATAATCGCAACAACAGCGGTGCGCGGGACCAGCGTGGCGAACAGAATTCCCGTCCGGCGCAGGAACTGAAAAAGCTCACGTTCTGGCAGAAACTTATTTCGTTTTTCACCGGCGGTTCTGCAAAAAAAGCGGGCGCTGCCAAGCCGAAGACCGGCCACGTTTCCCGTCCTCCCGAGCGCGTGGAAGTGACGACGCCAAAGCTCTACGTCGGCAACCTCAGCTACCGCGTCTCGGATAGCGACCTCTATGATCTCTTCAAGGCCGTCGGCGATGTGCAAAACGCCGAGGTGGCCACCGACCGGAATACCGACCAGAGCAAGGGCTTCGGCTTCGTCACCATGGACAGCGTGGACGAAGCGCGGCGGGCGGCGGAGAAGCTCCACGACAAGGATTTCATGGGCCGTCGGCTCGTGGTTTCCGGATCGAAAAGCGAATCGCGCCGCGACTTTTAGTCGATGCAGCCTCCGGCGACGAGCCTTCCGGATAACGCCTTTTTTGTGCTCGGCTCCACTGCCGTCGGGAAGAGCCAACTCGCCGTTCAGCTCGCCGAGCGTATTGGCGGCGAAATCGTCGGGGCGGATGCCTTTCAGATCTACGAGGGCCTCGACATTCTCAGCGCAAAACCCGACGCGGCCCTGCTCCGCAGAATCCCGCATCACCTTATCAGCAAAGTGCCGCTCGCCCGCTCATACGACGTGGCTGCGTATCGGGCTGCCGCGCTGGAGCGAATCGCCGACATCGCGCAACGCGGCGCGGTCCCCATCATCTGCGGTGGGAACGGACTCTACGTCCGCGCGCTGACTCACGGATTGTCATCAGAAATGCCCGTCGCGGATGCAGCACTCCGCGCCAGTTTGGAGAAAGAGCCAATCGCCGCACTCGTGGAACGACTCCGCGCGCTCGATCCCAATCACACGGTCGATGAAAAGAACCTCCGCCGCGTCGTCCGCGCGCTCGAAGTGTGCATCGTCACCGGGCAGCCGTTTTCCGCCTTCCGGCAGGAATGGGACAGCGCGCCTCCAGTTCGCGGCGTCATCCTTTCGCGTCCGCGCGAAGAGTTGCTCGCGAGAATCACGCGACGCACGGAGGAAATGTTCGCGGCTGGCGTTGTCGCGGAAGTTGCCGGGACAAAAGACATCGGCCCCACCGCAAGCCAGATGCTCGGCCTACGCGAAATCCAGTCGCACATCGCGGGCGATCTTTCATTGCCCGCCTGCAAAACCGCCATTGCGATCGGCACACGACAATACGCCAAACGGCAGGGCACATGGTTCCGCAGAGAGCGTCGTTTTACCTGGATGGATCTCTCCACGGAGCCCGATCCGCTCGGTCGCCTGACCCTGATGGCGACGATTATTTCCTGACGGCGCGTCTTTTTTGAAGAATACGCTTGCTGGAAAACGCCGTATCCGTATTTTCCCGCCCCTCACATTTGGAGATTCCGGAGTAGCTCAATGGTAGAGCACGCGACTGTTAATCGTGTGGTTGTAGGTTCGAGCCCTACCTCCGGAGCCAATCGCGGCAAGATACAACGACGTGAATTTCTACGTTTACATCCTGCAAAATCCGCAGGGCAGATTTTACATCGGTCATACCGAAGACCTTGAACGCAGGCTGCGGGAACACAACGAGCCGGAACCGGGAGGCGGATAATACACTCACAAGCACGGTCCATGGATCGTCGATTGGAGTGAAGTCCATCTGACCCATTCGGAGGCGATGCAAAGGGAGAAGGAAATCAAATCGATGAAGTCTTCGCGATGGATTCGAGAGACCTTGCTCAATGGTAGAGTCCCGACGTGTCGGGATTAATCGTGTGGTTGTAGGTTCGAGCCCTACCTCCGGAGCCAATCGCTGCAAGTATCCGACGACACTCAACGCCCCGCAAAAAAAAGAGAGTCAACCAAGGCGCTTGCGAAAGTAGTTCGCGCTGTGGGCGAATTTTTCGAAGCGGTCTTTCCATTACTTCCCGGAGGTCTGACCGCTAAAGCCGCTCCTGAGTAACACCTTGCAAAGGATGGAAGAATGGAGCGTGGCGATTGCGAAAAATCGTGTGCGGGGTAGGGCGGGTATTCTACCCGCCGTGCCGCGTATTCTACGCGGCGCGCCTGGAGTAGAATACGGGTCGTTCGCGAGGGAACGTCCATCCTACTCACTATGCTCCGGGTAGTCCCGACCTGTCGGGACGGCGCGGCGGGTAGAACACCCGCCCTACCCCGCGCCGATCGTTTTCCATCGGCTCGACCTCCGTTGTTCATTGGAAGCCTCACAAGGATTGCCGAATGAACTGCATGTCCCCGACGGTTTTCAATCGGGGGCTAATTTCGTATATCCATAAAAACGTCCCATTTAACTATCCGACGAGGTGGTTTGGAAGGACGACCGAGCCGTTCCCCTCCCCGACCGAGGCGTTTTGCCAGGCGGCGAATGGGTTCTTTTTTTCCGCGTGCCTTCGTGTTTGCTTCGCGCTGAAATAGCCATCCGTGAAAAAAGCGCTCCTTCGAATTATACGTCTGCTCTCGCTCGGATACGCGCTGATCGTGCTCGCCGTCGCTGGCTGCCAGAACAGTCTGCTCTATCATCCGCGCGTTTCGGCGGAGCCTGTGCTGCTTCAGGCGGCGGCGGCGAAGGGCGTGGAGCCTTGGCGGGATTCAGCGGGGGCGCTCATCGGCTGGCGGATTCCGAATCCGCGAGCGAAGGCGCGGCTGCTGGTTTTTCACGGCAACGCAATCGACGCCATCGAGCGCGCGCAATATCTGCGCACGTTTAACAGCCTGTCTGGCGGGGACCATTGGGAGACGTGCGTGATGGAGTATCCGGGCTACGGCGCGCGTCCGGGTTCGCCGGGGCGGAGTGGGTTTTACAAAGCCGGTCGCGAGGCCATCAATGAACTGCGCAGCGCAGACAAGCGTCCCATTTTCCTGCTCGGCGAAAGCCTCGGCAGCGCGACCGCCTGCGCGATGGCTGCGGAGCAACCGGATGCGATTTCGGGACTGTTGCTCGTCGTTCCATTTGCCCGCGTCGCCGATATCGCAAAACGCGCGATGCCATTCATCCCGGTCGGCCTCATTCTTCGCGACCGGTATGACAACATGGAGTCGCTGAAAAACTACCACGGCCCCGTCGCAGTCGTCGTCGCCGAGAACGATGAAGTCGTGAGCGCGGAGCAAGGGAGACTGCTCCATTCCCACTACGCCGGGCAGAAACTGCTCATCGAAATGGCGCACACGTCGCACAACACATTTGAAGTCGAGCCGAGTACGCCTTGGGTGAAGCAGGCGGACGCATTTCTCGGAACAGGACGCTGACGATTTTCACGAGAGTTGAATCACACCCTTGCTCCGCAGGGATGAAGATTCTACTCATCACGCTATGCGCGTGACACTCGTTCAGCTCGACTCGGTGTGGGAAGATAAGCCGGCTAATTTCGCCAAAGTGCGGGCGCTCCTTGCTGCGACGCCGCCGGTTGCCGGGGGGTTGCTGGTGCTGCCGGAGATGTTTTCCACGGGGTTCAGCCTGGATCTTTCGGCGACGAACCGGACGGATGATGAGGTCGCGTTTTGCGCTGCGCTGGCAAAGGAACACGGCTGCTGCGTCGTGGCAGGTTGCCTCGAAGCCGCAGGAGATCGTGCGCACAATATCGCCGCTGCTTTTTCGCCGGATGGCGAGCTGGCCCGCTATGTGAAGCAGCGCCCTTTTACCGGTGCAGGCGAGGACGCGGCGCATGTCGCGGGGGATGCGCCGACGGTGTTTCCGTGGGGCGGGTGCAACATCGCGCCGCTGGTGTGCTACGACTTGCGGTTCCCGGAACTTTTCCGCGCGGGGCTGGCGCTGGGGGCGACGGTCTTCGTGGTGATCGCTGCGTGGCCTGTGCGGCGGATGGAGCACTGGCTGACGCTGCTCCGCGCCCGCGCCATCGAGAATCAGGCTTATGTCATCGGTGTAAATCGCACGGGCAACGAGCCGCAGTTCGCTTACTCGGGCCGAAGTCTCATCGTCGATCCGCACGGCAATGTGGTCCTCGACGCCGGAGAAACAGAATGCGCGGTGAGCGCCGAGATCGATCCGATGCTGCCTGTAAAATGGCGCGCGGAATTTCCCGCTGTGCGCGATTTTCTCAGCTCGCGCGAGCGCGCTTGAGCCGTTGGAGCAGCTTGAAGAATTTCACCGTGTCGCGCACGGGGTGGATCTTGCTGACTTCGTCGCCATACACGGTGCTGACTTTTGCCGCGCCGATCTTGCACCCGGCGCGCGCGGCGATGGCGAGCATCTCGGTCTCGAAATCAAACGCCGCACTTTCCGTGGTGAGAAACTGCGCGGCGAGCGAGCGGTGAAACATGCGAAAGCCGCACTGCGTATCCGGCACGCGCTGCCCGATCACGCGGCTGATGGTCCAGCTCATGTAGCGATTCGTGCAGCGCCGGACGAATGGCATGTCGCGCACGTCGTCCATGCGATTGCCCACGATCATCGGCGCGCGCGTATCGTTTGCGGCGGCGATAAATGCTGGGATTTCTTCGGGGAGATGCTGCCCGTCGCCATCGAGGATGAGGACAAACTCTATGCCTTCGCGAGCCAGCAGCGCTTTGAGCCCGGTCTTAATGGCAGCGCCTTTGCCGGCGTTTTTTTCGTGCCGCACTGCTTCGCAACCGGAAGCGAGCGCCTCCTCAAAAGTCAGGTCCGTCGAGCCATCATCCACTGCGAGCACGAGGTCGAGTTGCTTCATCGCGCGCCCGGCGACTTCTCGGATGTGTTTCTCCTCGAAGTAACACGGAATGAGCGCGGCGACATTGGCGCGGTTGGCGATGGGCTGTGACATACGCGGCTCTCTATAGAAAGAACCGTGCGAGCCGCGAACAACAAAAAGCCCCGCTCTCTCGCGAGAGCGGGGCTTGTGTGAATTGCTAGTCAGGCTTGCGATTAAAACGCCGACGGCAGGCTGATTTCGATCCGTCCGCCAACGATGGGTCCGGCGACGTATCCCCAAGCGGTGTTGGTTTTTTGGAGGTAGATACCCGAGCTGCGCGCACCGAGCGGAGCCGCAGGCGTCTTCAACGATGCGAGGAATACTCCGCGCACTGGATAAGTGATCCAGAACGGGATGGCTGGGTTCTTGGTCGGCGCACCGAACGCCAGCGTCGCTGCAATGTCAAACGGGGCTGCGAGGCCGCTGCCCGTGAGATGCATGATTGCGTTGCCCGATGGGAGCGGGGCGGCGGAGTTATAGACGCAACCGTTGGCGGTCAGCGTGGTGCTCAGGCCGGCAGCGTGAGTGCCGCGAGCTTGCGGAGGAAGCACCCATTTCAACTCTCCGGTGACGTCCGTCGCGGCGAGGTCGGCGGGAATGAATTCACCACCGATGACACCACGAGGATTAGTTCCGATGATGCCGCGGTAGAGCACGAAGCTTCCGTTGTCGCGGACCAACGCATTGCCGAAGAGGATGCGTCCGTCCGGCAACTTGCCGGCGAAGCCCACGCGGGCTCCTAAAGTCGTCGTCGCACGGGCCCAACCGCCGCCGGGGATGGTGGCGGGCGTGATGCTCGCGAGAGCGATGTTGTGCTTGCGAGCAAGCGACGTGTTTTTGCCGGGACGAAGGTCGCCGGTGTAGGTATTTCCCGCGTTCACGAGGGTGAAGATGAGATGCTTGTCAGCATTCACCGACGCCGTGACTGTTCCGAGCGGCACGGCGAGTCCGGAGACTCCCGCGACGGGGAAGATTGCTGCTCCGCTGCCTGCTCCGAATTGGATGGTGGCAACGATTTTCGTGGTGCTCTTGCTTGCGGTCACGCGGCCTGCGATTTCGCCGGTGCTGCTATAGAGTAGGCCCTGCCATTTGGTAGGCGAAGCGATCGGAGTCCCTGCGGAGACGACCACATTTGCGCCGCCGACTTCAATGCCGTCGGTAATCGTGTAGCTGAAGGTGCCGAGGAAGCCCGCTGGAATCTCCAGCGCCCGTCCTTTGATCACCACCGTCGGCTCGCTTGTGGAAACGATCGACAATACATTGCCGAAAGCCGAGCGGTCGTTCGCCAACGGATAGACTAGCGTCACGCCGGCTACGGCCTGCACTGCATCATCCACTCCCACGAGGCTTGGCTGCACGGTGACCGTGAAGCTCGCGCTGCCGAGATTGGTCGCTGCGTCGGTCGCCGAGACATTGACCACGGTCGTGCCGATTGGGAAGAGGCTGCCGCTGGCTGGTGCGGCGATTGCCGTGACGGCACCGTCCACGCTGTCGGTTGCGGAGACGCTGAAGGTGACGACCGATCCGGCTGCGCTTGCTGCGACCACCGTGATGTTTGCAGGGGCAGTCACTACCGGTGGCGTGGTATCTGAAACAGTCACCGTGAAGCTCGCGCTGGCGGGATTCCCGGCTGCATCAGTTGCCGAGACGTTGACAGTAGTTACGCCGATTGGGAATACGCTGCCGCTTGTCGGAGCCGCCGTTGGAGTGACTTCGCTCACTGCGTCAGTTGCGCTCACGCTGAATGAGACCACTGCACCTGCGGCGCTAGTCGCCTCAGCCACGATATTGGCCGGAACTGTGATGACCGGTGCGATCGTATCTTGCACACGCACGACAAAGCTGCCGGTGGTCGTCGCACTTGCGGTATCCGTGGCGCTGACGTTCACCGTCGTATCGCCGAGCGGGAACACACTGCCGCTGGCAGGCGTCGCGATTGCGGGCGCCGTGCCGTCCTGGGCATCTGTCGCGCTCACGCTGAATGTGACTACTGCACCGGCTGCGCTCGTTGCCTCTGCTAAGACAGGAGAAGCTGGCAACACCAGCACCGGAGGCGTGTTGGCGGAAGTGATCGTGACGGAGACCGTCGCTTCATTGGAATACGCCGTGCCGTCAAACGCTTTGAACGTGAACGAATCCGGTCCCGAATATCCGAGCACCGATGTGTAAGTGAACGCACCCGTCGCCGAGTTCGTGATGACTGCGGTACCGTGGGCACCCTGCACCTCAACGGAATAAATGAGACCGCTCGTGTTAGGCGTGTTGTCCGAATCCGTCGCGGTCAGGAAGCCGTTATGAGGAACGTTTTCCACGACCGTGAACGATCCGCCCGTCGCGACTGGAGGGACGTTTGCAATCTGCGTGAACGACGAAATCGTCGAAATCGACGACAGTGTCCCGGCCACGGATACCACTTGGTAGTAGTAAGTGGCGCCGCCCGTCAGCCCTGTGAGCACATGCGTTTGCGGCGAAACTGGAAGCGTAACTTCCGTCACACCCGTCATCTGCGGGTTGGTCGCATAGCGCAGGCGGAATCCGTCAGGGTCCGTTCCCAGCGCACCCACCGACCACGACACCGTTGCCGAAGTGAGGACCGGCGTGCTCGGAGCAGCAGAAAGGTCCGTCGGGACCTTTGGCGCATCCGTGGCGGAGAGAAAATACGTCGGGATTGCCGCCGTCGTCGCGGGAGTGACCAACTGTTCGGTCAATGTATAAGGCGCGACACCGCCCGCAGAAGGCGTGTAAGTGAGGAGTTTTCCCTCGGCCGCGACGGGCGAATTGATCGAATACTGGGTCGTGTATGAGTCCGCAACGAGCCCGATGGTAGCACTCTGGCCATAAGCACGAGCAGGGTTCACCCCGAGCATGTTGCGATAGTAGATGTCGATCTTGTTCGTGCCCTCGTAAAGCACGGCGTTAAACGTACCGACTTCAAACGAATCCGCGAAACCATAGTAAGCCGTCCATTGCATGATGAACACCCGGCTCCCTGCCACACCCGCAGTGTGATAAAGCGAGCGTGAGAGCGCTTCGTCCGCGCCATTCCCCAGAAAAAGGTCATCCCAAAGCGCATAAACGCCGTTGTGTCCGGTAAAGGAGCTGAGATCCACATTTGAAAATTGCGCCGTTGCACCCGTGAAAAAGAGAATGCCATTCGTGCTCATCTGCACCTGCGTATAATCCACCCCGCCGAAACGGAACGTGAAACCGATCGGGAGCGATGTGGCCGAAACCGCGTCGTCAGGATTATCAAAGTTGCCATTCGCCACTGTCAGAAGATTCGGCGTGACGTATTGAGTTTCGACCGCGTGAGAAACGCTGCCTGCCCCCATAAAGAGAGCAACGATTGCGACGATTCGAGTCAGCCAGGAGGATATCCTCCCCCGCTTCCCGAGTGACTGACCGCCCGCTGATTGAGCGGTGACAGGTTTGATTTTGTGCATTTGTTTCATTATTTTTAGCTTAGTAGTGCAGTGGTTTAGTGGTTTTTGCCCAAGGGAGTTCAAAGTCGTCAGATGCCGGAATTTCGGAATTTCGTAACGCCTTTGTAGGTTTCCGAAACCAAGAGTCAACAGCATTGATAACAAGAATTTTATTATCGGATTTGTAATGGTAAATCTGCCATGCCCGACACATTGAACACGCGAACAGCCAACCCACACGCTGTCCGACAACGACCAGATCGGGTCGTTCTCTATAAGGTGCTCCGCAAAGGTCTCCGGGGGCGAACATGCACGGGTGTGACCGCTGCGTGATGTAGCCCGTAGCACAGTCCGTCCCGGCTGTGGGGCCAACGGGCGTCCCGCCCGTTGCAGGCCGACAGCAGCCGGGAC
>JAYTMG010000325.1:0-3174 GCA_043728745.1 Verrucomicrobiaceae bacterium
TCTACTTTGTTAGTCGCTCATTTTGGCCCGCGAAAAGACGCGAAAGGATTTCCCATTTCGCGCTTTTTTGCGTTTTTCGCGGGCCAATCTCGCGGTGCCTCAGCGCAAGTAACAAAGTAGGATTAATCACGCCCGATGGTGTGTGATTCGATGTAAAACACGCGAGAGTCGGGGACGCATCGCAGAGGGACAGGATGGGCGTCGCCCGATGTTTCAACGCGGGGTCGGTAGCAAAGAGCTTGTGGAAATGGTGGAAAGAAATGGGGGCAGGGGATAGATACGAAAAAACAAACTAATCAATGCCGGGAATGTTTTCCTTTTTATCGTCTGCCCCGAGTTCCCGATTTGCCTGGGAAAGGCTGGGTGAAATGATGCGCGGGCTTGTGTCCGTGGTGCTGGCACTTGCGCTGGGCGCGTGCGTGGGCCCTCAATCTCCAGAGCGTCGGCACACACGCGCAACAAAGCTCAGTGGGGAGTTGCGCGCGCTCGATCGGTCTGTGGACGGGCGCGATGCGGATTTGCTGGCGACGACTGCGGTGGAGAAATCCGCTGAGCTTGCGCAGATGTACAAGCCCCTGCCGGTGCCGTGGTTGAACAACAATCTCGTAAACTCGGGGTTTCGGCGCCGCGGGCTTTGCTGGCATTGGCGCGATGATTTGTTTCCGCATCTCTACAAGCTCCGACTGCGAACGCTCGATCTGCACCTCGCGACGGCGAAGCGCGGTAGTGTCTTTGAGCACAATGCGATCGTGGTGACTGCGGGGCGTCGTCCGTTTTCCGAAGGAGTCGTCCTGGACCCGTGGCGGAGCGGGGGCTCGCTGTCCTGGGCGAAGGTGTCCACCGATCGGTATCCGTGGGAGCCGCTCGCGCCGGAACTCACGCCGGATTCGCTGCGTCCGCTTTTCAAAAGGCGATGAACGCATTGCGCCAAATGCTGCGGTGCGATGCTCCCGCTGCTGGCGGTTTCGGCGGAGAACGGGGCTCTGTGATTCACACCCTCGGAAAAGCAGTTGGGTGCCGTTGCCTTGACGTGATGCTCGTAACTCTGCACTACCGACCACGCTCATGCGTGCCTCACTTTTCACAACCATTCCATTCGCAATGTCCATCGCCTTCGCCGCTCCGCTCACCGAAAAAGAATCCGTAACCGACGAGTATCACGGCGTGAAGGTCGTGGATGATTATCGGTGGCTGGAGGGCACTGGTTCGCCTGCGGTGAAAGCATGGACGGCGGAGCAAAACAAATACTCGCGCACATGGCTCGATGGCCGTGCGGAGCGGGCGGGGATCGAGGCGAAGCTCACGGCTCTGTATGCGAAGGACACGCCTTCGCATGGCGGGATTGTTGCGCGGACGGGCCGGATTTTTGCGCTGAAGTTCCAGCCGCCGAAGCAGCAGCGTTTGCTCGTCTCGCTGGCGTCGCCGGATGATTTGGCGTCGGAACGCGTGGTGCTCGATCCGAACGAAATCGAGCCGAAGGGGCAGGTGGCGATGGATTGGTTTGTGCCGTCGCCGGATGGAAAGCTCATCGCCGTCTGCCTCTCGGAGAATGGGAGCGAGGATGGGACTCTGCATTTTTACCGCACGGAAACCGGCGAGCATCTGCCGGACCGCATCGCCCGCGTGCAGTATCCTACGGGCGGCGGGAGCACGGCTTGGTTGCCGGACAGCTCGGGCGTTTTCTACACGCGCTATCCGCACAAAGGCGAGAAGCCCGAGGACGATCTGAACTTCTTCCAGCAGATCTATTTTCACAAACTCGGCGCGCTGGTGACTGACGATGTGTATTCGGCGGGCCGCGATTTTCCGCGCATCGCGGAGATTCATCTGGAGACCTCGCACGATGGGCGTTTGGTGCTCGCGACTGTGGCGAATGGCGACGGCGGTGAGTTCGCGCATTACCTCCGCGAGACGAAGGACGGTGCGGCTTGGCGGCAAATCACGCGGCATGAAGACGGCATCAAGGAAATCGTTTTCAGTCACGACGGAGCGGCGCTTTATCTGCGCTCGGTGAAAGACGCGCCGCGTGGAAAAGTCCTGCGCATCCCCGGCGGCGGAGTGCTGGCCGATGCGGTGACGGTCGTGCCCGAGAGCGATGCGGTGATCGAGGGAATCACGCCGACGGCGAAGTTCCTTTTTATCAACGACCTGCTCGGCGGGCCGTCGCGTGTGCGGCAGTTTACGCTGGATGGAAAAGACGCGCGCACCCTTCCTCTGCCGGAAGCGGCGGGCGTCGGCGGGCTGATTGATTTGGGCGACCGCGTTCTTTTTCGCCAGACGAGTTTCGTCGCGCCCGCAGCATGGATGACGTATGACCCGGCGAGCGGCGCGATGAAAAAGACTGCGCTCTTTAATACATCGCCGGTCGATTTCAGCGACATCGAGGCTGTGCGCGAATTTGCCGTGAGCAAAGATGGCACCAAGGTCCCCGTGAACATTCTGCGGCGCAAAGGCACGAAGCTCGACGGCTCCAATCCCGCGCTGCTCTACGCATACGGCGGCTACGGAATCAGCATGAGGCCGTTCTTCGATTTCGAGAACCGGCTGTGGTTCGATCGCGGCGGCATCTATGTCGTCGCGAACATCCGCGGCGGCGGGGAATTCGGCGAAGAATGGCATCTCGCGGGCAATCTCACGAAGAAACAAAACGTGTTCGACGACTTCGCTGCGTGCGCGAAACACCTCATCGAGCGCGGCTACACGCGGTCCGAGAAACTCGCCGTCGAAGGCGGCAGCAACGGCGGACTGCTCATGGGCGCATTCCTCACGCAAAATCCCGGACTCGCCCGCGCCGTCGTCGCCCACGTCGGGCTCTACGACATGCTCCGCGTCGAGCTCGATGCAAACGGCGCGTTCAACGTCACCGAATTCGGCACGGTGAAAGACCCTGCGCAGTTCCGCGCGCTCCACGCCTACTCGCCGTATCACAACGTGAAGGACGGCACGAAATATCCCGCCGTCTTCTTCCTCGCCGGCGAGACCGACGGCCGCGTGAACCCTGCGCACTCGCGCCGAATGACCGCCCGCCTGCAAGCCGCCACCACATCCGAGAACCCCATCCTCGTCCGCCTCAGCGCCGAATCCGGCCACGGAATGGGCACCGGCCTCAGCGAGAAAATCGCGCAGCAAGCCGACGTGTTTGCGTTTCTGTTCGACCAGCTCGGGATGTCTTCC
>JAYTMG010000326.1:0-7458 GCA_043728745.1 Verrucomicrobiaceae bacterium
AGCTGGAGGAACTCGCCCAAATCCTCGCCGTCGCCCGCGAAGTGGGCGTAGAGCCGTGGATCGGCGTGCGTGTGCGGCTGATGGCGAAGGGCGCGGGCAAGTGGGCGCTGAGCGGGGGAGAGAATGCGAAGTTTGGGCTGAGCACGGCGGACCTCGTCGTGGCGAGCGAGACGCTGAAGGCGGCGGGCCTCGCGCATTGCTTGAAGCTCGTTCACTTCCACGTGGGCTCGCAAGTGCCGGACATCGGGACGATCAAACGTGCGGTCCGTGAAGGCGCGCGCTTTTATGCGAAGCTCGTGAAGATGGGTCACGAACTCGGCTACATCGATTGTGGCGGCGGACTGGGCGTGGACTATGACGGCTCGCGCACTGCGTTCGATAGCTCGACAAATTACTCGCTCCAGGAATATGCGCGCGATGTCGTGTGGAATATCATGGAGGTCTGCGACGACGAAAAGATCGCGCACCCGACGATCGTGAGCGAGAGCGGACGTGCCATCGTCGCGCACCATAGCGTGCTGCTCGTGGAGGCGTTTGGCTCCATCGAAAAAGAGCGTGGCATCATCGCGGTGACACCTGTCGCTGCGGACCCAAAGCTTGTGACTGAGATGCTCGAATACAAGAAGGGCCTCACGAAACAGAACCGCATGGAGACGCTCCATGACGCGCAGGAGGCGAAGGAAAAGGCGCAGGCGATGTTCGACCTCGGGCTGCTGGAACTCGAAGCGAAGGCGCGTATTGAAACGATCTTCTGGCAGATCGCGCGGGAAGTCGTGCAGTTCAGCGACGGGATGAAATACATCCCCGAGGAAGTGAAGGAACTCGAGATCGCGCTGGCGGATCAATACGTCTGCAACTTCTCCGTTTTCCAAAGCATGCTGGACCATTGGGCGCTCGGGCAACTCTTCCCGATCATGCCGGTGCATCACCTCGACGTCGCGCCGGATCGCGCGGCGACTCTCGTGGACATCACGTGTGATTCGGACGGAAAGGTGAGCAAGTTTATCGACTTGCAAGATGTGCGCGACACGCTGCCGCTCCATCGCCTGGTGCCCGGCGAGCCTTATTATATCGGCTGCTTTTTGATGGGCGCGTATCAGGACATCATGGGCGATTTCCACAACCTCTTCGGTCGTGTGAATGAAGCGCACGTATTCCTCGATGCCGACGAACCATGCGGCTGGTATATCGAGGAGACGCTGGAGGGCAGCACGATTGCGAGCGTGCTCGCGATGACGCAGTGGGACGAAGCCGAGCTGAACCGGCTGATGAAAGCGCAGGTCGATGCGGCAATTAAGAAGGATCTCATGCGGCCAGCGGAAGCCATCCGACTGCTCAACAGCTACGAGAAAGCACTGAAGGGCTACACGTACCTGTCGTTCACAAACGGGACGAACGGCGCGAAATAGCCCCCAAGGAGGGGGGCCGTCCCGGCCCCCTGAACCACGGAGTGGTTCCCAGTAAGCTGGGAGGTTATGGGAGGCGCTTCGCGCCTCAAGGGGCCGGGACGGCCCCTCTACTTTTTCGCGGTGCGGGCGTGGTGAAAGAGCAACTGTTGCGCGTATCCGGCGTAGGGGCCGAAATGGCGGGCGGCAAATGCTTTGAGCTGCGCAGGATTCGAGCGTGTCTTCCGGTAGGTGTCGCGGAGGATGCGCATGATCCAGACATCGATCGGGACGGCGTCGAGGCGTTCGTACGCGAAGAGCAGCGCGCAGTTGGCGACTTTCACGCCGACGCCGGCGAGCCGCGTGAGTTCGTCGAGCGCGGCTTCATTTTCCAAGGTGGCGATGTGCGCGAGATCGACTTCGCCGCTCGCAACAAGACGCGCTGTTTGAAGGATTGTCTTTGCACGATAGCCGAGGGCGCAGGCGCGGAGGTCGCTTTCCTCCAGCGCAGCGAGCGCGGCGGGGGTGGGATATGTATGGAGCGTCGCGCCTTCGTGCAAAACCGGACGCCCGTAACGCTGGCGAAGCGTGTGGGAGATTTGCGTGATGTGCGGCAGTGCTTTCTGCGCGCTGGTGATGAACGTCGCGACGCATTCCCAATACGGCTGCCGGATGATGCGCAGGCCGCCGAACGCTTTCGCTGCGGCCTGCATCGCCGGGTCGCCGGGGAGACTCGCGATGATGTGTTCGATGTCGTGGTCAAGCGCGAGGTAGCGGCGCGCGATGTCGGTCATCGCCGCAGTGACGAGCAGCGTATCGCCGTCCTGCTGGAGATAGCACGGCTCATCGCCGATCATGCCCAGCCAGCCGGGACCGTGTGCGCGCCAGTGGAAGACCTGGCCGCAGTTGAGCGTGAGCGCGAGGTCGAAGCGCGGCGCTGCGATTTTATTCAAGGAACGTGTCATCGTGCGAGTAAGGCGGGGAACATGCGCAGAGAAATCGGAGGTCGAGTTCCGCGGTGATGAAATGCCACGCGCCGGGCGGAATCAGGATCGCGTCGCCGGGGACGATGGCGCGAGTTTTATCGCCGATGGTCATTTTTCCCGAGCCTTCGAGGATGTAGTAAAATTCTTCGCTCTGCCGATGATAGTGCCGCTGCGTTGTTATGCCAGCGGGGACGCTTGCTTCGGCGAGGGATTGGTGGGAGACGGGAGCATTGGTGCGGTCGAGAATGCTGCGGATGGTCGAGCCGTCTTTCGTGGTGAAAGGCTGTTGCGTTGCGATGTTCAGAACGGTCATGGCGAGTGCGGAGGGAACGGTATTTCGGCGGGAGTGGAAAGGAAAACGCGTGAGTTCCGGCGTTCCGCTGCGCATGGTCGCAAAATGATTACATTTCACGGATGCACAGCGCTGATTACTGGAGCCTCATCGGGGATCGGCGCGGAGTTCGCACGGCAACTTGCGCCGTATGCCAGCACGCTCATCCTCGTCGCCCGTGGCCGCGATGCGCTCTCCGCGCTGGCGACGGAACTAAAGCGACCGGGGCTGGAAGTGCGCATTCATCCAGCCGATCTCGCAGACCCCGCGCAAATCCCCGGAGTCATCGACGCAGCTACGGGAGTGGATTTTTTGATCAACAATGCCGGGCTCGGAGACCACGGGCTTTTTGAGCGAAGCGATTGGGCGCGAGTGCAGGCAATGGTGGACGTGAATATCACCGCTCTCACGCGTCTGACACACGGAATCCTCCCGGCGATGGTGGCCCGCAAGACGGGACGAATCCTTAATGTGAGCAGCATCGCAGGCGACATCCCTGTTCCCGGAATGGCCGTCTATGCGGCAACAAAATCTTACGTCACAAGCCTCACCGAAGCCCTCCGCGCAGAACTCAGCGGGACGGGCGTGACCGTCACCGCCGTGTGCCCCGGCCCTGTCGATACCGCGTTCTCCGGTCGCGCCGAGCGTGCAGGGGAGCACGACGATATGAAGTCGCCGAGCATCATGAAAGTCTCCATCCCACAAGTCGCCCGCGAAGCGCTGATGGCAGTCGAGCGAGGCCGCGCGCGAGTCGTGCCCGGCTGGGTGCCCGCTGCCGTTGCGCTGGCGATTTCCGTCATCCCGATGTTCGCAATCCGCGCGTTCCTGAAACGACGGCGGTAATCGAACAAACCGGGCTCGCGAAGGGGTGTGAATAAAAGTGGAAATGCTCAAGTGAGCACGCTCGCGTCGTGGCGCACGCGGCCCTCCGCGTGCTTCCCCTCAAGCGAAGCGCATTATTCTCGGTGGAACGCTCATCGGATTAGCGCTTCGCGGATAGCAGTGTCACGCAGAGGGCTGCGTGAGCCACGACTGGTTTCCCCCGAGCTTTATTCCACTTTTAATCACACCCTTTTTCCAGCCCTTCGCGGCTCTTTGCTTGCAATCTGCGTTTGGGCGGAATATTCCGCGCGCTCAATTTTTTGAATCTAAATTCTATGCCACTTACTACCATCACTGCCATCGTCGGACGCCAAGTTATTGATTCCCGCGGGAATCCAACCGTGGAGGCTGAGGTCCATCTGGCCTGTGGCGCAGTGGGCCGCGCAGCGGTGCCGAGCGGCGCGAGCACGGGTGAACACGAGGCTTGGGAGTTGCGCGATGGCGTGAAGGATCGTTACCTCGGCAAGGGTGTGACGAAGGCGGTGGCGAATGTAAATAAGAGCATCGCCGATGCGATCGAGGGCTTCGATGCTTGCGACCAAGTGGGTGTGGACGGGGAAATGAACGCGCTGGATGGAACGCCGAATAAGTCGAAGCTGGGCGCAAACGCGATCCTCGCGGTGTCGATGGCGACGGCTCATGCCGCAGCTCAGGCGCTGGGGCAGCCGCTTTTCCGCTACCTGGGTGGGGTGAATGCAAAAGTCCTTCCGGTGCCGATGATGAACATCATCAACGGCGGTGCGCACAGCGATGCGCCGATCGATTTCCAGGAGTTCATGATCATGCCGATTGGCGCGAAGAATTTCAGCGAGGCGATCCGCTGCGGTGCGGAGATTTTCCACGCGCTGAAAGGCGTGTTGAAGGGCCGCGGATTGAGCACGGCTGTGGGCGACGAGGGCGGATTTGCCCCGAACCTCAAAGACGCAGACGACGCGATCGAGACGATTGCCGAGGCAGTCAAAAAGGCGGGCTACAAGTTTGGAAAAGACGTGTTCATCGCGCTGGATGCTGCGAGCTCGGAGTTCTACGACAAGGTGAAGAAGCAATACGTCTTTAAAAAGAGCAGCGGCGAGCGCATGAGCGCAGATGAACTGGTGACTTACTACAAGCGCCTGTGCGCGAAGTTCCCAATCGTCAGCATCGAAGACGGATGCGCGGAGAATGACTGGGCGGGCTGGAAGAAGCTCACCGACGCGCTCGGCGACAAGGTGCAGATCGTGGGAGACGATCTTTTCGTGACGAATGTGGATTTCCTCCGCAAGGGAATCGAGACCGGCACGGCGAACTCGATCCTCGTGAAGGTGAACCAAATCGGAACGCTGACGGAGACGTTCGACGCGGTCGAATTGGCGAAGGAAAATCGCTACACAGCGGTGATTTCGCATCGCTCGGGTGAGACGGAAGACTCGACCATCGCGGACATCGCGGTGGCGACAAATGCAGGCCAGATCAAAACGGGATCGATGTCCCGCACGGACCGCGTGGCGAAGTACAATCAATTGCTGCGCATCGAAGAAATTTTAGGTGAAAATGCCATTTACGGCGGGAAGATGCGCTGCTAAGAAGCACATGTAGCTCAACCACTTTGCAAGACCTCTCCGAAGAATTCACATCATCCGGCGATAAGATCTGGCCCAAGCTGAACCTGTTGTTCGGTGCCATGATCGCACTCGTCATCGGTGTGACTGTCCTCTACCGGACAATGCCGGTCGTCGGTGAGAAGGCGAGTCAGGATGCTCGAATCGCGAAGCTGGAAGAGTCGATCGATAAGGCGGAGATGACCAACAAGCGACTTGTCCGCGAAGCGGATGCGCTGCATCGCGACCCCGAGTATGCCGGCATCATTGCGCGCGACCGCCTGAACTTGATGCGTGAAGGGGAGACGATCCTCCGAATCGAACCGAAGAAATAGCGTCGGCTGTTCCAGTCTCTGAAATCCATGAAAGCCTTTGTCATCATCTCCTCGGTCTGCCTTCTTGCCGCATGCAAGCCTGTCGATTTTGCGAAGCCCAACCAGCTTTCCGTGCAGGATCGCGCTTCCGCGGTGGCCACGCTGCGGGCGAATGCGGCTGCGCTTAACGCCGGGGATCTCGAGGCGCTGGAACGCACGTTGTATGACGACTCGGAAATCCGCGGCGCGCAGCAGATGATTGAGCACTATGCGCCAGTCGTCGGGATTCGCGGCGTAAAAGTAGCCTCCGAAACGCGGGACGCGATCGTGATGGAATACGAGCAGACGATCGAGGTGCGGAGAGGACAACTTCCTTTCACTTCCGCGCTCGTACAGTCCACGCTTTCGCGGACTGAAAACGGATGGGGAATCGTCTCGACGCGTGTGTTGAATTTGCTGCGATAAATCGGTTGCGGTAGCGCATGGATTTCTGCGCAGAGCGTCGGAAACGCTGCGAGTTTCAAGACGGCTTTTGCTGTATTTCGATTCGCGAAAACGGTGATTTTGCGAGGCGGATTACATTTCGACGGCGCGTAAGCCCCTTATAATGAGCTTTCCGAACGCATTTCAAAGCCCACGATTGCGATTACCAAAGCGTGCTCTATGGTTGGCCTCTAATGACCAAGCAAGCAATTCGCAGTGACATGCGTTCCATTCTTCCTCTTTCGCCAGTTGTCCGTGGGGAAAAAAGCCGCCGTATCTGCGAAAGAATCGTCCGGCTCTCCGCGTGGCGGAGCGCACGAACCGTAGTCCTTTTCGCCTCGCAAGATCGCGAGCCGGATATCGAGTTGCTTTGGAAATATGCGGATGGTCGTCGCCTCGTCTATCCACGGGTCGAGGGCGAATCGTTGACTCTTTATTCTGTCGAGTCGGTGAAAGATTTGCAAAGCGGGCACCTCAAATTACGCGAGCCTCGCGCGCTTCCGGAATCGAAAGTGTCGCCCGAGTCGGTTGAATTGGTGCTGATTCCCGGCGTTGCATTCACGGAGTCTGGACATCGCTGCGGTCGTGGCGGTGGGCTTTACGATCGGCTGCTCGCCTTACTCCCTCCCGCCGCTGTGAAAGTGGGTATTTGCTTCGAAGAGCAACTCCTCGAAGAAATCCCCATGGACTCGCACGACATGAGCGTGGACATCGTCATCGCAGAGTGAATCAAACCAGCGCCTGAAGTGGAATGTGCCCCCAAGCAGGCCGGTTGTTCAGCTCGTAGGCCAGCTCGTAGAGCGCTTTCTCCGCGATGAATAGCGGAAGCAACGCGGCACCCGCGACCAGCGAAGGTGCGGCTTCGCGCCATGCCGCAAAAAACGCATCTTGCGAAGCAGTCGCCCACTTTTCCGCGCCGATATTGCTCCCCGCAGCGTGCGCGGCGTAATGAAAAGAGCGCAGCATCCCGGCGACATCGCGGAGCGGCGAACGCTTCGCGCGACGCTCTGCGAGCGAGCGCGAAGGCTCGCCCTCGAAGTCGATGATCACAAAATCCCGGCCTGTCCATAGAACCTGTCCGAGATGATAATCACCGTGCGTCCTCGTCTTCACTGCGCCAGCGGGCAGCTCGACAGAAATGCGCTTGGCAGGGCTGGAAAGAAAGCGTTGCTCCAGCTCCGATACGGCCCTCGAAGCAATCGTCGCGCGGTTGCTCGCATCAAGCCTAGCAATCTCAATTTCCACCTCCCGCAAATCCGAATCGGCAAACGGCTCTGCGACAAAATCGGGTTCCTTCGCGGATGCGAGCGCCGCGTGCATTTCGCCCGTGCGACGTCCTAGAAGCGCCGCCCTTTCAAGCCACGGCCCCATTTCTCCTGTCTCGTAAAAATCCCGCGCCGACGCCAATGCGAGCGGCCATGCGTCGCCCTCATTGTGGGTAAGCGCCGTCGCGAGTGCGAGCGAGGCTCCATCCCATTTTACCTCACCGACGAACTCCGG
>JAYTMG010000327.1:0-4830 GCA_043728745.1 Verrucomicrobiaceae bacterium
ATTGCGGCACTGGATAACGACCACATTGATTTCGGTAAGAACGTCATCCCCGAGATGATTACCAAGTTCCGTGTTACCGCTTACATTTTCCAGGGCTACTGGGAGGACATCGGCACGATTCGCTCGTTCTTCGATGCGAATCTGGCGCTTACGAATCCGCTTCCGCCGTTCAGCTTTTTCGACGCGCGCGCACCGATATTTACGCACATGCGTTTCCTTCCGGGAAGCAAAGTGAACGGGGCGTTGGTCAAGCACGCGATTATTGGCGATGGGTGCATCATTTCCGATGCGCACATTGAGCGCGCGGTCATCGGCATTCGGTCGATCATCCAGAGCGGCAGCACCATCAAAAATAGCGTGGTGATGGGCGCGGACTACTACGAAGGAATCCGCTCGAAGCGCGAAGGCGACCCGCTGCTGGGCATTGGCGAGAACTGCATCGTGGACCACGCGATCATCGACAAAAACACTCGTATCGGCGACGGCGTCGTGATTACGCCCGAGGGTAAATCCGACAATGAAGACGGCCCTGCGGAGCTTTGGCCCGATGGAGGAATGCGCCCTCGTTGGTATATCCGCGATGGCATTGTGGTCATCCCAAAAGGCGCGGTAATCCCGGACGGAACATGGGTCTAGCCATGAAGATCGTTCGCGTACCTTGGATCGTTTGCCGTGCCGATGAGTTCGGCAGCTCGCACTACTCGCACAATTGGCGCGGAGAGGATTTCGAGATCATGGCTTACTCGGAAAAAGAAGCGCGCGATTGGTGGGGGGAACTCTCCGAAAGTGAACGCAGTCGCTATATGCGCGGCAGCGGCGGAGGAGGGGATAGTGAGATGTCGTTTTTTTGAGTGAAGGCCGGCACGCTCGTGCTGTGGCTCCAGCAGGTGAGCAGGTTGGCCGGGTGAAATGGCTGACGACGAATGACGAAGTCGGCAGCACGCTTGCGTTTTGTCTGATTAAAGCGGGAGTTTCAGTTGCTCCATCCATTCCTCGGTGAGCGAGGATACGCCGACGCCGAGGAGGCGCAGTGGGCGCTTCACGAGTTTGTCCCGCGCGAGCAGCCAGCAGGTCGTGCGGTAGATTTGCGCGGCGTCGGCGAGTGGCTCTTCCAGCGTGATCTGACGGGTGAGTGTGGTGAAGTCGCCGTACCGCACTTTCACTTGCACGGTGTACGCAGCGAGGCGGCGTTTTAGCAGTTTTGCGGCGATCTCGTCGGCTTGCTCGTGGAGACATGTGCGCAGAATGGCGCGGTCGGCGGTGTCGTGCAGGAATGTGTTTTCGCTGCTGATGCTCTTAATGTCGTCGCCGAGATCCAAGGGGCGCGCATCTTCACCGATTGCAAAGCGTTTTAGCTCTCCGGCCCACGAGCCGACTTGTGCGCGTAAGTCGCCGCGGTACGTTTGCAGGTCGCCGATGGTGTTGATGCCGACGCTCGCCAGTGCTTGCTCCGTGACTTTTCCGACTCCGTGCAGCGAACGCACTGGCAGCGGGCGGAGAAAATCTGCTTTTCCGGTGTCGTGGATGACCGTGAGGCCGTCGGGCTTTTGGTAATCGCTCGCTAGTTTTGCCAGCAGCTTGTTCGGGGCGATGCCGACGGTTGCGGTGAGTTCCCGTTGTTCGCGGATGGTGCGCCGGATTTCTTTGGCGATGGGGATCGCGGCGTCGATGCTTGCGTCGTGGCTCTCGCGCTGGCACTGCGCGGTGAAATCGGCATACGCTTCATCTACGGATACTTGCTGGACGAGTTCTCCAGCGAAGGAATGGACGATTTCCATGACGGCGCGCGACTCCTCGCGATAGGCATCCATTCGCGGGCGGACGAACTGTCCGTTTGGGCACAATCGCCCGGCAGTGACGCTCGCCATTGCGGAGCGCACGCCGAATTTTCGCGCTTCGTAGCTGGCGGCGCAGACCACTCCGCGGCGGTCCGGCGGAGAGCCGACGATTACAGGAAGTCCTCGCAATCGCGGATCATCGCGCTGCTCTACGGATGCAAAAAACGCATCCATATCGAGGTGCAGGATGACGCGATACACGGCTGCTATTTCCGGCGCTCGAAAATGCGCAGAACTACTCCGACGAAATAGCCCGCCGCGACTGCGGAAACCAGCGCAACTGCCGGGCTCCGCTTGCATGAGCGCGCCCATTTCCCTACCAACTCGCGGGTCATTTGCGGCGATGTTCGACTTCTTCGAAGAGCTTCACCACGCCCAGCAAAAGGAGCGCCGGGCGGAGCAGCGCGAGCAGTAGGCTGAGCGCGGCTCCGACGACGCGGCCAACTGGAAAGATGGTGAGAAAGATGCCGACGAAGAATGCCCATACTACGGAGTTGACCGGTCGCTTCTGGACTCCGGACGCGGTGCGCTCCACGAAATCCCGGAGCGGTTGCTTCGTTGCTGCGGATGGGTTTGGTTGGGTCGGCTCGGACATGGTTCTATTTAATGCGGTTCTTCGCGCGGGGTCAACGCCGTGCTTGCAGCGAAGCGACAATTCCCGCCAATGTCTGCGCTTCATGTCCACCAATCGAATCGATCAAAAGTTTGCACAGCTCCGCTCGGAATCCCGTGCGGGATTCATCGCCTATATTTGCGGCGGCGACCCTACCCTCGCCGCGACTCGCGAGCTTGTGTGGGCGCTCGAGGGCGCGGGTGTGGACCTGATCGAAATCGGCGTGCCGTTTAGCGACCCGCTCGCCGACGGTGTGGTGAACCAGCTCGCCTCCGCTCGTGCGTTGGTCGCTGGCGCGAGCGTGAACGGGCTCTTTCAGTGCATTCGAGAGATTCGTGAAAAGAGCCAGATTCCCATCGTGCTCTACACATACATGAATCCCGTTTACCGACATGGATTCGATTCCTTTCTCGCCGATGCTGAAGCCGCCGGAGCAGACGGCATTCTTTTTCTGGACCTGCCGCCGGACGAAGATGAGGCATCGCCGGAACTCCGGATGCACGGTCCGCTCAAACGAATCCGCCTCATCGCCCCGACTACGCCTCCTTCGCGCATCGCATACCTCACCAAAGACGCGGGCGGATTCATCTATTACGTGAGTCGCACGGGCGTGACGGGAGAGCGCTCGGATGTTGCCTCCGACATGGCGGCGCAGGTCGCGGAGATTAAAAAAACCACGCCACTCCCTGTGGCGGTCGGCTTTGGCGTCGGCAGTCCCGAGCAGGTGAAAGCGATCGCAGCCGTGGCGGATGCGGTCATCGTCGGCAGCGCGATTGTAAAGCGAATCGCTGAATTTGGCGCGGACCCCGATCTCGTTCGCAAAGTGGCCGATTTCGTCCGCCCGCTCGCGCAAGCCACGCGCAAGTGAATCACATGAAAGCACTCGTTCTTCTCCTAACCACAGTAATCGCCGCATCTGCCGCGGAACCCGCCCCAAAAAAGCCCACCGCAAAGCCGAGGCCCAGGCCCGGCGCTCCGGCAAAAAAAACCGTGCCGAAACCGCAGCCATCCATCGGTGACCTCGCACTCGCCGAGGCGAAAAAGGCTGACGAAAATCACGATGGAAAGATCACGGGAACCGAAGTGTCCAAACTGCGCGGAATGTTTTCCGCGAATCCGAAGAGCTGGCTCTATATCTACGACGACAATGGAAATAAGATGCTCGACGATCAAGAAATCGGCGAAATCAAATGGAGCGCCACGCCGCCGCCGAACGCGCATGCAAAGCGCCAGCCGAAGGGCAAGCGTAAGCAGCAGCCCAACAAGAAATAGAAGAATGAGAACTTCATCCCACACAAAGATCGAAAACTGGAAAGCGCTGGAATTTGCCATCCTATGAAACGCTCTGTCGGGAAGGTCTTTTCAGCATTCGGCCTCACGCAATTGATCATGCTGGTGGCGGTCAGCATTGCTCTCGTCCTTGCTTACAATCCTTGGAGATGGGGCAACGTCCGCGATGATTTGATGCGGAGTTTTCCCGCGAACGACATTATCGACGGGGCCACTTTGGAGCGCTGGATACAGCAGGTGAGTGGTCAAGACAGTCGCCGCAAGCCGCTCATACTGGATGTTCGAAGCGAAGCGGAGTTTGCCGTGAGCCACTTGCCTGATGCCCGACACATCTCGATGGGGGCGAATATTACGGAAATCGGTCGCCTTATAAATCTGGATGCGAGCGCGGCTGAAACGCGGCCGCAGGTCGTCGTTTATTGCGCGGTCGGCTATGCGTCGTCGGAATTTGTCGATCGGCTGAAGCGCTTGGGAGTTACACGGGTGCAGATGCTCGATGCTGGAATATTCCGTTGGGCGAACGATTCGCGCCCTATGGCCAACTCGGTTGGTGCGGCGGTAAACAAAGTTCATGCGGGAAAATACTCTTATTCGGGGTTGCTGGATCGGGCGTTTCGGGCGCAAGTGAAGTAGCGTGAAACTCAGTGCTCCAGCCAAGGTGAATCTCAGTCTGCGGGTGATCCGCAGGCGGGACGATGGTTTTCACGAAATCGAGTCACTCATGGTGCCGCTGTCGCTTTGCGATACGCTGGAGTTTACTCGGCGCGAGGAAGGCGGGTTGGCGTTTTCGTGCAGCGACGCGTCGCTCCCCACCGGGCCGGAAAATCTTGTGGTTCGTGCGGTCGGCGAATTTTGCCGACACACAAATCTCGCGGTGAATCTTGCGATCCATCTTCAGAAGGAGATTCCTCACGGCGCGGGATTGGGCGGCGGCAGCAGTGATGCTGCAACGACGTTGCTTGCGCTCGATCGGATGTTTGAGACGAGGCTGCCGTTGACCGAACTGGCGGCGCTGGCCGCCGGAATCGGCAGCGATATTCCGTTCTTTATTTATCAAAGCGCCGCGTGGTGCCGGGGAAGGGGAGAGGA
>JAYTMG010000328.1:0-8297 GCA_043728745.1 Verrucomicrobiaceae bacterium
GTGTGCTCGACGCCGAGGAGGTGCATCATGGTGGCGTGCATGTCGTGGACGCTGACGATGTCGGTGACGGCTTTGTAGCCGAAGTCGTCGGTGCCGCCCCATTGGACGCCGCCTTTTATGCCGCCGCCTGCGAGCCAGACGGAGTAGCCGAGCATGTGGTGGTCGCGCCCGCTGCCGCCCTGGCTCATGGGGGTGCGGCCGAATTCTCCGGCCCAGACGATGAGGGTGTCTTCGAACATGCCGCGCTGTTTTAGGTCGGTGATGAGGGCCATGCAGGCGCGGTCGATTTCGGCGGCTTTTTGTTTGATGCCGTCTTTGACTCCGCCGTGGTGGTCCCAGTCTTTGTGGTAGAGCTGGATGAAGCGGACGCCGCGTTCTGCGAGGCGGCGGGCGAGGAGGCAGTTGCTGGCAAAGGAGCCGTCGCCGGCTTTGCAGCCGTAGAGTGCGAAGGTGGCGGGGGATTCGGCGCTCATGTCCATGAGCTCGGGGACGCTGGCCTGCATTTTGAAGGCCATTTCGTATTGGGCGATGCGGGTGGCGATCTCGGGGTCATCGACGACGGTGTCGAATTTGGCGTTGAGCGCGTTGACGGCACCGACGACGTCGCCCTGCAATTCGCGGGAGATGCCGGGTGGATTGTTCAGATAGAGGACTGGGTCGCCTTTGCCGCGCAGGTGGACTCCCTGGAATTTGGCGGGGAGAAATCCGGCGGACCATTGCCGGGCGGCGATGGGTTGGTTTTGCCCGCCTTTGCCGAGCGAGGTGAGGACGACGAAGCCGGGAAGTTCCTGCGCTTCGCTGCCGAGACCGTAGGTAGCCCATGCGCCCATGCTCGGGCGTCCGGGGATGCTGCTGCCGGTGTTGATAAAGCAGTGGGCGGGGTCGTGATTGATCGCTTCCGTGTGCATGGAGCGGACGATGGCGATGTCGTCGGCGACGGAGCCGATGTGGGGGAAGAGTTCGTTCATCCACGCGCCGCATTGTCCGAATTGCTTGAAGCCCCACTGCGGGCCAAAGCACTTGAGTTCGGCACCCTGAAGCTGGGCGATTTGCTGGCCTTTGGTGAGCGAGGGCGGCATGGGCTTGCCGTCCATTTTGGCGAGCTCGGGCTTCCAGTCGAAAGTCTCCAAATGCGATGGCCCGCCAGCCATCGTGAGCCAGATGACGCGCTTCGCCTTTGCCGGAATGTGGGTCGGCGAAATGAGCCCGCGCCATTGCTCCTCGGCGAAGAGCGAGCCGAGTGCAACAGAGCCCA
Source organism: Verrucomicrobiaceae bacterium (assembly GCA_043728745.1). Classification (GTDB taxonomy): domain Bacteria; phylum Verrucomicrobiota; class Verrucomicrobiia; order Chthoniobacterales; family Chthoniobacteraceae; genus SXWH01. The sequence continues at coordinate 1,256 of JAYTMG010000328.1, forward strand.
GTCCGCGGGCGGCGTTGCCCAGGAAGGTGCGGCGGGTGACATTTTGTAAGACTGTCGGATTCATTGCGGGTGGATAAGTAGCAGAAGCCGGCGTGCTTTGAAAGAATCAACGCCAGCGCCACAAAGTCATGCCGTCCAATTCCCGGATGAATACGTCTTCGCCGCATACCGCGACGTGCGCCCAGGTCTCGCTATCCGAGATTTTTTTGGTGCCGAGCCGCGTGAATTTCTCACCGGACCCTTCCATCAAAAACAGCGAGCCTTTGGTATCCAGACCGAGCACGCGGTCGCCGTTGGTCGCCAGGCTCACGTAGTCGCCGAAGCTTTCGCTGCTCGTCCATCGCTCGGTGCCGGTGGCGACGTCGATGGCCATCATCCGTCCGCTTTTCAGGCTGGTAAATGCGGTGCCCTTCACCACGACGGGCGTCGTCATGTAGCCTTGCGATTTGTGCTCCCAAGCGGGCTCGACGGTCCACTTCCCCGACGCTTCTTTCACACGCCAGCCGGAGGTCTTGCCGCCGTAAGTGCTGGTGAAAAGAATATCGCCGATCGCAAGCGGCGTTCCGATGTTCATCCCGCGAAAGGCCTCGATCGTTTGCGACCAGAGCACCGCGCCAGACTCCGGGTCCACACCCGCCAGTTTTTCGCGTGTCTGCACGAGCAACTGACGTTTCCCGCCGAGCACTCCGAACGCCGGAGAGGCGAACGCGCCGCCCATCATTCCGCCTTCGTCCTCGACGGAGCGCCACTTCACATCGCCCGTCTTTTTATCCAGCCTGCAAAGCGCCCCGCCGGCCTGCACGTAGAGGGCGTCTCCATCCAGAAGCGGCGAAGACACCGCGCCAAACGCGGGCAGCGGCTTGTTGTATTTTGCGGAGAAATCGATCTTCCAGCGCTCATCGCCGGACTTCACATCCAGCGCTACGATCAGGTCGCGCATCCCCGTCACAAAAAGGGTTTCGCCATCGCAAGCAGGCGTTGCGCGAATCCAGTCGCCATTGCGCTTGGCGAAAAACGGGACGGACATCGCGCCTTCCCATGTCTTCTCCCAGAGCACTTTTCCCGTGGCGCGGTCCAGCGCTCTCACCCGTTCGAGTTTCTTCGAGACGGTCTCGGTCGTGAACACACGGTCGCCTACGATGACGGGCGACGAGTAGCTCGGTTGCAGCTCGACGTGCCAAACCTTCTCCAGTTTCTCCAAATCGCCCGGCCATTTTCCAGCAACGAGTCCGTCGCGCGACGGTCCACGCCATTGCGGCCAGTCGGCGGCTTGTGAAATGAGGGCGGTGCTGAGCAGGAGCAATGTGAATTTACGCATCGGAATCATACGATTGCCGAACGACCGACGGATGCCACGCCGGAAGCGAAAAATCGCGCTCGGGCCGCGATGAGGGCGAATTGTTTCGCCACAACATTGCGGCTGCGCTATAGGTAGGGATGCAAAAACGTCCATTCACTGAGCTCGGCCTGTCGCCGGAGCTCCTCAAAGCGGTCGCGCATGTCGGCTACGAAGTCGCATCGCCCATCCAAAGCGCCGCTATTCCAATTCTACTCGAGGGCCGCGATGTCATCGGCCAATCACAGACAGGCTCCGGCAAAACTGCGGCTTTCGCGTTGCCCGCCATCGAGAAAGTGGACCCGCTTCTCAAGGCACCGCAGGTTCTCATTTTGTGCCCGACCCGTGAACTCGCAGTGCAGGTCGCCGAGGAAGTTGCGCGGCTCGCCGCGTTCAAAAAAGGCGTGCGCGAACTGCCCGTCTATGGCGGCGCGAGCTACGAGCGCCAGTTCATGGGCTTGCGTGCGGGCGCACAGATCATCATCGGCACACCGGGCCGCGTGATGGACCATCTGGAGCGCAAGTCGCTCTCCATGGAGCATGTGAAAATGGTCATCCTCGATGAAGCCGACCGGATGCTCGACATGGGCTTCCGCGAAGACATGGAGACCATCCTCGCGAAGGCCAAGCCTGACCGCCAGACGGTCATGTTCTCCGCCACCGTGCCGCCCGCGATCAAACGAATGATCGACAAGTTCACGAAGAACGTCGCCACTGTCCAAATCGAGAGCCAGACGGTTTCCGCGCCGGACATCGAGCAGTTTTACTACGAAGTGCAGCGCCGCTCGAAGCTGGAGGTTCTCTGCCGCGTCATCGACTTCCTCGACTTGAAATACGGCATCATTTTCTGCGCGACCAAGATGATGGTGGATGAACTCACCGAGCACCTTGCCGCACGCGGATTCTCCGCCGACAAGCTCCACGGCGACATCGCCCAGGCAGCGCGCGAGCGCGTCATGCGACGGCTGAAGGAGAAGAAAATCGAGTTCCTCGTCGCCACCGACGTCGCCGCCCGCGGGCTCGATGTCGATGACCTCGAAGTCGTCTTCAACTACGACCTGCCGCAGGACTGCGAAGACTACGTCCACCGCATTGGCCGCACCGGACGCGCAGGTCGCTCGGGAAAAGCCATCACCTTTGCCGACGGGCGCGAAGTCTGGAAGCTCCAGCATTTGATGCGCTTCACGAAGAGCACCATCAAACGCCAAGTCGTGCCCACACTCGAAGCCCTCGAAGAGCGTCGCGGTGACGCCCTCTTTGAAAAAGTACGAGGCGTGCTGGAAGGCGGCGTTTTCAAGAAATCCGATCAGTTTGTCGATCGCCTGCTCGACGCCGGTCACACCCCGACCGACATCGCTTCCGCGCTCATCTCACTCCTCGACAGCGACGTGCCGAAGCCCGCGCAGATCGCCGAAGATCGTCCGCCGCAAAGATTCGAGCAACGCCGCGACGACCGGGGACCGCGCCGCGATGGCCCGCCGCAGCGCCGCGACGACCGCCCGCCTCAACGCGAGGAGCGCCCACGCCCGCAGCCACCGCAACGCGATGATCGCCCTCAGCAGCGCGACGACCGTCCCCCGCAACAACGCGATGATCGCCCTGTGAAGCCGCGCACTGCCACTCCGACTCCGCGTCCGGCGGCCCGGCCATCCAGCTCGCACGAGCCCGACATGGTCCGCCTCATGATGAATGCCGGCCTCGACTGCGACGTGAAGCCTGGCGACGTCGTCGGCTTCCTGCTCAACGAAACGTCGCTTCCCCGCGAAGCCCTCGGCGCAATCAGCGTCCTGCCGAAAGCCACGCTGTTCGACGTGCATGAAGACCACGCGCGCGACATCGTCCTGGCCCTACGCGGAATGCGATTCAAAGGCGTGAAGCTCGCCGTACGCCCGGCGGAGTAGAGCTGATTGCGTTTTCCTAAATTAAAGTCACTGACATCGCGGGTGCGAGGCAGTAGCCTGCGCGGCTGATGTCCCTTCAACCTTCCAACCTCAAGATGACGCGCCGCACCTTCCTCGCTGCGGGAATTCTCTTCGCTGTACCAGCATTTGCAGACCCGATGAAGCGGGTTCCCGTGGAGTCTTCCAATTTAAGAAGCGTCGGCTTCGATACGATGACGAAGACGCTCGAAGTGGAGTTCCGCCACGGTGGTGTGTATCGCTATCTGGAGGTGCCGGATGAGGTGCATGCGGAGCTGATGAAGGCGGAATCGAAGGGACGCTTTTTTCAGGCAAACGTGCGGAGTAAATTCAAGTTCGAGCGGACAACTGCCCGGAAATGACCCGCGACGAGATCAAGCTCGTGATTTTTCTCATGGCCGCGCTTTTCACAGGCGCGCTTTATCAAGACTGGCGGGGGAAAAATCCACTACCTCCACCGACTCCGGCGCTGGCCTTATCGAAAAAATGGGCGAAGCCGCCCTACGTTTTCAAGACTCGGAAGGAATTGGAGCAGGCGACGAAAAACGTGGAGGCAGAAGATCGCGACCACGCGCCAAGGGCGGTGGAGTCGCAGGAGTGACGCGGCGCGCTCGACACGAACGCTGCTTTTCCCGACAACTCGCACCGCATGTCCGAACCGTTGCCGACAATCGTGAAACGTCCCAAGCTCCTCGTGCTGGAGCTTTGGGGGCTGGGCGACTTGACGTTTTCGACTCCGCTGCTGCGGGCCGCAGTCGAGCGCTACGATGTTACGCTCGTCGGGAAACCGCACGCCCGGCCTTTGCTGGCGGCGTCGTTTCCGGAGATTCGGTTCATTTCGTATGATGCGCCGTGGAGCGCCTATCGCGGGAAATACCGACTTTGGGCGTGGCGCTGGCCGGAGCTGGTGGGGCTGATGAGTCGGTTGCGCCGCGAGCGATTTGATGCGGCGGTTTCCGTGCGAAATGACCCGCGCGACCATTTGCTGATGTGGCTGGTAAATGCGCAGCGGCGGTTTGGATTTCCGCTGAAAGGGAGTCATCGCTTTTTGTCGAATCCCGTCGTTCGTTCGCGCGCGAAGCAGCATCGCGTCGAGGATTGGCGCGACCTCGGGGCGGCGCTGGATTTCCCCGACATGGCAGAAGCCGGGCCGAAGCTGGAGCACCCTGCCTATCGCTCGGCGCGTGTGGATGCGCTGTTTGTCGGCATCACAAAACCTGTCGTGGTGCTGCATCCCGGTGCGCGCATCGCCGTGCGGCGCTGGCCGGAAGCATACTTCGCAGAGATCGTCCGGCGGATGCGGGCGACGTTCGATTTCCACCTCGCGCTCATCGCGGACCCCGACGGCTACGGCATGGCTCTCGCGCCGTTGGCGGATAGCGTCGTGCCGTCGCTGACGGTGAATGAGCTCGTCGATGTGCTGGGGCGCGTGGATTTGTTGCTGTGCAACGACTCCGGGCCGGGGCATCTCGCAGCGAGTTGCGGGCGGCCTGCGATTGTGGTTTTCGGGCCGACGGACCCGGACTGGTTTCGACCGTGGGGCGACCTGCATCACCTCGTCATCCGCGACATCTGCCCGTGGCGTCCGTGCTTCGACTACTGCAAATTTCGCGAGCCGTATTGCATGACGAAACTGCTCCCGGAAGCCGCGTGGCCTGAGATTCGCGAGCACATCCAATCGCTGCATCAGCGCGGCGTTACAAAGCTGGGGGAACCGTGAAAGTCGTCACCGTCACCGCCACGTATCGTCGCCCTGCGGAGTTGCAGCGTCTGCTGGACTCGCTGGAAAAAAGCAGCGTGGCGCTGCACGGCATCGTCGTCGCGGATAATGCGAACGACCCAGAGACGCGCGCAGTCGTCACGCGAAACGGAGCGCATTATGTCGCGGCACCGGGCAACCCCGGCTGCGGCGCTGGACTCGCGATTGCCGAGCAAGCCGCGCTGTCGGCATTCCCCGATTTGACGCATGTGTGGGTGCTCGACGACGATGTGGTGGTCGAGCCCGACACGCTCGGATTGCTGCTCGCCGCGATGACTGAAGCTGGCTCGGCATGTCCGCAAGCGGCGGACGCACAGGGGCGGCTGAATTGGTTCCCCGGCCTGCTCGACCGCGCGAAATTCAGCATCCTGCGCCGCGCTGCAACGCCGGGCGATTTCCTGCGGATATGCGGTTCGTCGCCGGAACCGTTTTCATGGGCGACGGGTGTGGCGCTCCTCGTGGCGCGTGCGACGTTGGAAAAAGCGGGACTGCATCGCGGGGATTTTTGGATGCGCGGAGAAGACCTCGATTTCTCCCTGCGCTGTACGCAGGTGGCAGCCGGAGTCTATGTGCCCAAGGCCCGCGTGGCCCATCTGCCACCGGGCGGCGGGCTCGTAGTGGACGATTTCCCTGAGCGGATGAAACACGCCGCGATGCTGCAAAACGCCGCCTTTTTATCCGCACACACATCGCACGGTCGGCGGCTCATCCGGCATATTCCCGGAAACTCATTCCGCCATCTTCGGCGCTTCGGGCTGGGAGCTTTTCCCGATGTCGTCCGCGCGACCTGGCTGGGCGCGGTGCGCGCGCTTCCTGCGGGGGCGCCCGGAGGGACTTTCTTTCGCGAGCGGCTCGGGGCGTGATTCCATGCTTGGCTCTCGGACTGGCCTTCGTAGCATTGGCTCATGAAAACCGCCGCCGACCTTCGCGCATGGGAGATTCCCGACGCTGCCACATTCTCCGACACTCCCGGAGGGCTCGTGCGTCTCGACATCGCGACGCCGCTGGTCACTGCGGAAGTCTATTTGCACGGCGCGCACATCACGATGTTTCAGCCTGCGGGCACACCGCCGGTGCTCTTCCTCAGCGATAAGAGCCACTTCAATCCGAGCAAAGCGATTCGCGGCGGAGTGCCGATTATTTTCCCGTGGTTCGGGCCGAAGTCGGGCCAGCCGGAACTTCCCGCGCACGGGTTCGTGAGGACGATGGAGTGGGACATCGAATCGCTCTCACTCACGCTCGGCGGCGAGGTGCATGTCGTCTTGCGAGTCGCCTCGAATGACGCGACGCGCGCCCTGTGGCCGCACGATTTTGTCCTCCGCTACCGAATCGTTTTTGGCACTTCGCTGGAGATGACGCTGGAGACCGAGAACACGTCAGCGGAGCCGTTCATCTACGAGGATGCGTTGCACACGTATCTCACGGTCGCGGATGTGCTGGAAGTCACTGTCTGCGGCCTTTCCGGAGCGGAGTATCTGGACAAAGTGGATGGAGGAAAACGAAAGGTTCAGGACCAAAGTCCGATTCGTATCGAGGAGGAAACCGACCGCCTTTACCTCAACACCACGACGACTTGCACCGTGGATGACCCTTCACTGAGCCGCCGCATCATTGTGGAAAAATCCGGCTCGGACTCCACAGTTGTCTGGAACCCTTGGCAGGGAAAAGGAATGTCCCTCGCGGACCTCGGTGCCGAATGGCCCCGCATGATTTGCATCGAGACGGTGAACGCCGCTGAAAATGCCATCACGCTCGCCCCTGGAGCCCGTCACGCGACGCGGGCGCTGGTGCGGGTTGAGCAGGAATAGCGGGGTGCAAGAGGGTCAATGACGCCGCCCGATTTCCGCGACGCGGTAGCCAAAGCCTGTGGGGCCGAGCGTGGAGAGGTCGAGCACGCCTTCGCGCCGACGGTAGAGGCCGGGGTGGATCCGGGCTTCGGGGGCGCTGGCTTCGGGGTAGAATTGCATGGCGTTGCTCTCGACTCCCATGATGGTCCCGGCGTGCGCGGCGAGGAGGACGTGGGGGATT
>JAYTMG010000329.1:0-1845 GCA_043728745.1 Verrucomicrobiaceae bacterium
CTCGATGTCACCGATCGAGCGAGCTTCGCGCGTTATTGGTCGCCCGGTTCGCGCGTCGCGTTCTTCGCCGAACATGTGTGGGAGCACCTCACCGAAGCCCAGGCTCGCGCCGCCATTGCGAACTGCTTTGAGTTCCTGCGCCCCGGCGGCACGCTGCGCCTCGCCGTGCCCGACGGCATGAACCCTGACCCGGCCTACCGCGCGCACGTCCGCCCCGGCGGTACCGGGCCGGGTGCCGATGACCACAAAATTCTTTTTGACCACCGCTCACTCGGGGCGCTGCTCGCAAGCGCGGGCTTCCAAGTTGAACGCCTCGAATACTGGGATGAAGGTGGCCGCTTCCATCACACCGATTGGACGTCCGACTGCGGACATATCCAACGCTCGCGCCGCTACGACCGCCGCAATCAGAACGGCGTCCTCGGGTACACCTCACTGATCCTCGATGGCATCAAGCCCGCTGGATCCAATGCCTGATTCGCTGCCATGACCGCGCCCATTCTCCGCGTCGAAAATCTCAGCAAGTCGTATAAACTCGGCGAACTGAACCGTCGCACATTCTTCCGGGATCTGCGCGCACGCTTGGGCGGCGCGCAGGACGCCGACAGTGTTTTCTGGGCGTTGCGCGATATTTCATTTGAGATTGGCCGTGGTGAAGTGCTCGGCATCCTCGGTCACAACGGGGCCGGAAAATCCACGCTACTCAAGATTCTCTCGCAAATCACAGCGCCGAGCGGCGGGCGCGTGAAACTCCGCGGCCGTGTCGCCTCGCTGCTTGAGGTCGGCACCGGTTTCCATCAGGAACTGACAGGACGCGACAACGTATTCCTGAACGGCTCCATCCTCGGCATGACGCGTCGCGAAGTAGCGGCGAAGTTCGACGAGATCGCCGCATTCTCCGGCGTTGAGGAATTTCTCGACACACCCGTGAAGCGATACTCGAGCGGCATGCGCGTGCGCCTCGCTTTCGCTGTGGCCGCACACCTCGAGCCGGAGATTCTTATCATCGACGAAGTGCTCGCCGTAGGTGACGCGAGCTTCCAGCAAAAGTGCCTCGGGAAAATCGGGGAGGTCGCAAAGGCCGGGCGCACCGTCATCTTCGTCAGCCACAATACTGCGGCGGTCGAGAACCTCTGTCGGCGCGGCATCGTGCTCAGTCATGGACGCGTCGCATTTGACGGCACGCAGACCGAGGCGATTGGCTATTATCTCAACAGCATCGGCGGCGGTGGACGCTCTTTGCGCGAACGCACCGACCGTTCCGGCAGCGGCGAAATCCGCGTTGTCGGAATTGAATTCCGGGACACGTCTGGAAACCCCGTCGGTGCCGCTATGTCAGGCCGTGACCTCGACGTGTGGCTCCATTTTGAAAATCACACCAGCCGCACCCCGCCGGAGCTCGCCGCGCGGATCAACGTCATGACCCCATACGGCGTCCCCGTCTTCAGTCACTCGAACCGCTTTACGAACGCCAGCTTCGGAAAACTGCCATCCGCCGGCGCATTTGTCTGTCGCATCCCGCGCCTGCCATTGCCCGCTGCAAACTACCAAATCGAAGTCCGCATTGCGCCGGATTTGCGATCTCCAGATCCGTACGATCTTGTCGTCAACGCGGCCGAACTCAGCGTGGCTGGCGGTGATTTTTTCGGCAGCGGTTTTATCCCGACCATCCGTGGAGGCGTCGCACTGGTCGAAGCCGCATGGCGTCTGGAATCCGACTCCTCACCCGCCGATGCAGCCGGAAATCTTTGAGTTGCACCCCACGGATGCGGTGGCGCTCTCGCAACTCCTCTGCGCCGCAAGACCGGACTATATCGCGCACTTTCATCCGTTCCCGTTCGGCAA
>JAYTMG010000330.1:0-5625 GCA_043728745.1 Verrucomicrobiaceae bacterium
CTCTTCGTCAGGCCCAGCCATTTCTCCCGGCGGATTTCGCAGTCGGGGAACAGCCGCTTCATTTCGCCGTAGCTCAGCAGGCGCAGTTCGCCTACGAGCGTATCGAGATTCACATTATCCCCGCGCCGCAGCCAGCCGCGGACGCTGAACCAGCGAAAAAGAAAACGGTGCGTGCTGCGCGGCAGCCAGTGCAGAAACAGCGCGAGAAAATGCGGCTCGATCGGGAACCACCGGTTCGGCGTCTGCACATAAACACCGCGGCCCACGCGGCGCAGTTCCCGCGCGAAACGCTCCTGCGCCTCCCATGTCGTGAGGTGCTCGATCACGCTGTTTGAGTAGGCGATGTCGTACGCGCCATCCGCCTCCGCCAGCGCGCAGCCATCGCCCACCACATAGCGGAAATTCGGCGGCATCTCCCAGCCGGACGGGATTGCGTCGATGTTTAAAATCGTGAACTTGCACGCCACGCCCAGCGGCTCCCAGTCATAATAATTCCCGCCCACATCCAGCACCGTCGTCGCCTCCGTCGGCCCGAACGCATCGCGAAACCGCCGCATCCGCGCCGCGCGAAACTTCGGCTGCCATCGCGCATAGATGGAGTAAATCGAGGCCACGCTTTAGCGCCCGATGACCGCCCGCTGACCGTCCAGCAACTCCGCGATCCCCTTTTTCGCCAGCGCCAGCAGCGAGCCCATCTCGGCCTCGGAAAACGTGCTCTCCTCGCCGCTGCCCTGGATCTCCACAAACTGGCTGCTCTCCGTCATCACCACATTCATATCCACCGACGCATCGCGGTCCTCCACATAGTTCAAGTCCAGCAACGGCTCCCCCTCGAAAATGCCCACGCTCACCGCCGCCACCAGTTGCTTGATGGGCCACGCCTTGATCAGCCCCGCCTCCATCAGCTTCTTGCAAGCCAGCGCCGCCGCCACGCTCGCGCCCGTGATGCTCGCAGTCCGCGTCCCGCCATCCGCCGCCAGCACATCGCAATCGATCCACATCGTGCGCTGCCCCAGCTTTTCCAAATCGATCGCCGCCCGCATCGAGCGCCCGATCAGCCGCTGGATTTCCGACGAGCGCCCGTCGATCTTCCCCTTGCTGATGTCGCGTTGTTTGCGCTGAAGCGTCGAGTAGGGGAGCATCGAATACTCCGCCGTCACCCAGCCCCCCACGACGTTTTGCTCCTTCATCCAGCGCGGCACGCCCTCCTCGATCATCGCCGTGCAAATCACGCGGGTATTCCCCGTCGAGATCAGCACAGACCCCGTCGCATTCGGCGCGAAATCGGGCGTAAAAGTGAGCGTGCGTAGTGAATCGGGCCGGCGGCCATCGTGTCGTGACATGCAAAGGCGAATGCCCAATCCCAACGCATCGCGCAATCGCGAAGTGGCGGGCACCCGAAAAACCCACGATATTTTCTTTGCAAACGGCTGATAGCAGGCAGACAAAAGCAGCCCTCGCTCAAAGAATTCTCATGCCCATGAACCACTCACTTCTTGCCCGCCTTCGAACGACCATCTTCAGCGTCATTCTGATCACCTCGCAAGCCATCGCCAAGGACGACAAGCCGCCGGAGCTCGCTTCTCCCGCAATGGTGAAGCCCGGCTCCACGGCGCTGCTGAAATCAGCCGGGAAAGGGATGCGTTACTTTCTGCGTGTGCCGAAAAAGTATGACGCGAAAGTGGGCGCACGGCTCATCGTTTTCCTTCACGGGTCGAGCATGAACGGGCTGGATTATCTGCGCAGCTTCGAGGCGAAGAAGTGGTGCGAAGACGACATTCTTTGCTGCCCAAATGGAGAGAACGGGACGGACCCATTCGGGAAAAATAACTTCGGCTTTGCGAGCGCGCCGCTCGTTGCGGATGTCACGGAAGAGGTGCGAAAAAATTTCAAGACGACACTGGCTTACGTCGGCGGGCATTCGCAGGGCGGGTTCCTGACATACAGCGTGATTATGCACTTCCCGGATCTTTTTCAGGGGGCGTTTCCAATCGCGGGCGATTGCTGGATGCAGAACGAGCCGAACTTGTGGGAGGACAAGCCCGAGGTGCTCAAAAAGCAGAAAGGCATCGCCATCGCAGTCATCCACGGCAAGGCGGACCCTGTCGTCCCTTTCTCGCAAGGGGAGCACGCCTACGATTGCTTCCGTGCGATGGGCTGGACGAAGCTGCGCCTTTTCGCCCCGCCAAACCTGAACCACATGTTCATGCTCTCGCCCGTGGACGACGCAATCGAGTGGCTCGATGCGATGAACGGGCTGAACGAAAAAAAGAGCATCCCGCACGCCGCGAAGTGGGCGCGGGAAGGCGAATGGGGCTGGGTGAGCCACGCCGCGAGGTCCTCGAAATTTAGCGGCGCAATGCTCGCAAAAGCCGCCGAAGACGCTGCGGTAAAAGCAGTCCCGGCGATCACCGCCGCGATGAAGGGCAAGCCTGCGGATTGGGTGCCGAAGTGGACAGAGTTCTCGCGCATTCACGGCGAATCGGCTGCCGCAAAGCCGCTCATCACGGCCTATCTCGCCCAGCGCGACCAGCAGCGCGCCGCCGCCGCGCGCCTCTTTGGTGAATCGCAGGCATTTTTTCGGGCGCAGAAAAAAGACGACGCTTTCAAAGTGCTGGAGAAGATTCGCGAAGAAAGCCCCTCGACCTATCAGGGCTACTTCGCGTGGAAGTGGCTCTCGGAGAAAAAGTGACGCTCCGCCCTTGGCACCAGTCGATCTGGGTTGTGGAAAATAGTCAACGAGGCGGCTTGTTTAGAAAAGTGAATAGAGGTGACTACGAAGGGCGCGAAGAGCGCGAAGACAGAAGTAAAGCGAATGATACCGGGGTCGCGTTCGACTCATCGCTGGGGTGAGAAATTCCTCCGACGCAATCCGCTTGGAAAGTCCTTCCTTCGCGTTCTTTGCGTCCTTCGTAGTCACTTTCCATCGCCGTTTTTAGGTTTAGCGATTCCCAAGCAGCGAGTTGACGAGCCGAGGACATTGGGCGCTTTCATGACAATAAACCGGACTCGAAATAACTCTTAGCGTGTGGGGCTGATGAGGAGGGATTGGAGCTTTGAGAGGGTGTCGCCGACTTCTTTGCCGGTGAGCTTCCAGCCTTTGCCGGTGAGGGTGAAGGTGAGGGGGGATTCGTCGCCGGACATTTTGACGGAGACTTTGTGCGGGGCGATCCAGGAGACGCTTTGGATCGTTTGGGGCTCTGCACCGCGGACGACTTTGCCGAGGGCGAGGAGTTTGCCGATGTTGGTTTCGCCGATGATGCCTTCGAGCATCGTGTCGATGGCGGGGCCGGCGAGGATGGCGGCGGCTCCGGCGAATTGGTTTTCGGCGGTGAGCTTTTGGAGGAGCTGGCCGCGCATGGTTTTGCGGAGTTGGGGGAAATCGACGAGGCTGTTGAGTGTGGCGGTGTCGCCGTTATTGAGGGCGTCGCGGTATTGGCCGACGGTGCGGTAGGGCGCGTAGAGGTAGATGCCGATGGCGATGCAGAGGAGTAGGATGATGAACTTCTTCATGTGGCGGTTGGTGCTGTGGCGCTCGGCGGATTGCGTGTCGATTGTGAGTTGTGAATGACGAATGACGAAACGCAAGCGTGCGGTGCCAACACGCCATGCGACCAGTCACCACTCACGAGTTACGAGTTACAAGTCACCGCCGGATTACTCTAGTGCTCTGTCAGTCGTGAGATGGCGGTAGCCGCTTGAGCAATCGGGCGGTGACTTGTGACTCGTGAGAGGTGACTGGTCGCAAGCGGGAAGGCTCACCCACACGCCTTGCGACTAATCACTTCTCACCAGTCACAAATCACCGCCGATAAACACGCTGGCTTACCTTCACACGACGATTGACAGACCACTAGGCGCAAGTGGGAGAGTTCGCCGACCCACGCTTGCGACCTCGTCATTCGGTCATTCCACACCGGACGGTTCATTAGGACCCGACCGGAATCGGCAGGAGCACTTGGACGTTGTCGCCTTCCAGCCAGCCGGTGTCTTTTTCGAACATGTTCTTGGATGGGCTGTCGGTGCGTTTGATGAATGTGCCGGTGCCGGTGTCTTTGGGCTCCGGCGTGGTTTGCACACTTCCATCGACGCGGAGGACTGCGGCGAGCTCACCTTTCCACACTCCGCCGGGTTTCGAGGAATCTTTCACGTAGGTCGTTCCGCCGGGAGCGAACGCGGTGGCGAGGAGCGGCAGGCGTGAGTCCGAAGTCTCGGAAAGTCCGCGAACGTAGGCCCAGTCGCATTCGCCAGCCCGGAGGAGATACTGGTCGCTCACGGAAGCCGGGAGCTTTTTGGTCCAAGCGGATGACTTGTTGGTGAAGATGGATTTGTCCCCGCCTGCGTAGCGCGGCATGAGGAGTTCCAAGGCTTCGTTCGAGGTTGCGACGAGATTTGTGCTGGCGTCTGGGTCTTTGTAGAGCGGGAATTGGCCATCGTTCGCTGCGGAATACATTCGGAGGCCGATGCCGATCTGTTTCGCATTTTGAACGGTGGTCGTGAAGCGCGCTTGCATCATCGCCCGCGTCATAGTCGGTAGGGCGAGTGATGCGAGGATGGCGATGATGGCGATGACGACGAGGAGCTCAATGAGGGTGAAGCCTTGCGAGCGAAGATTTTTGAATTGCGGTGTTTTCATGATGTTTGAGTTTTTGGTTTTTGCGGCATTCGCGGATTGCTCCTGCCTTGGGGAAGAGGCTCGCGCATCTGTGTTATGGATTTGTTACCGCCACGTTCGGTGTTGATGATTTCGAGCGGCGCGCTTTTTTCTCGGAACTTATTCCCGATCGGGCAGTTTCACTCTCCATGAACTCTTCAAACTGGATGCAACGCCGCGAATTTCTCAGCCGTACAGCCTTGGGCCTCGCCTTTCTCACAACGCCCGGCGCGTTTGCAGAAGAGCTTCTCCGCACGCCGAAGCAGACTGAAGGGCCGTTTTATCCCGACCATCTGCCGCTCGATACGGATAACGATTTGCTGATCATCAACGATGCCGCGACTCCCGCCTTGGGCGAAGTGACGTATCTCAGCGGGCGCATCCTCGGCCCCGATGGCTCGCCGATTCGCGGGGCGGTCGTGGAGATTTGGCAATGCGATGCGCAGGGCGTTTATCTGCACAGCAAGAGCGGTGGCGCGACGGAGAAAAAGGACGGCAATTTTCAGGGCTTCGGGCGCTTTGTGACGGGTGGAAGCGGCGAGTATCTCTTCCGCACGATCAAGCCCGTTCCATATACCGGCCGCACTCCGCACATCCATTTTGCGGTGAAGATGAAAGGCCGCGAAAAATGGACGACGCAATGCTACGTAAAGGGCATCGAACAAAACGAGAAGGACGGCATCTGGAAGAGCATCAAAGATGACGCGATGCGCGCATCCATCACGCCGGAATTCGCGCCGCTGCCCGGCGCAAAAGCTGGGGAACTTGCCGCGAAATTCGACATCGTGATGGGCTACACACCCGCCGCGTAATCGAAGGCGGCGATTCACTTCGCGCAGGAAATTCCCGATCCTCAGCGCGCTGACGCTGGAGCGGGTGTGATTAATTCTACTTTGTTACTTGCGCTGAGGCACCGCGAGATTGGCCCGCGAAAAACGCAAAAAAGCGCGAAATGGGAAATCCTTTCGCGT
>JAYTMG010000331.1:0-1972 GCA_043728745.1 Verrucomicrobiaceae bacterium
ATGTTCCACCTTTTCACGCACGCGTTTTTCAAAGCGCTGCTCTTCCTCGGAGCCGGCGCGGTCATCCATGCGCTGCATCATGAGCAGAACATCTGGAAAATGGGCGGCCTTTCCAAGCATATGCCGAAGACCGCGATCACATTCGCGATCGGCACTGCGGCGCTCACGGGCTTCCCGCTGCTGGCAGGCTTTTGGTCGAAAGATTCCATTCTCGCGGCAGCGAGCGAAAAGAGCACGCCACTCTATTTTATCGGCCTCACGGTTGCCGTGCTCACTGCGTTCTACATGACCCGCCTTTTCGTGGTCGCCTTTCTCGGTAAGGCCCGCACGGAAGCCGCGCATCACGGGCACGATTGCCCAGCGCGCATGACGGTGCCTCTCCTGATACTTGCGGCACTGAGCGTGGTCGCGGGGTTTGCTCCGGAGAAATGGTTCTTCTCAGCGCACCAGCATTTCCATTGGGGCGTCGCAATCCCTGCGACCATCGCCTTTGCAATCGGGACGTTCGCAGCATTCACGCTCTACACCGGCAAGGACAAAGAGCCCATCCGCATCTCCGCATTCCGCAACAAGTTTTACTTCGACGAAATCTACGGCGCGATTGTCGCGGGGACGCAGGATGTGTTGGCTTACATCGCGAACGCCATCGACAGCCTCATCAGCGGAATCGTCCGGCTGGCGGGGATGGCTGCGTGGAGCGTCGGGTTCCTTTTCCGTCTGCTGCAATTTGGAAATGTGCAGGGCTACTCCTTCGTTTTCGGCCTCGGGGTTGTGGGGCTCATCTGGTTCGTAGTTTTTAAATAATATGGCCGCTTCAACACCTTGGATGCTTTACGCACTTATCGCCCTCGTGGTCGTCGCCGTCATCGGGGCCATCGTTCACTTTACATCGAAGAACTAAATGACCGTTCTTAATTTCATCGTTCTACTGCCCATCCTGAATGCGATCGTCATCGCACTCGGCGCACCAGCCCGCAAAAGCGCGCTGCTTTCCGCATGGACGCAACTCGTGCTCACCATCGTCGCGCTCATCGGCTACAAGCCTGCGACGCCCGGCGGGTTCTCCTACGGTTCGACTTGGGCCGTGGCTCCCGAGTGGGGCCTGAATCTGACTTTCGGTGCGGACGGCCTTGCGCTCGTGATGCTTCTGCTCACCGCAGTCGTCACTGTTGCCGCCGTGTGGGTGACTCCGAAAATCGACAAACGGGAAAATCTTTTCTACGCCTGCGTGTTGCTCATCAGTGGCGGCGCAGCGGGCGCGTTCGCTTCGGTGGACATGTTCTTCTTCTACGCGTTCCACGAACTCGCACTCATCCCGACGTTCCTGCTCATCGGCATTTGGGGCCACGGCGAGCGTCAGGTCGCGGCGTGGAAAATCACCATCTATCTCGCCGTCGGAAGCATGATCCTGCTCGTCGGCCTCGCGAAACTCTATCTCGCATTTCCGGAAGGTGCCCGCACGTTTGACATGATCGCGATGACGAAGGCGCGGCATCTCATCCCTGCGGACCAACAAGGCGGCATCTACATCTGGCTCCTCGTCGGCTTCGGCGTCCTCATCTCGCTCTTCCCGTTCCATTCGTGGGCCGCTCCAGCGTATGCCAGCGCGCCGACACCAGTCGCAATGCTCCATGCAGGCGTGTTGAAAAAGTTTGGCCTCTACGGCCTCATTCGCATCGCGTTGCCGATGCTTCCCGAAGGCGCGAAAGTCTGGATGAACCTCCTGCTCATCCTGCTCGTCGCGAACATTCTCTACATCGGTCTGGTCACCATCGCGCAGAAGAAGCTCGACTGGATGCTCGGCTACTCATCGGTCATGCACATGGGCTACATCTTCCTCGGCATCGCCGCAGGAAATGCCATCGGCGTCACGGGCGCATCGCTGCTCATGCTCGGCCACGGGCTCAGCATTGCGGCGCTCTTCGCGATGTGCGGATACCTCCGGCAGAAATCCACATCGCTCGCCTTCACT
>JAYTMG010000332.1:0-10288 GCA_043728745.1 Verrucomicrobiaceae bacterium
CCGCTCGCGTCGATGCCCTCCGCTTTTCCCAAATCGCCAGCAACCTCCTAGACAACGCCGTGAAGTATAATCGCGACGGCGGCGAAGTGCGCGTCGCGCTTTCCAACGGCGGCGACTCACTGCGCTTGAGCGTCGCAAACACCGGCCCCGGCATCGCCCCCGAACACCGCGCCCGGCTGTTCGAGCGGTTCTTCCGCGCCGAGCACACCGCCGAAGAAACCGGCCAGGGCCTTGGCCTCAGCCTCTCCCGCGAACTCGCCCGCGCCCACGGCGGCGACGTAGCGCTCGTCCGCAGTGAGGACGGGTGGACGGAGTTTGCCGTGACACTGCCGAAAGATTTCCGCACAAAAAAACCGACATGACACCCATTCGCACCATCCTCACAGCACTCATCTTCACCACACTCAGCGCCTTCGCTCGCGACGCCGCCAAAGCGAACGAAGCACTGCTCCACGCGACCTCGCCGTTTGAAGACATCGTCGAATTTGCCCTCGATAAAAACGACGCCAGCATCGCGAAAATGCTCATCACCGCGGATGGCAATACCGCCGCTGTCCGCGAGGCGCTGCCTGCCGCTGCGCTGGAGCAATTCAACACCCTGCTCGCCGCGCTGCACAAAGCGGCGACGGACAAAGCGCACCACGCCGTCGCCCTTAACTCGGTGGAGCTTTTCCGCGTGCTCATCGACAACCTCGACAGCGCGAGCCTCAAGGTGCCCAAAGAAGTGAGCCTGCTCGATTACGTCGGCTTCAAGCTCCACGTGCTCGAAGCCGCGCCACACCCCGATTGGAACGAAATGCGCAAGACCGCCGCCGACGCCGGTCCGTGGTGGGATGCCATCAAATCCAAACTCACCGACCGGAAATTGGGCGATGCGTTTAACACCACCGTGCGCGGCCTCCAGCAAGCCGCGAAGACCGAGAATCTCCCGATGCTGCACTTCGCCGCGCAGATCGATTTGGACCTCGTGGACCTGCTGGAGAAGCATTTCGAGGCGAAGAAATAGGGCCTTTGTTCCGCAGTAAGTGCTCAAATAACTCGCGAGTAATCGAGGGCAGCACACGGATGTTAGCGGCTCCTGCTTTAGCAGACGGCCAATGTCCATAACTGTCGTCGCCGAAAGATCACGTCTCCGATTTGCCATCGCGCAGGTGTTTGTTTTCGTTGTGCTTTCAATGATCCTTCGTGCGATTCTGGCGGTGCAGTTTCAGCCAGATGCGGCGTCGGCGGGGCTGCCGGAAGGTGCTTTGCCAGCGATTGCGCCGTCGGCTTGGGCGCGGGTTTTCGGCACCGGGTTGCTGTTGGATATGATGATCGGTGCGGTGCTTTTCACTCCATGCGCGATCTGGCTCACGCTGCGAAAAGGTGGGCGCGGAATGCTCGGCGTGACGTGGCTGACTTGGGTCGCGCTGCTCTTTCTCCTGCAAGGCGAGTATCTGTTCTTCGGCGAATACAACTCGCGCTACAATACCGTCGCCATCGACTACATTCATTATTGGACGGAGGTGAGCGCGAACGTCGCCGAGATGTATCCGTGGAAAAGTATCGTCGCCGCGAGCGTGCTCGGTGCTGCGGCGATCTCGTGGGCGCTTTGGCGATGGGCCGCGCCGCAAGGCGCACGCAGCCTTGCGGGACTCGGCGCGTGGGCCGGCGCGACGGCGGCGCTCATCGGCGGCGCGATGCTGGTGAATCACCAAGCGAGCAGCGAGCGCGTGCTCAATGAAGTCAGCTCCAACGGCCTCACCAGCGGCATCATCGCGCTGTGGACCCGCGAACTCGACTTCGAAGCATTCTTTCCCACGCTGCCACGCGAAGAAGCATTTGCGCGGACTCGCAAGCTCCTCGATACGCCCGGCGCAGTGTGGAGCGATGATCCGTTTTCCATCCAACGGCGTATCCCCGGCGACGCTGCGCGGAAAAAACTGAACGTCATCGTCCTGCTGGAGGAAAGCCTCGGCTCGGAGTTTTGGGGCTGCATCAACGGCGTGCCGCCCAAGAAAAGCCTCACACCAAAACTCGACGCTATCGCCGAAAAAGACGGCCTGCTTTTCACTAATCTCTTCGCCGACGGAAACCGGACTATTCGCGGCATTGAAGGAGTGCTCGCATCCTTCCCGCCACTGCCCGGCGACAGCCTCGTCGCACGGCCAAAAGCGCACGGCTGCGAGACGCTCGCGACCGCCCTCGGGCGCGATGGATACTCGACGACCTTTGTGTATCCGGGGCGCGGAGTGTTCGATGGGCTGGGCCGCTTCACGCTCGCAAACGGCTTTGCGCGGTTCATCGAAGGGAAAGATTTTCCTGCTCCCGTTTTCACCAATACATGGGGCCACTGCGATGAAGACCTCTACGACCGCGTGCTCGCCGAAGCCCGCACCGAGCACGCTGCAGGGCGTCCCTTTTTCATCACCGGACTGAGTGTGACAAATCACCAGCCGTTCACATTTCCCGATGGCCGAATCCCCGAACCCAGCGCGAAACGCAGCCGCAAATTCGCAGTGAAATACGTGGACTACGCGCTGGGCCGATTCTTCGACATGGCGAAAAAAGAGAAGCTGTGGGAAGACACCATCTTCGTCGTAGTCGCCGACCACGGAGCCCGCGTGTACGGCAGCCAGACCGTCCCGATTCTGTCCTACGAAATCCCCATGCTCATCGCCGGCCCCGCCGCAGTCGCACAAGCACGGCGAGTGGAAACTCACGGCTGCCAGCTCGATGTCGCGCCGACGATCATGGGCCTCATCGGTCGCCCGTACGACTCCGTTTTCTACGGGCGCGACCTGCTCGCGCCCGCCGCCTCGCGCTTCGCCCTGCTCAATCACAACCGCAGCATCGCACTCTACCGCGAGCCGGAGCTCGTCGCGCTGAGCCTCGGCAAAGTCATCGAGCGCTTCACCCGTACCGACCGCAAAACGCTCATCCGCCAACCGCTCGATCCCGCCACGGAGGAAGCCGCCCGCGACGCCACCGCGCTTTTTCAAACCGCCGACGAACTCTACACGCAGCGGCGGTATTCCGTGCAGCCGCAGCGTCGGCACGATAGCGCTCTCATAACTCGCTAGTAAGGAAAGCCGCACGGCAGATGTTAGTGGTTCGCACTAGTTTTGGCACCTTCGGAATTCCAGCCATGAAACTGTCACTCTTCACCACTCTCGCGCTTTCCATCGCCGCGCTCGCTGCGCCGCCGCGCTACGATCACGTCGTTGTCGTCGTAGAGGAAAACCGCACTTACGGGCAAATCATCGGCGATTTGACGAATGCGCCTTACATTACTTCGCTGGCGGCTGGCGGTGTGTCGTTTAACAACATGTTCGCCCTCACGCATCCGAGTCAGCCGAACTACATCCACCTTTTCTCGGGCTCAGCGCAGGGTATCTTCGATGACGCGCTGATTACGACGTATCCTTTCACCGCTGCGAATCTCGGCGCGGAGCTGGTCACAGCGGGCTTCACGTTTGCGGGCTACAGCGAGCAGTTGGAAGCGGCGGATTTGATCGTGCCCACGCCGCCGACTTACGAGGATTACGACCCGCATTCTGCGACGGAGCCAAATGTGCATTACCGCCGCAAACACAACCCGTGGGCGAACTGGGTTTCGCGCATTGTTCCCGTGCCGCCGAATCAATTGAGCCCGACGACGAACAAGGCGTTCACGCAGTTCCCGACGGATTTCACGCTGCTCCCGACGGTCAGCTTCATCGTCCCGAATCAGCTCAACGACATGCACGATGGCTCGCGGAAAGCGGGCGACGATTGGCTGCTGGCGAATCTTTCCGCGTATGCGAATTGGGCGAAGACGCACAACAGCTTGCTCGTCATCACGTGGGACGAGGACGACTACAATCTCATCAACCGCGTCCCGACGGTCTTCTACGGCGCGAACCTCAAAAATGGGCGCACCGTTGCGCCGACTTGGACACTGCATAATTTGCTCCGCACCATCGAAGACATGTACGGCACGACGCACGCGGGCCGCGCGGGGCAGGTGAAGGCCATCACCGGTATGTTTGCAGGCGAGCCGACGCCGGTCGTTGCGACTTTTCGACAAGGGTTGAATGGCTACACGAGCTGCAAGGATACGTTCATCACCAGCGACCAGCCGACAACGAGTTTCGCCGCGACGCACGACCTCAGTGTGGATGGCGATTACGGCGCTGCGGCTGGGAATCAGCCCGCGCAGGGGCTTGTGCGGTTTGACAATCTCTTCGGCGCGGGTATCGGGCAGGTGCCGCCGACGGCGATTATCTTGTCGGCAAAACTGATCATCGAGACTGGCCCCGGCGCAAACGACGATACGAATGATCGCATCGCCGTTCACCGCATGATCGTGGATTGGACAGACACGGCGACGTGGGATTCGCTCGTCGCAGGAGTCGTCACCGACAACGTGGACGCGCGTAGCACTGCGAGCTTCACGCACTACCCAAATGTGGAGGACATCCCCGCGATTTTCGACGTGAGCGCGGATGTCGAAGCGTGGCGCACGGGCACGGCAAATCGCGGCTGGCTCTTGAAGCCCGACACGAGCGGCGGCACGGATGGCTGGCTTTTCAAATCCGCCGAGACTTCGAGCGACGTGACGATCCGCCCCACGCTGGAGATCGCCTACACGCTGCCCGCGACGCCTTTTCAAACTTGGGGCACCGAGGCGACGCTCACCGCCGGACAAATCGGCGCGACGCTCGACGTGGATGGCGACGGCTCGAACAACGTGATCGAGTTTGGCTTTAACATGAACCCGCTCACGCCCGACGCACCGCTCACCGCGACCACGGGCACGGCGGGCATGCCGCTCGTCCGCGCAACCGGCGCAGGCGCGACTCGCCGGCTGCAACTGGAATTTATCCGCCGCAAAACAGCCGTCGGCAGCGGGCTGACTTACGAAGCGCAATTCGGCGCGGACGTTTCGACATTCGCAGCGGCGACGGTCACGGACAGCGTGACGAGCATTGATGCGACTTGGGAGCGCGTGCTCATCAGCGATCCCGTCGCGGGCGCGGGTCAGCGATTCGCGCGTGTGAAACTGACGCTTGCGCCGTGAAGTGCGATGCGGTGCTCCAATCGGATAACTCCGGAGTAAGGCAATCGGCACTGGATACGTTACGGATGTGCGCTTTGTTGGGACGTTCACTTTCCATCCATGAAATTCCGCCTTGTTTACGCCGTCGCCGTCCTTACTCCGCTCTTTGCCCGGGCGGATGTTGTCATCAATGAACTCATGTATCACCCGTTGTCGGAGTTGGTGACGGAGGAGTTTATCGAGCTGAAAAATACGGGCGTGGTGGCGGTGGATGTGAGCGGGTGGGCGATTACGAATGGCGTGGCTTTCACCATCCCGGCGGCGACTCCGGCGATTCCGGCGGGCGGGTATCTAGTGGTGGCGGCGAACTCGGTGGCGTTTGCGGCGAAGTATCCGGCGGTGACGAATTTTGTCGGCGGCTGGGTCGGGCAGCTTTCCAATTCATCGAACAATGTCGTTTTGAAAAATGCGGCGCTGGTGACGGTGGATAGCGTGGATTACGCGGACGATGGCGATTGGGCGGAGCGGCAGCGCGATAACCCGCCGGACTTTGGGCATCGCGGCTGGGGCTGGCATAGTGATGCGGATGGATTCGGCAAGTCGCTGGAACTGATCAACGCGGCTTTTGACAATGACGAGGGGCAAAACTGGGCGGCGAGCACGGCGACGAATGGTTCGCCGGGCGCAGCGAATGCGGTGGCGGCGGCGAACATCGCGCCGGTGATTGATAAGGCGGATCATTTCCCGCTGGTGCCGACTTCTGCCGACGTGGTTACGGTGACGTGCCGCGTGCGCGATGACAATGCGGCGGCGCTCACGGTGCAGCTTCATTATCGCAACGACGGCGCGGCTTCGTTTGTGACGGTGGCGATGTTTGATGACGGGGCGCACGGCGATGCGGCGGCGGGCGATGGGTATTTTGGCGCGTCGATTTTAGCGATGGCGAATGGGACGATTGTGGAGTTCTATTTCACGGCGAGCGATGGCGGACTCACTCGCACTTGGCCTGCGCCAGCGCGGGATTATACGGCGGCGCTCGTGCAGACTCAGAACTGTCTCTACCAAGTGGAAAACACGACTTACGCGGGTGCGCAGCCGATGTATCGGATGGTGATGCGGGCGGTAGATCGCACCGAGCTTTCCAACATCAGTACCAACACGGGCGTGCCGCCATTTGCGTTCAATGCGGGGGAGACGAACGACCAGACTTACAGCCACGCGAAGTTCAACGCGACGTGGCTCTCGCACGACGGCACGGGTAACTCAGTGGTGTATCTCTCCGGCGCTCGTAATCGCGGCAATGGCAGTCGGGAGATTCCGCCGCAGAGTTTCAATATGAGCTTTCGCAACAGCGATTCGTGGAAGGGTGTCACGTCGCTGAATCTAAATTCGCAGAACACGCCGTATCAGCTTTTGGGCAGCGCGATTTTCCGCAAAGCGGGGCTGGCGATGGCGGAGACGCGGGCGGTGCAACTGCGCATAAATGCCGTCGATCTCTCCGGCTCGGGTGCGCCTGCATATGGCTTCTACGTGGCGAACGAAGTGGTGAACTCGGACTTCGCGACGCATCACTTTCCGCTCGATAGCTCGGGCAATCTTTATCGCGCTCTCCGCTCGGACAGCAGCGGCGGCGCGAACCTGCGCGACCAAAGCGCGGGCCAGCCTTCGGCGACGGCGAGCCCGACTCCGTATCGCGTGAATTACTTTAAGCAGAACAACCAAAGTGAGGACAAATGGGCGGACCTCATCGGGCTGACGAAGACGCTGGCAAAAGGAACGTCGGTGCCTGCGACCTACGCGGCGACTTACACGGGCGACTACGTGGCGGCGATCCAGGCGGCGGGCGACACGGTGCAATGGAATCGCTTCATGGCCGTGAACACTATCGCGGACAACACGGAGACGAATATCTCCAACGGCGATGGCGATGACTACAATCTCTACTTCGGCGTGACTGACCCGCGTGCGAACTTCGTCTGCTATGACCTTGATTCGATCTTCGGGCGAAGCGCCACGTCGAGCGACGCGACGCACAATCTTTTCCGCATGGCTCGCAGCGACATCTCGGGGAACCCGCCGACGCCGCTGCATCCGTTCATGATTCACCCGCAATTTGCCCGCGAATATTTCGCGGAGGTGAAGCACCAGCTCGACACGACTTTCAGCGCGGCGCAGTTCGGCCAGCTTGCGGATGAGACGCTCGGCGGCGTGGTGAGCACGACGGTCATTGATGCGATGAAGACCTTCCACAACACGCGTCTCGCTTACATTGCCAGCGTGATGCCGCTGTCGCTTTCTTCGATCAGCGCGGCGACGACGGGCGGCACGGCGCTGACCGTCACGAGCGGCTATCCGCGCAGCACGGCGGCGACGTGCAACCTGCTCGGAAAGTCCGACTGCACGCGCACGGCGAGTGTGAAAGTGAACGGCGTCGCTGCGACTTACACGCCGTGGAAAGTGACGAACGTATCCTCGTTCACGACGAGTGTGGGCGACTGGACGGCGAGCAGCGTGGCGCTTTGGCCGGGGCTGAATCGTCTGTTTGTGCAAGCCTTCGACGCGGCCAGCGTGGAGATCGAGCAGGCGTATTTCGACGTGTGGTACGACGACTCGTCCGTCGCCAGCGTGAGCGGCGCAATCGCTGCAAACACGACGTGGACGGCAGCGGGCGGGCCTTACCAAGTCACCGCTGCGCTCACGGTGAACAACGGCGTGACGCTCACCATCGCGCCGGGCACGACGGTGTATTTGTCCACGGGAATCGGGATGACGGTCGCGGCTGGCGGGAAGATTTTGGCGGAGGGAACGCAGGCCCAGCCGATTCGCTTCAGCCGCGTGCCGGGCGGCACGGGCGTTGGCGGGACGATTACGATCAACGGTCAAGTGGGGGCACCGGAAACGCATTTCTATTACACGGCATTTGAACTCGGCGGGAACCCGGCGGTGACGTGCGCTGCGAACTCCAACACCGTCTTCGATCACTGCGAGTGGCTGACGAACAACGTGGCGTATCTGCATCTCGACGGCGGCTCGTTCGTCATCAGCAACTGCATCTTTCCAGCAGCGGCAGCGGGCTCGAACTTCGAGGGCATCCACGGCGCGAATGCCGCACCACCAGCGGGCGGGCGGGCGATCATGCGCGATTCGTTTCTTGGCAAAATGAACAGCGCATCAGGCGACTACAACGATGTGTTCGACTTCTCGGGCGGCAATCGTTCCGGCGCGATTTTGCAGTTTATCAACAATGTCTGCACGGGCTCGGATGACGACATTCTCGACATCGACGGCACCGATATGTGGGTGGAAGGAAACATATTCATGAACGTCCACCGCTCGAATTCGCCGGACTCGGCGAGCGCCATCAGCGGCGGCAACGATGGCGGCGGCGGCACCGGCAGCAGGAAGGCGGCGACAGCGATTGATACCGCGACGGAGCAAGTCACCTGCGGCACGCACGGCTTTGCCACGGGGCAGGAAGTCGTGGCGACGGCGCTTCTCGGCAACACCTTCCCGGCGGCGACACCTGCGATTCGCAACGGCTCGTATTTTGTCCGCGCAAGTTCTGCGACGGCGGTGAAGCTTTATCTCACCGCGGCGGACGCGACGGCGGATACCAACGCGGTCAATTTCACCGGCACGATTGGCGCGGGCATTTCGCTATCGCTCTGCAAACAAGATGGCATCTCGCACATCTCGGTGGTCGGAAATTTGTTCTACAACCTCGACCAAGCTGCGACTGCGAAAGAGGGCAACTTTTACACATTTCTGAACAACACCGTCGTGAGCCAAAACAACATGGGCAGTGAGGACGCGGTGACGGGCGTGCTTAATTTTGGCGACGACGCTTACCACGAATCGAGCGGCATGTATGCGGAGGGAAACATCATCCACAGCGCCGTCGCGCTCGTGCGCAACTACCCCGGCGCGGGGCTCGCGCAGAACGTGACTTTTAACAATAACATCCTGCCCGCCGGCATGACGTGGAGCGGCACGGGCAGCGGGAATACGAACGTGGACCCGGTGCTCGTCGGCCCCACAAATATCCCGACTCCCGGCCCGCGTGATTACGTGCGGCTCGGTGCGCAAATCCGCCAGCAATTCGGCCTGCAAGCCGCATCACCCGCGAAGGGCACGGGCCCGAACGGTTCGGATAAAGGCGGCGTGCGCACACTGGGCGTGACGCTTTCCGGTGCGCCGAGTGGCACGACAAATCTGCAAACTGCGAGCATCACCGTCGGTACGCGCATGACGGGAAGTGGCATCTCCACCGCAGCGGGCGCTTGGCCCGGCGGCGGCTCGGGCTGGACGCACTACAAGTATCGGCTCGATGGCGGCGCACTCAGCGCGGAGATCGCGAACGGCCCGCCCATCGCGCTCAGCGCCCTCGCGAACGGCTCGCACACGCTGCAAGTCGTGGGAAAAAGCGACGCGGGCTTTTACCAAGACGACACCGCTTACGGCACGAGCGCACGCACTGCGAGCGTGTCGTGGACCGTGAACACAGCGTACGTCCCGCCTGCGGCTGCGCCGATTGTGCGTATCAGCGAAGTGCTCGCGGTGAATACGGAAACGCTCGGCTTTAGCGGCGTGTTCCCGGACATCATCGAGCTGCAAAATGTCGGCAACGCCAGCGCGGACCTCAGCGGCTGGGGCCTCACGGAAAACGCGGCGCTTCCATACAAATACACTATCGCAAACGGCACCACGCTGGCGGCGGGCGCACGGCTCGTCATCTACGGCAGCACGAGCGTGAGTGTTCCGCTTCCGCGCACGGGATTTGGCCTCAAGCAAACCGGCGACACAGTCACTTTGACAAAGTCCGTCGCCGCTGGCGGCACCATCGCGGACAGCGTGGCATTCGGCGCACAGCTCGCGGATACTTCCGTCGGTCGTCGCGAGACAGACGGCGCGTGGGACATGTGCCGCCCGACATTGGGCAGCGCAAACATCGTCGCCGCGCAAGGCTCGGTGAACAGCGTGAAGATCAACGAATGGCTCGCGGATGCCGTCGCACTTTTTCCGAATGATTTCGTGGAGCTGATGAACACGGGCACGCTGCCGGTGAACGTCGGCAACGGCTTCGTGAGCGACAATCCCGTGGAGTGGCCGCAGCACCACCAGCTCCGGCAACTCACGTTCATCGCGCCGAGCGGCTACCTTTATCTCCATGCCGACAGCGACCCGTTGCAGGGGCCGGATCACCTCGCGTTCAAGCTCGCCTCCGAGCAGGGCGAGATCGGCTTTTTCGACAGCGCACTGCACCTCGTG
>JAYTMG010000333.1:0-1308 GCA_043728745.1 Verrucomicrobiaceae bacterium
GTTGTGGATGCCGTGTTCGACGCTCATTTGGTGGTCGAGCCACAGGAGCAGGTTGTGGGTGATGCACAGGAATTGGGCCTGCATGGTTTTGGCCGTCGCGCTGGTTGCCCATGCCTTCTTTTCGCCGAGTTTGTTTTTAAACTCATCGAATGCTTTTTCGATGCACCAACGGCGGCGGTAGAGTTCTGCGATGAGGCCCGGTGGCAGAGTCAGCTCCATTGTTAAAAGGGCGATTTCTTCCCCCGTATCCGGGCGCTGGAAACGCACGCGCCGCAGCACCACGCCCGCGCTGGATGGCATGCACAGATCATCGGCAATGACGCCCGCATTGAGCGCATCCGCGCGGTCCCAGCGATTTTCGCCGCAGACTTCGAGCGTCATATTTTCCTTTTCGCGGGAGATGAAGTAGAGCCCGCCCGTCTCCTTCCAGTGGTGCCACTGGCGGAAATCGATCCCCGCGCGGTCCCAGACGATGATGACTTTGCGGCCCTTCGCCGCGCCCATGCGCAGCGCTTGCAGAGCCATACGTTTGAGGCCGCGCATATCGTGCTCTTTGAGGCGGGCATCCTGGTCGCCCACCGTGAGATGGCCGATCAAATGAGAGCGCAAATCGAGCAGATACAGATGCCCCGTCGGGTGCTTGCGGCCCTCGGAATCGCGCGGGTCATGGGCCGCCGCCGCGTGGTGGTGACCGTCGCCCGCCCAAACATCAAACCCCGCCAGCGCCGGAAACTGAGCCAGAGCATCCGGCAAAAGCGGCGAGAGATGAGCGAGCAAAGCGGCCGCCGACTGAGAGCAAAAAGCAAGACGCCGCGAACTTTTGAGCGTCTCAAAAAACTGACTGCGCTGCGGACAGCCCGGCAAAAGGGATGCATCCTTTTGAAGAAAAGCGCGTCCGCTTTGCACCGGCTGAAGCGAACGGAGAACGCCCAAGAGAAGCCAGTCTTGGTCCGGCAAATCCGGGCAAACGCGGAAAGCCGGAAGCGACTCCATCTCGCGTAAAAGCGGAGTGAAAAACTGGCGACTCAAAGGAGAATCAGGATGAGAACACAATGCCTGCAGAGAATCAGCGGCGGCAGAAAAAGCGGAAGACGGGAGCGGAAAAGAAGATGTATTGATCACGAATTTTTTCGAAATTTATCAACACAGGAAGCAAGCATAATCGCACGGAAACCTGCATAAATCTTCACGCAAGCCATGGATTGATGAGCACTGCGCCCGCTATAGCGAGACCTTCACCACCGGCCCCCTGCGAGCACAGCGACGGGGAAGGCCGCCGCTATTTTTCAGGACTTTGGACACCGTTGG
>JAYTMG010000334.1:0-3066 GCA_043728745.1 Verrucomicrobiaceae bacterium
AAAACGCCGTCCTTTTCCACGAGCAACATCTCGTAGGCCAACGCTCCAAAACGCGCCGCGATCACCTCGCGCGACTCCATTTCGTGCGCCGCGCCGAATTCGGCCCAAAGCGCGGAATACGCCCGCTCGAAGGCGGGATCTTGGGCAGACAGAATCCGCGTCCATGTATAAATGGAAGGATCGAGAGCGGCGCTCTTGCCGTCACCGGGCGCGAGAATGTCGGGAGTTAGTGGGTCCAATGTGATTTGATTTTTTGTATCGGCGAGCTTTCGAAACGGCCAGCTTGCGTTTGCGGAATAGTCAAAGCGATAAATGTGCGCTACACTTTCATCATGAACTTGTCACCACTTCAACAACTGGATGCAGCCCATCATCTGCATCCATTTACGAATCATCAGGATATGCACGCGGTGGGCACGCACATTATCACGGAAGGCTCTGGCGTGTGGCTCAAAGATTCCGAAGGCCGCCGCCTTCTCGACGCGCTCGCCGGGCTCTGGGCTGTGAACATCGGCTATGGCCGCCGTGAAGTCGTGGACGCCGTCGCCGCGCAAATGTCGCAGCTTTCCTACTACCCGTCGTTTTTTAACAGCACCACAGAGCCTGCCATCCGCCTCGCCGCAAAGCTCGCCGAACTCGCGCCCGCGAACCTCAACCACACCATGTTTTGCAATAGCGGCAGCGAGGCCAACGAGACCGCGCTGAAGCTCATTCGCGGATACTGGAAGCTCAAGGGCAAGCCCGCCCGCACCAAAATCATCACCCGTGAATTTGCGTACCACGGCGTCACACTCGCGACGACGAGCATGACGGGACTGCCGAGCTGCACCGTCCCGTTTGATCTCCCGCTGCCGGGCTTCGTGCATGTCCCCGGTCCGAACGCATGGGCCGCAAATCGCGAAGCCGACCCCGTCGCTTACGGCCAATGGTGCCTCGAAGAAACCGAGCGCGTCATCCAGCGCGAAGGGCCGGAAACCATCGGCGCAATTTTCGCCGAACCCGTGCAGGGTGCAGGGGGCGTCATTCCACCGCCCGCGGGCTACTTGAAAGGACTGCGCGAGCTTGCGCGAAAATACGGCATTCTGTTCGTCGCCGACGAGGTCATCACCGGCTTTGGCCGCTTGGGCGCTTGGTTCGCGAGCGGACTCTGGGACCTCGCCCCCGACATCATGTGCCTCGCGAAAGGACTCACCAGCGGCTACATCCCGCTCGGTGCTACGATGGTTTCGGACGAAATCGCCGACACCCTCATCCACGGCGGCTACCTCGCGCACGGCTTCACCTACAGCGGCCACCCCGTCTCCTGCGCCGCCGCGCTCGCCAGCATCGCAGTCATTGAAAAAGACCAACTCGTCGAGCGAGTGCGCGACGATGTCGGGCCGTATTTTCAGGCCAAGCTGACCGACCTAAAATCGCATCCCGCAGTAGGCGAAATTCGCAGCGAAGGCCTCATCGGAGCGATCGAACTCGTCCCGCGCGCGGGCAAAGCAGCGCTCACACCGACGAGCATGCTCGGCATCAAAGCATCGAACCTCATCCGGAAAGAAGGCGTCATCGTCCGCGGCATCCGCGACCTCGTCGCCGCCGCCCCACCGCTCATTATCACGCATCAGGAAATCGACATCCTTTTTGCTGCGATTCGCAAAGGTCTGGACCATCTGTGGGACTGATCCGCAGCGATTTCGTCAATTGAGGGTTTAGCGGAAACGAACGACTAAACCATGCTTGAAAACGTGTTTCGTTGCTCCGAGAGCCGCTAATTTACTGAGTTTCGAGCCACTTCGTAAATCGCCCGCACCGGCAGGAATCGCGTTTACGTCCGTCCAAAAGATCCGGGGTTTCGTCCCTACGTTAATTTCTTGAAACATTTCTTGCTATTTCTAAGAAATCGCTGAGAATGTTTATCAGATAGCCGATTTAGTCACTTCCTCTGCCCGGACACACAAAATGCGGCCCGCAGCGCGCCCAGTGCTGCGGGCCGCATTTCTTTTCTGAAAGAATGCGGCCCACCGCCCCACTTACCATCGCTGCCAGTCAGGCTTATGGTCATAAACCCAGCGATAATAATCCGTTTTACTCAGCTTTCCCGACGCTTGCTCGTCGATGATGCACTTTGCGACGGGGTGCATTTGCAGCACTGAAGCTGGGTTCATTGACGTAATCGGCCCCTCGACTGCCTCCGCAATTGCCTGCGCCTTGTTCGCCCCGAAAGCGAGCATCAGCACCTGACGACAATCCATGATGGTGCCGACGCCCATGGTGATGCAATGGAACGGCACCTTCGCCAAATCACCGTTAAAGAACCGCGCATTGTCTGCCCTCGTCTGCTCCGTGAGCGTCTTGATGCGGGTCCGCGAGGCCAGTGATGACGTGGGCTCATTAAAGCCAATGTGCCCGTCGGTCCCGATGCCGAGGAGTTGAATGTCGATGCCGCCGGCAGCGACGATCGAGGCTTCGTAGCGCGCACATTCCGCCGGGACATCCCCAGCGGTCCCATCGGGGATATGGATATTTGCCGACGCGACATTCACATGCCGAAACAGATTGTCGTCCATAAACGCGTGGTAACTCTGCGGATGCTCCGGCGGCAGGCCCACGTATTCATCGAGGTTGAACGTGGTGACCCTGGAAAAATCGAGCGACTCCTCCCGGTGCATTCGCACCAGCTCGCGGTAGGTCGCCACCGGCGTGGAGCCCGTCGCGAGGCCAAGCACGCAGTCCGGCTTGCTGCGGATGAGCTTGGCGATGATCCGGGCGGCGATCACGCTTCCGCCCGCCGCTGTGGGTTGGATGATTATTTCCATGACGCTGGGTGCGCGAGACGCGCTTTAAAATCAAGCCGCGAAGGTCGGAAAGTTTCAAAATCCCCGCCCGCCGAGCTGCTTCCCTCACTTTTCGAACATTCTTCCCCCTCCGATGTTGACGAAGTCGCACGCGCTGCTTTGATGCGCGCCCACTTTTCAAATAAAAACAAAACAATGATCAAAATCGGCATTAATGGCTTCGGACGCATCGGTCGTCTCGTATTTCGCGCAATCTGTGACCAGGGACTTCTCGGCAAAGAGA
>JAYTMG010000335.1:0-2345 GCA_043728745.1 Verrucomicrobiaceae bacterium
GCCGCAGCCGCGCAACCAAACTCCGTCATCATCCGCACCCTCGATCTCGGTGGAGATAAGCTTCACTCCACGCTGCACAGCGAAAAAGAAGAAAACCCATTCCTCGGCTGGCGCGCCATCCGCGTATGCTTGGAACGCACCGACATCTTCAAAACCCAGCTCCGCGCCATCCTCCGAGCCAGCACCGCGGGCAGCATCAAAATCATGTTCCCCATGATTTCCGGTCTCGCAGAACTTCGAACCGCCAAGACGCTCCTCGACGATTGCCGCACAGAACTCCGCAACGAAGGCACGCTTTTCGATGAGGAAATGAAAGTCGGAATCATGATCGAAGTCCCCAGCGCCGCCATCATCGCGGACCTCCTCGCCAAGGAAGTCGATTTCTTCAGCCTCGGCACCAACGACCTCGTCCAATACACGCTCGCCGCCGACCGTGGAAACGAGCACATCGCCCACCTTTACGAGCCCACGCATCCCGCAATCCTCCGGCTGATCCGCACCACCGTCGAGGCCGCTCACGCCGCGAACATCTGGGTCGGCGTCTGCGGCGAAATGGGCGGCGACATCACGCTCACTCCCCTGCTCATCGGGCTCGGCATCGACGAGATCAGTTGCGGCAGCGCCGTCCTCCCGCGTGTGAAACGCGCAGTCCGCAGCCTCGACGCCGCAGCCTGCCGTCGCCTCGCCGCCGACGCGCTCCAGTGCGACAGCGGTGCCACCATCCTCGCCCTGTCCGAGGAAATCGCCCGTGCTCATTACGGCGAACTTTTTTAATCCGAGAATCGCCGCTTGCGCTCCCTGCCCCGCCCCGCTTTCCATCGCGGCGTGAGCCTTGGGACAAAAAAAGTCGTCGATCTGCGCCACGTCTCCTGTGCGCGAATGGAGACGGGCATTTCGTCTTCGGTACACGACATCTCGCTCGTCCTCGAACCCTCCTCCGTGACGCTCTTCACCGGCGAACCTGGATGCGGAAAAAACCTCATCCTTCGCATCCTTGGCCTCCTCGAAACTCCCGACAGCGGCGACGCATTTTTCGACTCCATTCCGACGAGCAAGGTCTCTCGCGAGCGGATCATGGACTTGCGAGATACCGCGTGCGGCTACGTTTTTTCGCCGCCTTTTTTGCTCCCGGATTTCACCGTGATGGAAAACATCGCAATGCCGCTTTTCAAAGTATTCGAGATGTGCCCCGCTGACGCCCAAACACGCACAGAAATGCTCATGGATTTCGTCCAGCTCACACAATTCAGCACAGTGAAAATCAAGGAGCTCAGCCCCGGCTTACAGCTCCGCGCAGGCCTCGCGAGAGCACTCGGCTCCCTTCCGCCGCTCGTGGTCATTGAAGAGCCCGACAAGATTGTCCAAGGCCGTGAAATGGACGCTTTCCGCACCCTACTCCATCGCGCTGCTGCGGATTTTGAATGCGCCATCGCCGTCAGCGCGGGCTCGGAAATCCCATCAATGCTTGGCGAGCGCCGCATCGAATGCGTCCGGGGGCGAATCGTCTGCGACGTAATGCCGTGAGTAAAGAAGCCGCACAAATCACCAAAGCGAGCCGCTCGAACCTCGCGCTCGCATTCGTCGCCCTGCCAAAACAACGCCGCGCAGACATCAGCGTCTTCTACGCATTCTGCCGCGTCATCGACGACATCACCGACGATCCCGGCCACACCCGCGCAGAGCGCCAAGCCGACCTCGATTTGTGGAAAGCCGCCGTCGAATCCCCCCACCCCGCCGAGCCCACGCTCGCGCCCACCGTCCGGGAAATCATCGCTCGATACGGACTCTCAGTCGCCGATTTCCGCGAGGTCATCGCCGGGATGGAGATGGATTTGGAAGAAGCACGTTACGGCACTTGGGAAGGATTGAAACTCTACTGCCACCGCGTCGCCAGCGTCGTCGGACTTGTCAGCATCGGCATCTTCGGCGCACGCGACCCGCGCGCAAAAGCCTACGCGCTCAGCCTCGGGCTCGCGCTCCAACTCACAAACATCCTCCGCGATGTCGGCGGAGACCTCGCCAACGAAGGCCGCATCTACCTCCCCGAAGAAGACCTCGCCCGCTTCGGCGTATCCCGCGAAGACCTCGCCGCCGGACGCCGCACCGAAGGCTTCCTCGCGCTCATGGATTTCGAAGCAGAACGAGCCCGCGCCTATTACCGCGAAGCGCAAAGCCTCCTCCCCGCCGCCGACAAAAAAGCCCTCATCGCCGCCGAGATCATGCGCGCCGTCTATAGCCGCCTACTCGAAAAAATGTCCCGCGACCGCTGGCAAGTCTTCGACCGTCGATACTCGCTAGGAAAGCTCACGAAGCTCTGGCTCGTCCTGCGCGGAATCCTCGGATAG
>JAYTMG010000336.1:0-1619 GCA_043728745.1 Verrucomicrobiaceae bacterium
CTTGCGGAAATCCGCCTCCTTGAACCCGGTCGCGTAAAGCATGGCGCGGCTGGCCGCGCGCTCGACGCCATCCACTACCTGCGCGGAGTAAAAGCGTTCGTTGCCTGCGGTGCCGGAACTTTTCTTCGTGGCTTTCTTTTTCATTTTTAGGGACGCGGAGTGTTGGAGAAATAAAACCGCGAGGGAAGAAAAATGCCGCTCCAAGGCGGCTCTCCCACGTCCTAAATAGTGTCAAGAGGGGCCCACTCCCATCAGGAAACGCTCGCCCTGCTGGCGCTGGCTGTTCAGACTTGGCCCATGCCCATCATCCCGCGCCGAAATGTTTTTCTTCATCGGGGCTGTCTCGTGCTGGCGTGCGCGGCGCTGGCCGTGAGCGTCGCGTCCGCCGCCATTTTTAATGTGAAAGACTTTGGCGCGACCGGGAAAAAGACCGACGACGCGCGCGCGGCCATTCAGAAAACCATCGACGCCTGCGCGACGGCGGGCGGCGGCACGGTGCTGCTGCCGCGCGGGGATTACACTTCCGGCACGCTGCACTTGCGCAGCCGCGTGCGCTTCGAGATCGCGGCGGGCGCGACCCTCTTCGCCTCCACGAACGAGGCGGCGTACGAGTACGGAGAAATTGTCTCCACCGCCGCGCTGCTCACCGGGACAAACTTGGAGGACGTGACCATCACCGGCGCAGGCACGCTCGACGGCCAGGCAGAATACGAGTGGCGCGACGATGACGTGGAACACACTTTTGATCACAAGGATCGCATGATGGCGGCGGGCAAATCTATCCGTCGCTCCTTCCCCGTCGGCCTGCCGCAGCGGAAAGTTTTTCCGCACCTGCTGTTTCTCAGCGAATGCAAAAACGTGAATGTCACGGGGCTGAAGTGGCTGCACTCGCCGAGCTGGACCATCGCGCTCTACGGCTGCGAGCGGGCGCGCTTCGAGGGGCTTTACATTTACACCAGCCTGCGCGACGCGGTGTGGGCGGACGGCATTGACCTGGACGGCTGCCGGGACATTCAGATTGAGAATTGCACCATCGAGACCGGCGACGACTGCATCATTTTCATCTCCACGGAATACTGGGGCCGGCCGCGTCCATGCGAGAACATCACGGTGTCGAACTGCCGGCTCTCGTCCGCCTCCGCCGGCATCAAGTTCAGCGAAGGCAATCGCGCGGGCATCCGCAACATCACCGTGCGCGACTGCGTGCTGACGAATGTGAATCGCGGCCTCGTCTTCTACTCGATTCTCGGCGGCGACATCAGCGACGTGGTGCTCTCGAACCTGACGATTCACTGCAATCGCTTCGACTGGTTCTGGGCCGGGGATGGCCAGCCGTTTCACTTCCGCACCGGACGGCAGAGCGAATGGAATCGCCAGCCCGTGCGGCCTGACGAGCCGCCGCCCGGCCTCATTCGCAATGTGACCATCCGCAATGTCGTCGCGCACGGGCAGGGGAGTTCGTCCGTGGCCGGCCACCCGGAACGCTGGCTGGACGGCATCACCTTTGAGAACGTGCGACTCACGCTCGCCGCTGATCCAAAAGCGCCTTTCGACACGGCGACCAACGCGATCCATTTCCGCCACGCCAGGAATCTCAAGCTCCAGAACGTGAACGTGAC
>JAYTMG010000337.1:0-1474 GCA_043728745.1 Verrucomicrobiaceae bacterium
GCGCAGTTCACAATCAGAGCACGCCGGGCGAAGGACGACCAGGTTCGGAACGGCTGCTACCCCTCCGCATCCATCTCAAATTTGGGAATCCTGGTCAGCACCTTGCGCCCGTTTTCATCCAGCCCGATGTAGCTGCCCTCGGCCACCGCCGTAGTCGTGTCGTTCAGGTGGAAGCTGTGATAGGAAAAACTTTCGCCCGGTTCGAGGCGCGGGCATTTGCCGACCACGCCGTCGCCCTCGACGGCGGTGATTTCGCCGCGCGTGTTTTTCACCACCCATTTGCGGCCCTTGATGGTCACGGTCACATCGCTGTCGTTGTGAATGGTGATGTGGTAGGCGAAGCAGTGCGGGCGATCCGGCGGCGTCTGCGCCTCGCGATGATGCACCACCTGATCCACGGTCACACGCAGGCCGGGCAGTTCGAGAAATTCATGTTTCAAACTCACGCGCGCAGCCTAACGAACGCGCGTGAACAATGATAGTGGGGTTGCTCGTGCCAGACGCGCTTTGGACTGCGCCGGCAGAGCGGAGCGGCGACGGCGCTTTCGAGCGGCAAGAAATGTTTCGTCATTTGGAAATGCTCCGTGCGTGCGAAAGCGGTGTCGCCGCTCCGCTCTGCCACCGCAGTCCAAAATTGACCCTGAATTCTGAGGCTTGCGCCGGGTGCCTTCCTTCCGTCTTGTAGCGCCATGCGAATCCAATTCCTCGGCGCCACGCGCACCACCACCGGCTCCATGTATCTCCTCGAAGTGAACGGGCAGCAGATTCTTCTGGAGTGCGGGCTGTATCAGGGATCGCGCCAGCAATCCATCGAACGAAATCGTAACTTCACCTTCGATCCGTCTAAACTTTCCGCGGCCATCGTGAGCCACGCGCACATTGATCACGTCGGAAATTTTCCGAACCTCTGCCGGCAGGGCTTCGTCGGGAACATTTACTGCACCTTCGCCACGCGTGACCTTGCGGCCATCATGCTCGAGGACTCGGAGCAAATTCAGCGCGCGGACGCGGAGTTTGTCTCGAAGCAGCGCGCGAAGAAAGGGCTGCCACCGGTCGAGCCTTTGTATTCCGCCGAGGACGCGCAGCGTGCCATCCAGCAGTTTGTCACTTTCAATTACGACCGCCCCATGCCCATCGCGCCCGGGGTCACGCTCACCTTCCGCGATGCCGGTCACATCCTCGGCTCCGCGCAAGTGGTGCTGGATGTCGTCGAAGGCGCGCGGAAATTTCGCTACCTCTTCAGCGGCGACGTGGGCCGCGGCGACGACGAAATCCTGCGCGACCCTGAGCCGGTGGAGAACGTGGACTTCTTGCAAATTGAATCCACCTACGGCGCGCGCGACCACGCGATGAAGACCGACTCCATCGCGGAGTTCACCAAGCTCATCAACCAGATCCACGCGCGACGCGGAAAAGTTATCATCCCCGCTTTCTCCGTCGGGCGCACGCAGTCCGTGGTCTATGTGCTGAACAA
>JAYTMG010000338.1:0-1731 GCA_043728745.1 Verrucomicrobiaceae bacterium
ATCATGAGCGACCGCGCCGACTTCCCCGGCGTGCTCGGCGCAGAGGGCGACGATTCGTTTGATCTCCGCCAAGCCTACATCGAGATCGCCGACTACGCGCAATGCCCGTGGGGATTCAAGCTGGGCCGGCAGATTCTCAGCTTCGGCGATGAGCGCATTGTAGGCGCGTTCGATTGGAATAATATTGGCCGCACATTCGACGCGGCAAAGCTGACCTACAAAAGCGGCCCACTCACCGTGGACGCATTTGCAGCGTCGGTCGTAGTGCCGCGCCGCTCGGGGATGAATATGAGCGATCTCTACAACGGCAACGAAAACAGCCGCGACCAGATCTTCTCCGGAATCTACGCGAGCACAACGGCGTGGGGACCGCAGACCACAGACCTCTACGTGCTGCACCTCCACGAAGATCAGGTCACCACGAGCACAAACTTCCTGACGCTGGGTGCCCGCATGAAATCCAAGCCGGGCGCTTTCGCTCCGGCCGCAGTGAGCGATGGAAAAGGTGTCGTCGCCACGCCAAAGCCAGTCGGTCTTGATTATGACTTCGAGGGCGCTTTCCAGACTGGCGAAGTCCGCGGTCTGGACCTCACCGCATTCGCGCTCCACGGCGGAATCGGCTACACCTTCGATACCGGATGGATGCCCCGCATTGGCATCGCCTACAACTACGGCAGCGGAGACGGAAACCCCGCCGACGGAGACACGGAGACATTCCAAAATCTGTTCCCGACGAACCACAAGTTCTACGGTCAAATGGACGTCTTCTCGTGGCAGAACATGCAGGACTTGGAGATCAGCTTCAAATGCTCGCCGACCAAGAAGCTCACCGCCAAAGCTGAGTTTCACGCATTCTGGCTAGCGAGCACGGATGACTCGTGGTACCGCGCCAACGGCATCGCCACCGTGCGACCACTCACGCCGATCGCACGCGGCGCGAGTGATTCCGTCGGCTACGAAGCAGACGTCACGCTGACCTACACGGTATCGAAAAACCTCAGCTTTGAAGGCGGCTACTCGCACTTCTTTGCAGGCGATTACCTCTCCGATACGGGAGCCAGCGACGACGCAGACTTCGTCTATCTCCAGACGAGCATCTCGTTCTAAACGACAGCCTTGTTTGTGGGCGGATGCGGAGCGGTGAGGTTTTCAATTGGTCTTGAGCCTCATCCCCGCATCCGCCTCTCGGGCTCCGCATCGCATCATCCACGCGCGCAACTCGGGTATCACTTCCGCAAAAGCAACGCGACCAGAAAAGCGAGCGAGACACTGAGAAGTAGCCAAAATCCGACCCGGTAGAACCGCGGCGAGAGTCGCTCGATGAGTGGCGCGTTGGCGCTGTGAAATGGCTCGACGCGCTCGGGATTCGCGAGGTCGAATGTGAGCTCGCTGAAATGCTGATAACGGCGCTGGGCCTCGATCGAGAGGGTGCGCAGAATCACCGCATCCAGCCACAGCGGGAGGTTCGGATTGCGCCGCGAGGGTGGCTTCGGCGGCGAGAATACAGGGGTCTGAAATCGTTCGATTTCGCCGAAGGGGAATGCGCCGATGAGTGCCTCGTACAGCGTCACACCGATGGCGAAAATTTCCGTCCGCTCGCTCACCGGGGCACCGAGGAACCGCTCCGGCGCGAGGTAGCTGGGAGTGCCCGCGCGCGAGGTGACGCTAAAAATTTCCGCCGCACTGCCAAGATCGATGAGCTTGAACTGCACGCCCGCGTAATCGGGGAGG
>JAYTMG010000339.1:0-13850 GCA_043728745.1 Verrucomicrobiaceae bacterium
CCTCCCCCTCCTCGAAGTCGATCGCACCCAGATCAAACAAGTCTTCTTCAACGTCATCAAAAACGCATTCCAGGCGATGAAAAGCGGCGGCATCCTCCGAGTCCGCACCGACGCCGACGACCGCTTTGCCAGCATCACATTCTCCGACACCGGCGGCGGAATCCCCGAGGCGGAAATGAGCAAAATCTTCGAGCCCTACTTCACCACCAAAGCCGGCGGCAGCGGGCTCGGTCTCCTCATCGTCCGCCGAATCATCCGCGAACACGGTGGCGAAATGGAACTCCTCAACTCCCCCGGCACCGGCCTCTCGCTCACCATGAAACTCCCCCTCGCCAGCCAGCGCGTGCGGATGCTCGCCGGGTAGCTCCGAAAAAGAAACCGCGCGCACAACGCAAAGGATCGAGCGAAGGCGCTTGCGAAAGTAGTCAGCGACTTTAGTCGTCGCGACGAAACAAGCAGATGCAGCGTCGAAGTCCCGCGCGACGTTGTTCTGCGAAGCGTTCCCGTTTTCTTTCCATCACGCGGTGCCGACTAAAGTCGCTGACTACATTCGCAAGCGATGCTCGCCGCTTCATTGCTCCGGGGCGGGTGTCTCAATGGAACTCTTTTAAGAGGGCAACTAGGAGTCTGGCACCGTCGTCTCGCCTGAATCACCGAACGCACAAACGACGCGATACTTGCAGATGCACGCCAGAACGCTTCACCGGGCGCTGCGCAAGATGCGCCGCCCTTTGCGCCGTGCGTGGGACGCTTCGCTGTTTGTGCAAAACGCCGACATTGCTCAGCGCTCGCTGTGTGATACTCACTGCGCATGAGCTCACCCATCGAAGCAGGAAAGAGTGCCGTAACCCTTGGATTCACCGCATTTTCAAAGATGCGCACGTTCGTCGGACGAGGGACGAAAGTCGGTGCACCGGTCGCGATGGTGTGCGGCGCGATTGCGGACCTTGCTTCGACGATCGGGAAGTTCGCGCTCTACATCCTCATCTTCGCGGTGTGTGCGGCGCTCGTCTCCGGGCTCATGTGGTTTTTGCGCTACCGGCGGCAATTCATGGCCGCAGCACGCGACGGGGTGATGCAGCCGGAGGAGGTCATGGAACTCGGCGAGCGCAATGTGTGGTCGGTGACGTTTGCATTCTCTGTCGTGGCGAGCGTGGTGATGGGTGGCTTTGTCATTGCCGAGCGCGTCGCTGGTGATGGCAATAAGGGCGTGCTTGCAAGCACGATTCCGGGAATGGCGGCGGTGCAAGATTCGCTCTTCCGCGTGGAGAAAAAGATCGATGCGATCCAGAATAGCACCGCAAGCATTCAGGCGGATACAACGGCACTGCGGGCCGAAGCCACTGCGACCTCCGCGAACACGGCGAAGATCGCGACTTCGCTCGAAGAGATCGCAAAGCGGTTCGACGCTCTCGGCTCGGCAGGCGGCATCCTTCCAGCGCCGAAGACTCCTGAGGAACACTACCATAATGCGCGCGTTCACGAACTCGGCGGCAATTTCGCTGCGGCGCGAAAGTCTTATATGGAGTTCCTCTCGGCAGACCTCGATGTGCTGGACCCGTGGCAAAATTACACCTCGCTGTTGAAGATTCAGGAGGGTCGCGAGGGTGCCCGCGAGGCGCTGCAATTCTTTGTCGCGCGCGGCCAAAAGAGCGCGTCGCTCGCGGTCGCCAAGGCGCTTTTGGAGGAGCGCGAACCGCGCATCGCGGCGCTGCAATCGCTCGCCGAAGCGAACCCCAATTATGGCCCGCTGCCGTGGTTGCTCGCGCAGGAATACTCGAACACAAAACGGGGCGAACCAACGCTCGCGGAGCAGCGGCTGGAGAAGGAGTGGCTCGGGAAGTTTCGCGATGCAAATGCGGCCGGCAATTTCGTCCGCCACATCCTCGATAAAAAAGAGGCGCAGAAGTGGATCGACGCGGCAGACGCAGCGTGGACGCGGCTTTCCGCGATGCCCGCGAAGACGATGGAGAATCCCGTGACCATCACCACGATGCAGAGCAACTCGGGCTGGGGCATGACGTTCGGGCTGGTGGATTTCCGTGTGAAGGAGCTTTTTTTCCGCCTCGACGGGAAGGGCGAATTCAAGAGCACCGGCCATCTGCCCAGCCAGAATCAGCAGACCGGCACACCGATGGTGAATACGTTCGTCCCGCTCCCCGGTCTCACTCCGGGCGACCATACGGTGGAGGTAAAATACACCGACAAAAACGACCAGCCGAACGGCCCATACACGCTGAAGTTTTCCACCGCCAGCGAGCAGCTCGCGCAAGGCAAGATGATGCTCAATGCGACTGCGGGATCGTGGCTTTCATTCCGTGATTATGAAGGGAAGACGCTTTTGTATTTCACCGCGTTGATGTCGTTTCGTCCGGTGATTTCCGAGATTCACTACTCGCTCGATAGTGACGCTGTGGACAAGACGTACGCCTTCAAGCCGACGACCAAGATGTATGAAGTGGACGGCATCCCTTACATCGCGGTGCCGAAGGACACGAAGTTTGCGAGCGTGCAGGTTACTTACAAAGACGGGACAAAGTCGGATGTCCAAAAAATCCTGCGTCAGCAGTAATTGGCGACTTGAATAATCGTTAGCTCACACGGCGCAAATGCGCTCCGGTCCGGTATAGCAGTTGAACGATTGCTGCTTCAAAAATGCCACGAGCGTCTGGCCGGATTCGCGGGCGAGATCGACGGCGAGGGAGCTCGGGGCGCCGATCGCTGCAATGATGGCGATTCCCGCTGCGAGGGCTTTTTGCGCCATTTCGAAGGAGACGCGCCCACTTAGCATCAGGACATGCCCTTCGAGGGACACTCGTTCGAGAAGCGCCCAGCCGAGGAGCTTGTCGAGTGCATTGTGGCGGCCCACATCTTCGCGGATGGCGACCAAGTCACCGGCTGTGGAAAAGAGCGCGCAGGCGTGCAATCCGCCGGTGCGCCGGAAGACAGGTTGGTTCTGTGAGAGCTGCGACGGGAGCGAGTGGAGCACTGACGCGGTGATTTTTGCGGAAGATCGAATTTTTGGAAAATCCCGCAGCACTTGCGCGACAGTCGCGACGCCGCAAAGACCGCAACTGGAGTTGGAAAGCACGGCGCGGCGGTGTTTATGCGCATCGAAAGCGGAAGGGTCGCGCAGCATTGCATCGACCATTGCGGCTTTCTCTCCGGGCTGGGCGACGATCGCGGTGAGATCGTCGGCACTTGCGATGATGCCTTCGCTGAGCAGCCAGCCAGCGGCAAGCTCCCGGTCGTGGCCCGGCGTGCGCATGGCGACTGCGAGCGGCTGGCCTTCCACACGGATTTCGAGCGGCGCTTCCTCCGTGACTTCATCGGGCCGGGTGCCGGTCGGCAGGCCGTTTTCGAAGCGGAGGATCTCGACGTTCACCGTTGGTGCCCGAGTGCCGCGCCGATGAATCCCTTGAACAATGCGTGCGGATGGTTCGGCTTGCTCTGGAACTCGGGATGATACTGGCAGGCGAGATACCAAGGGTGATCCCGCAGCTCGATGAGCTCGACGAGTTCGCCCTCGGGCGATGTGCCGGCGATGATGAAGCCCGCTGCTTCCATTTGCGCGCGATAGTCCTGATTGAATTCGTATCGGTGGCGATGCCGTTCGCGGATTGCGGGAACCTGATATGCGGCCATTGCGCGGGTGCCTTCTTTGATGACCGTGGGCCATGTGCCGAGGCGCATGTTGGCCCCTTTTCCCTTCAGCTCGCGCTGGCCGGGAAGAAGATGAATGACGGGATGCGGCGATTTTTTGTCGAACTCCGTGCTGTTAGCTCCTTCGAGGCCGAGGACGTTGCGAGCGAATTCGATGGTCGCGATTTGCATCCCGAGACAAAGCCCGAGATAGGGCACTTTGTTTTCGCGGGCGTATTGTGCGGCGCGGATTTTTCCTTCGGTCCCGCGCTCGCCAAAGCCGCCGGGAACGAGCACTCCCGCGACGCCATCGAGATGGATTGCTGGGTTTTCCTTTTCCAAAACTTCAGCATCCACTTCGTCGATCTCGATCTCGCAATCAAGCGCAGCACCTGCATGGCGCAGGGATTCGAAGATGCTTTTGTAGGCGTCTTTATGGTCCAAATATTTGCCGACGATGGCGATGCGGACCCGCTTTTTTGGGTTTACCACCCGCGTGACGAATTGCTCCCAATCCGTCATGTCGGCGACCGGCGCATTGATCCCGAGACGCTTGCAAACGACCTCATCGAGCTTCTCTTGTTGAAGTAGGAGCGGTGCCCGGTAGATGGTGTCTTCGATGTCGCGACCCTCGATCACGGCATCCATGGAG
This sequence comes from Verrucomicrobiaceae bacterium, assembly GCA_043728745.1. Taxonomy (GTDB): domain Bacteria; phylum Verrucomicrobiota; class Verrucomicrobiia; order Chthoniobacterales; family Chthoniobacteraceae; genus SXWH01. The sequence continues at coordinate 4,295 of JAYTMG010000339.1, forward strand.
ACGTTGCAAAAAGTGGAAAGCTTCTCCCGAACATCGGGCGGCAAGGCGTGCTCAGTGCGGCAGAGGAGGATGTCCGGATGGAGGCCAATCTCGCGCAATTTCGCGATGCTTTGTTGGCTGGGTTTGGTTTTCAGCTCGCCAGCGGATTTGATGAACGGCACGAGTGTGACGTGGATAATGAGCACATTATCCCGCCCCACGTCCTGGATGAATTGCCGGATGGCCTCGAGAAACGGCAGCCCCTCGATGTCGCCGACCGTTCCGCCGATTTCGGTAATGAGCACGTCGCACGGTTGCTCCACGCCGAGTGCGAGGATGCGCCGCTTAATCTCGTTGGTGACGTGTGGGATGACCTGCACGGTCTTGCCGAGATACTTGCCCTTGCGCTCGTTTTTGATGACCGATTCATACACCTGCCCGCTCGAAGAACTGTTGGCCTGCGTGAGCACTCCTTTGGTGAACCGCTCGTAGTGCCCGAGGTCGAGGTCGCACTCCGCGCCGTCGTCCAGCACGTACACTTCGCCGTGCTCGAACGGGTTCATCGTGCCGGGGTCCACATTGAGATACGGATCGAGTTTTTGCATCGTGACCTTGAGCCCTCGATGCTCCAACAAATTTCCAAGCGACGCCGCTGCAAGCCCCTTACCCAAGGAACTGACAACACCGCCTGTGACAAAAATATATTTCATGAATGTAGGTCTGAAAAAAAGTGAACGAGTCGGCTGTAGGACAAGTTGTGAGATTCCACCGCCGTACCACCGAAGCTCAATCTGCGCGAGCGGGGGAATTCGATACCGCAATCCGCGCGGCGTAGTCGAGCGCGGCGTGGAAAAATCGCGAGCTCCCTCGAAATGAGAGGAATTCGCCCACGCTTGTCATTTCATCACGTCCGCGACGCCGGGCGGCGGGGAAAAGTGAACGCGTGGTCGCGGGCGGTGAGCAACATCAAGTAACAGACGAGAGCCGCTTGGTTGCCTCTTTCGCGCGCCCTGTGGTCGATGACAAAGGCTCCAACACGCCGAGCCTCGCCACCCACGGCCTTGAATCCGCGAGCCACGGTTTCAGTGCAGCCAATTTCACGCCGTAAGTTCAGCCCGCCGGACGATTTGGCCGCACTAAAATTGGCCCGCGCTCACACGCTCGCTTGGTAGTGGGCGTCGAGCTGGGGGCGGTGGGCGAGGATGGCGGCGATGCGGCGGACGTGGTGGGTGAAGTCCTGCGCTTCATCGCCGGTGAGGGCGCGGCCAAGCAGGGCGCTCTCGCGGTAGCTCAGCCACTTTTTCAGCACTTGGTAGCCGCCGAGCGTGTAGGTCCATACTTCGGCGGGCACGTCTTTCCAGCGAGTCGTTTCGTTGAGGTGGATGTCTACGAAGCCTTCGCCGCGTGTGCCACTCGTCACGCGTCCGGGGCCGGGCATGACTACGCCGCCTTGCCCCGCGTAGCCCCAGCGGGCGGCGATGGCGAGGTCGGGCGTTTTGTTTTTGGCGGTGAGAGTGAGTTCGCCGAGGCCGCGCAAGTCGGCGCGGATGGGGAGTTCGGTGACGCCGGGGACGGGCGTCTCCGGGTCGAGCAATGCGGCGATTTGCCGCCCGAGCTTGCCGCCTGCGCGGAGAGTCTTGGCGTCGCCGGGCAGCGGGATGCGCGGCCAATCCTGTCGCAGCGCTCCAGCATTCTCCTCGCGGTAAAGCGGGGCGTGGAGGACGGCGACGATGTGAAAGAAAAGATCCTCCGCGTCGCACTTGAGGCCGGTGAGATATTTGCGGGCGAAGTCGGTGAGGTTTGGCTGCGGGCCAACGGGCTCTGAGGTGCCGCCGAGGTCGAAATCCATCTGCGGCGTTTCGCGGAGGATGCTGCCGTCCTCCTCGGGCTGGATGTAGAGGGGGAAATAATTCGCACCGCGCTCGATCAAGTGGTGCGACGGGAAACACGACATCACCATCGGCTCGGAAAATCCCTTCCGATTGTGACGCACCACCGCAAGGAGTGGGTTGCCGGGCGCGATGTGCTTACGAAAGTCCAATCGGCGCTCTTCGACGAGCTTGGTTTCACGGTGCCAGTAGAGCCAGCGTACGTCGAAAGGGCGATAGTGCAACCGGACAAACTCCCCGGATTCGAGGCCGCGCAGCAAAAGGTGTTTTCTCGTTTCAATGGCGTCGAAGCGTCCGGTCTTTCGCATTAACGCGGGGAATCGCTTGGCTATGTCGCGCTCCGACAGACTCGAATCGAAGTATGCAGCCATGCGATCGACGAGCGGCTTGCGATCAATGCTCACAAGGACTTCGTCTCGATTCGTTAGGAATCCAAAAGACGAGTATTGGAGCAGGTCGGCGACTGTCGGCCATCGCTTGTAATCCGCCCTCACTGCAATCGGCACGAACGGAAGCCCGAGTGTGAGCGCGGGCTTGAGCTTTTGCGGCTTCACCGCTTTCTCCAGCGATGCTTCCAGCGCGGCCCGCTTGTCTTTTCCCCACCAGTGGCGGAAGCGGACTTCGGCGCGGGGTGCATACTTGGCAGGATTGTGCTTGGCGGGCGGCGCGCCTTTTTCCTGCGGCCTCCGCTCCATGAGCACGATGGCGGTGCCGACTTGGATGCCGACGCTGTTTTTCTCGGTGGAGAAAACGCTGGGGTCGGGCTGGCCGTCGGGGGTCTTTTTGCCGGTTTTGTATTTGTCGCCGTTCAGGCAATCGACGGTGATGGTGTCGAAGACTTCCATGAAGCGCTCGCGCATCCCGGAGTGGGAGAGGCCGTCGAGCCACGAGTAATTCGAGATGTAGCAGACGATGCCTTTTGCATCCGGGCGCGGCGGGCCCGGCGTGGGGTCGTCGCTCTGCGGGATGCCCTCGGCGATGCGGCGCTCGGCCATGCGGAAAAAGCGGACGTAGAGATCGTTGAGCCCCTGTCCTTGCGGGGCGGGCGCTTCTTTCGTGGTGCGGTAGGCTTCGCTGAGTGCGCGCTCTTCTTCCACTGAAATGCCCGCGTAGCCGTCGTACGGCGGGTTGCCGAGGATGACGATGATTTGCTCCTTTTGCTTCACATGATCGGCGGCGTCGCGCTCGTCGGAAAACTCGGGGAAGAGCACTTGGTCTTTCGGGTGTTTCACGGGCACCCAGCCGGTGAGGGCATTCGTGAGGAAGACGCCAGCGCGTTCGTCGTTCTCGTGGTCGAGGGCGGCTCCCCAGCGGGTGAGCAGGAGGTCGATTTGCAAATGGGAGACGACGTACGGCGCGGGCAAAAGCTCGAAGCCGTAAAGCCGTTTCTTCGCGACGTGCCGAATCTTGAGCGCGGCCTGCGCATCGCCGTGATTCTCCACGAGGCGGGTGTGGATGAGGCGCAGCGTCTCGACGAGATACGCGCCTGTGCCGCAGCAGGGATCGAGGATGATGACGCTCTCGTCCGCAATGCCCGCAGCGAGGTGAAAGTTTTCGCGCAACGCGGCATCGACTTGGCCCACCATGTAGCGCACCAGCTCGGGCGGCGTGTACCAGACGCCGAAGTCTTTGCGCAGCTCGGGGTCGAACTCAGCGAGGAACGGCTCGTAGAAGTATTGCACCGCGTCGCCCATGTCGTAGCGGGCGAAGAACGCCTGACGGTCCACGCGAGCGAGGCAGTCTTCGGTCCAGTCGAGGACTTCTTCTAAATCGAGCGCGCGGACTTTTTTCGGGTCGCCCGCGAGCTGGACAAAAAGGGTGCGGAGAACAGGCAGGCCGAGATACTGCGCGGAGAGCCTCCACTGGAATCGGTCGCCGGGTTTTGGCCGCGACTCGTGCCACAGAACCCACGCGGAGAAGATGCCGTAAAAGAGCGTCTGAATGAGCGTGGATTGGAAGAAGTGCAGGCCCTTTTCTCCCTCGAAGCGGACGCCGAGCGCCTCGGAGAGCGCCTTCTTTACAGGCTCCAGCGTGCCCAGCGGAGCGATGACGATGCGGGCGCGTGCCTCCCGCGCATAGCTGGCGAGAAAGGCGGCGAGGTCTTGCGGTGTGGCGATTCGCGCAGTGCTGAGCAGGGCGCGGCGGAGGAACTGGAAGAGGCGGTCGAACTGCGGATGATTCGGGTCGGCAAAGAACCCCCGAACAAGGCTCCAGAAGGTCAGTTCGTCATGGGCTATGACGTGCGTCTCGCCTCGAACGGGCTTGCCGTCGCGCAGCGACCAGAGCGTGAACGAGCGGAAGTTGGTGAGCAGAATCTGGCCGTAGCTATCGAGGTAGTCGCGGACTTGTGGGCTGGTCTCGAACTTTGAAATATCGAGCGCGAGCGGCTTCACTTCGAGCACGCCGCGCTCGGGCTTGAGTGTGAGCAGGTTGGGAGCGTCGTGGCCGTGCTTTCGCAGTTCTTTCGCGGAGAAGAAGCCGCCATCGGGGATGCCGACATCGCCTTTCGCCGGATGGATGACGACGGAAATCTTGGGCTTAAGTGTGTCGCCGACGGCGTTGAGCAGTTTGCTCAGCGCAGGGTAGCCGGAAGTCTCCGGCACGCCGAGGCCGAGGCACTGATGCAAATCGGTAAAGTATTCGGCGACTGGATGCGGCATGACGGCGAGAGGACAACGCCTTTAGCGATGAGTGGCAAGTTCTTAGCAGTTGGCGGTCGTTCGCGCGTTTGATGACACAAGCGCAAGGACCAGCGTTACTGGCGGTGTTGTGGGCGGTGACACCCTCGCGGAGCGCGTCCAAGACTGAGCCGGGCTGTGGAAATTGCGGCAATCTTTCCGTTTTATTTCCAACTCGTTTCCACCCGACATCCCGTTTAGCCGAGTGCCACTGTGCTTCGCTGGCGGCGGTGGAAGCGGAGGGTGCTGGTGTAGCCCGCATTGAGGGCGAGGGCGGCGGCTTTGGGGAAGTCGGCGGCGACGTCGTTGGGTGTGTGGGCGTCGCTGCTGATGAGGAGCGGGATTCCGGCGGTGTGGGCGAGTTTGATGAAGTCGGCGGTGGGGTATTGCTCGGCGCATTCTTTTCGCCAGCCGGCGGTGTTGATCTCGAAAGGCGTGTTCGTTTCCGCGAGCGCGGCGATGGTGGGCTCGTAGAAACGGCGGAGGTCGCCGCCGGGTCGGATGCCGAATTTTTTCGGCAGGTCGGGATGGCCTACGAAATCGAACAGGCGGCTGCGGATGCACTGTTGGTAGGTTTGCCAATAGCTCGCCCAGATCTCGTCGGCGCTGTCGGTGTGGCGGCTGATATACTTGGGGTGATCGACTTCCCAGCCGCCGGGGAGGTAGTGGACGCTGCCGATGAGGTAGTCCCATTCGTGCATGGCGGCGAGTTGCTCGATCCATTTTTCGTGGCCTGGGATGAAGTCGCATTCGAGTCCGATTTTGATGTTGAGCTGCGGAAAAGCGGCGCGTGCTTCCTGCACGGATTCGATGTAGCGGGGGAGTTCGCCGATGAGCATCCGCCAGTCGTCGAAAGGCTCGGGCATCGGGTTGTGGTCGGCGAAACCGAGTTCGCCGAGGCCGCGCTCGGCGGCGACGCGGGCGAGGTCGATGGGCCAGCCGTCCGCGTGACGGCAGAGCGGCGTATGAGTGTGGTAATCGGCAAGGCTCGCAAGCATGGGAATGGCGATATATGAAAATTGGTCGAATTGACACGGGGGATTTCCCGTCGAAGTTGTCTGAGTATGAAAAGATCCGCATTTTTAATCGCAGCCGCCCTTTTCGTTTGCGCCGTCCAGGCCGACGACCGCATCCGCGACGTGCAGGCGGAACTCAAATCGCAGGGCTTCTTTTATGGCGAGGCCGACGGCAAGGCTTCGGACGAAATGAGCGCCGCACTGCGTCGATTCCAGATCCGAAATGGTCTGACAGTGACGGGCAAAGCGGACGATGAAACGATCGAAGCGCTGGGCCTCGCCGAGGCAAAACCGACGCCGCCCGCAGAAGCGCCCGCGCCTCCGCCGATGAAGAAGTCCCCGCAGGTGAACCCCGAACCGCTCGAGGATGAAGCGCCGCGACCGCAGACGAAGCCGCGCGATTTACTCCTTCGCGAACTTGAGCCAGATGCGGAGCGCATCGAGCGTGGCGCGCGTCCGGACCCCGGTGTGGTGGAGCCGCCGCGGGCGATTCCGAATGCGACGTATGATCCAAACTCATCGATCTTTCGCGGCACGCCTTACGCCGTTGCGCCGCGTGAATTGCAGGAGGACACGATTGCGGCTGCGCAACGTATTTTGAAGATGGAGCGGTTCTATCGCGGCGATATTGATGGCACAGCGGGTGCGATGACGAGCGAGGCGTTGTTTGGCTTTCAGCAAAAGTATAATCTGCGCGAGACGGGCCGTCTGGACCTCGATACGCTGGCGAAAATGCGGTTGCTGCCGCGTGTCGCTCCGCCGCCGGGAGCACGACCTTTTTATAATCCGAATCAACGCCGCGATCGCTCGGTGCAGCGGGATATTTGGGTGCGGTAATTACTTCGGAAAGTCGCGCCAGAGCCAGCGGAGCGCGTCGGGCAAAATCGCGCCGCCGTGTTTGCCGCTGTGGGAACCGGTGCCAAATTCGAATTTGTAATCGTACCTGGCGAACTTGAGCGCGGCGGCCATTTGTTGATTCGAGAGCGGCCAGTTGCCATGCAGATTATCGAGGTCGTTTGAGCCGTCCTGAAGAAACACGCGAATGGGCTTTGGCGCTGCTTTCGTCTGGCGGATGAGGCCGGGGTAAACGTGGCCGCCGCGGATGTTGGTGTAGCTGCCGATGAAGCTGATCACTTTGCTAAACGACGCGGGTTTTTCCCACGCGACGGTGAACGCCGCGATGGCGCTGCTGCTGATTCCTGCAAGGCCCCACCCCGCTGGATCGTCGGTCAGCTTCACTTGCTGGCGGGCGAGCGGGAGGATTTCTTCCATGAGAAATCGGGTGTTTAGATCGCCGAGAGAATCGTATTCGTAGCTGCGGTTGCTGCGTGCTTTCGCGCCGGGCTCCGCTGCCGGAATGGTGCCCGGAGCGATGAAGATGGCGACGGTGATGGGCATCTCTTTTTTCGCGATAAGATTGTCGAAGACGACCGGCACGCGGAATCCGCCGTCCGCTTTCGCGTAGCCGGGGCCGTCGAAGAAGACCATCGCGCAGGCGGGCTTTGCGGCATCGTATTGCTTTGGGATGTAGATCGACCACTCGCGCGTCGTGCCGGGAAATGCCTTGCTATCGGCGAGTGTAAAATTGCGCACTTCGCCCTTTGGCACGCCGTCATGCGGTTGGGAATCTGGGCCGAGTACGTAGTCGGAATCTGCGGCGTGGCAGAGCGTGGCGGCGAGTAAACAAGTGGCGATGATGCGCATGGTTGCTGGCTAACCAGCGGGCGCGGGATTTGAAAGACTGCATTTTCCCGCTTTGCACTCAGGGCGGGAATGCGCTTCTCTCCGCGTATGTCGGATCATTGCTGTGCATCGGACGGCGCTATCGCCGGGGCGCTTGAAAAAATCCGCGCCAGCGGCGGTCGTGTGACGGAGCCGAGGCGCGCAATGCTGGCGATCCTGGGGAAGGAGCACGGGCCGTTTTCTGCCGAGGAGCTGCACCGGAAAATCGGCGGCGCCGGTTGCGATGTGGTGACGGTGTATCGATCGCTTCAGGCGATGGAGGAGATCGGCGTGGTGCGGCGGTGTGATTTCGGGGACGGGACTTATCGCTACGAGTTCAACGACGGCGAGCACCACCACCATCACATCATTTGCCGGGTGTGTCGCAGTGTGGAGACGCTGGATGTCTGCGTCGCCGACGGTCTGGAGCGTATGGCGCGGCAAAAGGGTTATCAAAAGGTGACGCACACGCTGGAAATCTTCGGCGTGTGCCCAAAGTGCGCGTAAGATCGGGTGTTTTCGGCGTCAAACTGGCGATCCATACGGAAGCTTTGTGTGCGATGTTTTGTATTTTACCGACCCGTTCTACAGAGAAAAACGGGCTTTTTCTGCATAAATATGTAAATAGTTCTTGCAGATTATCCAATCATACCGCATTCTAGCGGCGTTCTGGGGGGAACAGCGGCCTTCTGGTGACTTTCGTCACCGGGGGGCCGCACTTTTTTTGCCGTGAAACATCGGGTGCCTTTTGGGGAGGCTTTTCCCTCGTCTAAAGGCCCTCGTGCTCGTCTATCTCACGACGCTGCTTTTTCGTCGGGCGTCCGGTCCCTCGGTCGCGGAGCATGATGGGCACGAAATTGGGCTCGCGCCGCTTTTGGTATTCTTCCGGGGGCGTCAGATCCTCGGCAAATTCGGCGACCAATTTCGCCCCGACTCGCGATGGCGGTTCGGCGATGAAGCGGAGGGTGCGGGTGATTTCGCCGACTCGTGCGACGACGACATCGCCCGCTTTCATCTCTCTTGCAGGCTTGCAGGGCTGGCCGTTGACTTCGACGTGGCCTCCCTTGATAGCGCCGGAAGAAATGGAGCGAGTCTTGAAGACACGCACCGCCCAGAGCCATTGATCCAGTCTCATTCCATGCCGAGCTGCTGCTTGCCTGCGGTGGAGATCATGGTGTGATTCCACTGCGGCTCCCACACGACTTCCACGCGTGCGGAAGCGATACCGGGGAGCATGAGGATGCGCTGTTCGGCATCGGCGGCGATTGTCGGGCCCATCCCGCAGCCGGGCGCGGTGAGCGTCATTTTCACGTTGATGCGTTTGCCATTTCCCGAGTCGTCTTCATCGACGGCGACATCGTAGATCAGGCCGAGATCCACGATATTTACAGGGATCTCCGGGTCGTAGCATTCGCGGAGCTTGCCCCAGACCTGGTCGATTTCAAATGGCCCGGTGGAGACTTCCAGCTCAACGGCGGTGCGGCCGAGAGCATCGGCATCCTTTCCCTGAATACGAAACAGCCCGCCGTGGCTCGGCGCGAGCACGGTGAATGTGCCGCCGAGGTCTTGCGTGAGATGCACCTGCGTGCCTGCGGGCAGCGTCGATTGCGTGCCAGCCGGGATTTGCACGGCTTCCACGTCGCGAACCAGGGAAATATAATTGTCGTCGCTCATAGTTGCAAAGTAATCGCAGGAATCGCGGCTGCGAGCGTTTTCCGTCTCGCCACGCGCCAAATCACGTAATAATTGGGAGCGATGAAACTCAGAATTCTGCTCTCCTCTGTCGCAATTTTAGCTACCGTCGGCTGCTCCAGCTCGGGACTTTCTACGAATGTGCAGACGCTTAGCGTCTCCCCCGGAACGACCAAGGCGACCACCATCTTGGCTCCGCAAAAAGCGGGCGATTTCACGGCGTTTGCGGCGCGGGAGTCTTCATTCGTTGAGAGGGAATTACGCTACAGTACGGCGGATTCCATCGAGCAATTCCAGCGGTTTCGTCGCGGGGCCGAGGGGAGAACGGATGCGACCGTGGTTTTTGATTCCATCCGCCACGGTGTCACTCACGTAGGCGGAGGGCTGTATGCGCCGATTGTCGAAGCGGATGCACACGTTGCGAGTGTGGGCGGGAAGAATCTGCTGCGACGGAGCGGCAGTGCGACTTCGGGCGAGATTCACGAACTCAATGTATTTGTGACGAATCCCGAACTCTACCGCGAGGCCATCAGCATTGCCGCGAGGAAGCTCGCGATGGAGTTGACGAGCGCGCTTTAAG
>JAYTMG010000340.1:0-9731 GCA_043728745.1 Verrucomicrobiaceae bacterium
GCCCCGTGCGTGCCGCGATAGCGGGACGGCGCTTGCCACTGACGTGGCAACGGGGCTTAGGAAAGCCCCGCTCCATTCGCGCTCTTTCCTCCCACCAGAAATATTTAGATGCGTGAGCCCTGCCTGCGCCGCGATGGACAAATGCGGCGATGCTGTGCAACGTGATACGCAACATGGCTCGTGTGCTTATTCTTTTTGCGCATCCGGCGCTGCATAAATCCCGCATCAATCGTGCGATGGCCGATGCAGTGAGCGGGATGGATGGTGTGACTTTTCACGACCTCTATGAGGTTTATCCCGACCTGCACATCGCCGTGGATGCCGAGCAGCAGAAGCTCCGCGAGCACGATGTGATCGTCTTCCAACATCCGATGTTCTGGTATTCGAGCCCGGCGATTTTGAAGGAATGGCAGGACCTCGTGCTTGAGTCCGGGTTCGCTTATGGCGAGGGCGGCGATGCGCTGCGCGGGAAGCGGATGCTCTCGGCGATCAGCACGGGCGGCGCCCAGGAAGCGTATCGGCGCGGTGGGTTGAATCACTTCACCATCCGCGAGTTGCTTGCTCCATTCGAGCAAACGGCGCGACTCTGCGGCATGGAATACCTTGAGCCGTTCGTCATCAGTGGGGTCTTCAGGCTCACCGATGCGGAGGTCGCGGCGGAGGCGGCGCGCTACCGGGCGGTGATTGCATCGCTGGTCGGCGCAGAAGGAGGTGCGCTATGAGTCTGTTCCAGATTTTCGTCTATCTGCTCGCGGCGGTCATCGCGGTGCCGTTCGCAAAGCGGCTCGGGCTGGGTTCGGTGCTCGGGTATCTCATCGCGGGCATCATCATCGGCCCGGCGCTCCTCGGGGTCGTCGGGGCGGGCGAAGAGGTCGCGCACATTGCGGAGTTTGGCGTGGTGATGATGCTGTTTCTCATCGGGCTGGAGTTGCGCCCATCATTGTTGTGGCGGCTTCGCGTGCCGATTGTGGGGCTCGGCGGGCTGCAAGTCCTGGGCGTGACGACGGCGACGGCGGGCATCGCGCTGGCGGCGGGGCTCGGGTGGAAACCAGCGCTCGCCATCGGGCTCATCGTCGCGATGTCGAGCACGGCGATCGTGTTGCAGTCGCTCGCCGAGCGTGACCAGCTCAAGCGTAACGCCGGGCAGTCGTGCTTTTCCGTCCTGCTGTTTCAGGACATCGCAGTCATCCCGATCCTCGCGATTCTTCCGCTGCTGGGCACGGGGGAAGTGGCGGCGGGCGAGCACGGAATCATCGCGCACCTTCCGCCGTGGCTGCGGGCGCTGGCGACGATCGGCGCAGTGATCGGGCTGGTCCTCGCGGGGCGTTTTCTTTTGCGCCCGGTCTTCCGGTATGTCGCTGCGACAAGGCTGCGAGAGGTATTCACGGAGATGACGCTGCTCCTGGTGATCGGCGTGACGCTGCTGATGGGCGCAGTCGGGCTGAGCGCCGCGCTCGGTGCATTTGTCGCGGGCGTGATGCTTGCGGACAGCGAATACCGGCATCAACTGGAGGCGGATCTGGAGCCGTTCAAAGGGCTGCTGCTCGGACTGTTTTTCATCACCGTGGGAGCAGGCATTGACTTCACGCTCATCGCCGCGCGCCCCGGTTTCATCGCCGCGCTCGTGGCGGGGATTGTCCTGCTCAAATTTGTCATTCACCTGCCGCTTGCACGGATCTTCAAGCTCGACTGGGCGCAGTCCACGCTCTTTGCGCTGGCGCTCGCGCAGGCCGGCGAGTTCTGCTTTGTGCTGCTCGCATTCGCCCAAAGCACAGGCGTGCTGGGCGCGGAGCTGGTGAAGCCGCTGACCGCCGCAGTCGCGCTGAGCATGGCGCTGACGCCGCTCCTTTTTGTCCTGAACGATCGCGTCCTCGATAAGATGTTCCGCCGCCATCTGCCCGTGGGGCCGGAGCGCGAGCCAGACAAGATCCCCGCGAACGATAATCCGGTGATCCTCGCGGGCTTCGGGCGCTTCGGCCACGTCGTGGGGCGGCTCCTCATCGCAAACCGGATCGGCTGCACGGTGCTGGAGAACGACCCGGAGCAAATCGAGATGCTCGCCCGCTTTGGCCTGAAGGCCTACTACGGCGACGCGACCCGAGCCGACCTTCTTCACGCTGCCGGAGCCGCGCGCGCAAAGCTGTTCATCTGCACGCTGGCCGATGAACAAGAGACTCTCAAAATCGTGCGACTGGTGCAGCGCGAGTTCCCGCATCTGCGCATCCTCGCCCGCGCAGTAAGCCGCCAGCACGCCTATGAACTCATCCGCGCCGGTGTGGATGATGTCTTCCGCGAGACGGTCGGCAGCGCGCTGGATCTGGGCGTGGCCGCGTTGCGCGGGCTCGGGATGCGAGGGGTGCAGGCGCTGAGGGCTGCGCGGCTTTTCAAGGAATTGGACGAAGCCTCCGTGCACGAACTCGCGAACTACGTGGGCGATGAAAGCGGCTATGCCACGCGCGCCCGCCAGCACGGCGCAAACCTCGAATCCGTGCTGCTCCGCGACTCGCGAATGCAAAAAGAAACCGCCGATGATGCGTGGGACAACAAGCCACGGGAGGGCTGATTGCGAACCCAAACAAAAGGGCGCTGAGGGCGTTATATCCTCCGTCATGAATCGCCGCTCTTTCATCCGCTCGCTCGCCGGAACTTCGCTCGTGCTGCCCGGCATGTTGTCCGAGCTGATGGCGTCGTCCGAGGCAGTGGACCCGGTTGCGCCGCGCCCCTCGCATTTTCCGCCGCGAGCAAAGCGGGTCATCTTTTTGCACATGAGCGGCGGCGTGTCGCATGTGGATTCGTTTGATTACAAACCGCGGCTCATCTCGGACCATAATGCGCCCTACGAAGTGCCGAAGAAGATGCTCGACGCATTCGCGCCGGAGAACCGGAGCGCGGTGAAGTTTTACAAACGGCCGGGCTGGGAATTCAAGCAACGCGGGCAATCGGGGCTTTGGATCAGCGATCTTTTTCCAAAGGTGGCAGAGTGCGCGGATGACTTGTGCCTCGTGCGTTCGATGTTTTCAGACAACGCGGATCATCAGCAGGCGACGCTCGGGATTCATACGGGGTCGGTCGGTTTTACGCGACCCAGCATGGGCTCTTGGGTGACGTACGGCCTGGGCACGGAGAACGCGAACCTGCCGGGCTTTATGGTGATCGCGCCGGTGCTGCCTTATTCGGGCGGGCAGGTGTGGTCGGCGGATTTTCTGCCGGGGTGTCATCAAGGAACGCACGTCGTGCCGGGGCCGGAGCCGCTGCCCAATGTGAAGCGGCGGCTGGCCGAGGCGGCGGAGCAGGAGATGGAGCTGGGGCTGGCTTCCGCGCTGAATCAGCGTCATCTCAAAGCGCACGATAACGACCCGCAACTGGCCGCGCGCATCAAGGCTTTCGAGACGGCATTTCGGATGCAAACGGCAGCGCCCGAGGCGTTCGATTTATCGAAAGAGAGCGACGACATCCACAAGCTCTACGGCCTGCCGCGTGGCGGAACGAGCGGCTTTGGCTGGCAGTGCCTCATTGCGCGCCGACTCGCAGAACGTGGTGTGCGCTTCATCGAACTCATCGACACGGGCGCGAGTAACAACTGGGATTCGCACGGTGACATGGCGCAGCACGGTCCGCTGGCAAAGAACGTGGACCAGCCCATCGCAGCGCTGATCCGCGATTTGAAACAACGCGGGATGCTCGACGAAACGCTCATTGTGTGGGCGACGGAATTTGGCCGCACGCCGTTCAACACCGGCAAGGACGCGAAGGGCCGCGAGCACCACGCACAGGCGTTCTCGTGCTGGATGGCGGGCGGCGGCGTGAAGGGTGGAATGGCCTACGGGGAGACGGATGAATTCGGAAATACGATCACGAAAAACCCGGTCCATGTTCACGATTTGCACGCGACGATTTTGCATCTACTCGGGCTCGATCACAAACGCCTCACCTATCGCCACGCAGGCCGCGATTATCGGCTGACGGATGTTTTCGGGAATGTGCTGAGCGACGTGGTGTCGTAGCACCCGGCTATTTTTTCGGGGGGCCGGATTCGGTGATTCTCACGGCTGTGATGAAGTCCACTGCGCGTTGAAGCACGATGTCGCGGATTGGCGGCTTCGGGGTCTCGCCTGCCGCTTTTAGACGTTGAGTTTCCTGCGCGGCGTCCATCTCGGGATTGGTTCCGGCGACGAGCGCGGCTTCGTTCATTCTCGGGCGTTCTTTCTCGCTCACCAGCGACTGGAAATCCTTTTCGAATGTTGCTGCATACAAGATTTCATCGGTCTTTTCCTGAGGAACATCGAGAACCAGATCCGGGCGCAGACCGCCTGGAAAAACCGGAGTGGCATCCGGAAGCGTGACTTCACCGACGGCGACTTTGAGCACGCGGCCTTTCGCCAGCGGGACTTCCTCGAACTGCGCAGCCTCGCCTTTGGTCTGCTGGCCGATGACATACGCGCCGACATGCGTGCGGAGGACGGCGGCGATGACTTCGCCGGAGCCTGCGGTATCGGGGTCCACTAGAATTGCGAGCGTGCCGCGCCAAATCGGGGCGACGCGGGATGTGAGAATTTCCTCGTCGTTCGCGCGAGTGCGCTTGACGGAAAAAAGGATGCGCCCTTTGGGGCAAAAGCGCCGGCACACTTCCGCTGCCTGCTCGAACTCGGCATGAGGCGGCGTGGCGCGCAAATCCAAGATGATGGCTGCGGGCGGTTTCTCATAACCGGTGATCGTAGCGTCGAGCGCAGCGACAGATGCGGGCGTCAACGTGCCGAGACGGATGTAGGCGACTCCATCGGCAAGAAGCTCCGCGCGGTACAGTTGGCTCTCATTGCTGGTGGAACCCGGCCCCTCAAATATGCGGACGCCATTTCCAGCGCGCTCCAGGAGACCCTGAAGCCGGGCGCGAGCGAGGGCGATTTCCTCGAGGTCATCTGGCCGGACGTAGCTGCCGCGCAACGTCTCGATCACACTTTTGAGTTCAGCCTCACCGAGGGCATCGGCTGCATCGCGAGGCGGAATCATCGCTGGCCCGAGAAATTTGGGCGGCGGCGGCGGGAGTGGCGGTGCGACCTTCAGCACCTCGGTCGGTTTTTCATCCGCTTTGAACTTGCGCTTATTTCCTACCGGATTTGGCTCCGGAAGAATCTGCTGTGCGACAAGCGAAACAGTAAGCGCGAAAAAAGCGACGGGTTTAATCATGACGGAACCAACCCTACGCGGGCGGGAGCTTACCGCAACTTTACAATTTCTCCGCCTGCGTGAAGACGATTCCTTTTCCACTTCACGCTGCGCGGGATGCGTCCCCGCAAAAAAAAGAATCCGCAGGGGGAACACCGTTAATTAAGCCCAACCAACCGGTGCCCCGCCCTGCGGGAGGGGTGCGAATGCACGCCCAAAATACGTCACGGAGCAGGCAGGTTTCAGCAGCCAAACCAAGGCCCACCCGCTCCGTTAAATTCGTCTATCAACTCACGGTCACCCGTTCCTCGGTGAGTTTGATAACGCGCCCTTCCGGGTCGCGGAAATTGTTGTACTGGCCCACGGTGGTCACGATGATTCCGCGGCGGCGAAGCTCGCCGAGCACGGAGTCCTGACGCTTCAGCGCAAGGTGCAGATGAAAGTAGGATACTTGTTCGCCGTGCTCGCAGGCCCGCAGGCAGAGCGGCACGCCGCCGAGCTCGAGCTCGCAGATTCGATCATGCTTTTCGTGGATTACTACCGCATTCAAAATATCGACGTAGAAGTCACGGACCTCGCGATAATGCTGCGTAAAAATGGCGATTGCGAAGCACTTCGGGTTTGCGGCCACCGCGCTCACTTGTGCGGTGTCGTGGTCTCCGTCGATGTCATGCAGTCTTGATAGGGTTATCATGGAATCCTGTTAAAGCCGCCGCCGTGCCAAGCGAATATGATTTCTATAATTACTAGAAAACTAACGCGCCACGCTGCTACATCATCGAGATGTCCACGAGCTTGATTCCAGGGCGGAGATACGAGACGAGCCCGCGCTCCGAGGACCAGACAATGCGCCCTTTCTTCAAAAGCGTTTCGTAGAAAAGCCGCTCCGGCGTTTGATTCGAGCCATCTTTGTCGGTCCTGTTTGCATCAAGGTAACGCATGTAAGTGCGCTCGCAAATCGCGACATGCGTGACTCCTTGTGCGCGGAGTTCCGGGATCGTTCCGACATCGGCGACTTCTCTTTCGCCGCCGACGAATCGCTGCGCGAGCGGTGTGAGACCGGCGTGTTCCTGGCGACGTAAATCGGGGAGATGCACCGCTTTATCCGTCGCCAGCACAGCATCCGCAGCGAGGTTGGCGCGGATCCACGCGATGAGCTCGCGGCGGTCGTCCGATTTCAGTTCGGCATCGAGGACACGCAAAGACTGCACTTGAAAGAACACAGCCGTCGCGACGAGCGCAGTCGCCACAGCGACGCCACAGCCGTGCAGGACCGCCCGATTTCGGACCGCTGCAAGCAGCCGGGAAAGCCCCGCAATCGCGAGAAACGTCAGCGCCAGCGAGATCGGGAGATAGTAGCGTAGGGCCGTTTTTGGAAGGAAACTGTAGAGCGCAAACTGCGATACAGCGAGCGCTGCGAGAAGCCACTCGATGGCAGTGATTTGCCTCGGCGCGCGCACGACAGAAACCAGCCATAAGAGCGCAATCATCGGAACCGCCCATCCGCCATACATGTTCTGTGTGATGATGTAAAAATCGTGCGGCACTTTTCGGGTCACGCCGTCGGTCATGCCGGCAAGTTTTACGCTCTCTTCATGGAGGCTCGCAAAAAGGAGGCCGGGAGACGTTAAAAAAGAGAGATTAAACAACAGCCACACTCCGGCAAATGTGCCGAGAAATCGTAGGAACCGCGGCTTGCGAAGCGCGGGTTCGGTGCGGCTCCAGACGAACCAAATCGCGACCGGGAGCAAGAAGAAGCCTACATACTTTCCCGCCGCCGCCATCGCGCAAGCGACGGCAAGAAGGTAGAGCCGCTTCATCGTGGGAGCTTCCGAAAAGGCGTTCAATGCGAGACAGAAAACCGCGATGCCCGCCATCAACCACGGGTCCTCTTTGAAATAATGCGCGAGGTCAAAGAGCAGCGGATTCGTCACCCCAAGCAGCCCAACGGCCCAGCCCGCGAGAGCGCCGAAAAGTTGGAATGCGAGCACTGCGAGCGCAGCAACCGCCACCGCAGACATTGCCGCCGTGGCCACACGCCCGACTTGCACGACCTTCTGCGAGTTCTTCTGGTTCGCGCCCCGCAGCACGGCGTAACGCGCGACATTCACAGTCGAGAGCATCATCATCGGATGATGAAAATTGCGCTTGTGACGGATCAACTGCGAGACCTTCCCCGGCTCGTCCGGATGATAGTAAAACGGAAACGAATTGTGGCGGGAAAACACCGTCAGCCCGACCGCGAAGACGCAGAGAAACAGTAGAATAGCATGGCGGCGATTGGTCATTGGACTGCACGACTTAGCTGCTGACAGGGCGCAACGCAATTCGGTCGTCGAGCAAAACGGCCCGCCTATTTTGCGTTGGCGACTTTTGGCGCGCCGGTCGCTTTATCCACGCGGAGGATGCCGCCGCTGGCGATGGTGTTGGTCATCGGCTCGCCGTCTTTCATGAGCGTGAATGACGCGATCACAGTCTTGTGCTGGCCGACTTGCGAATCCGGCGTAGCCTTGAGCACGAAGCGAACTTCCTTGTCGTCCTTCGTGATTTCGCGCTCCTCGGCCGTGACGCCTTGTGGGAGGCCGAGCAGCGCAACTTTCGCCTTTCCTTCAAAGGGCGTTTTCTGTTCGAGCTTCATCGTCATCGCGCCTTCGCTGCCTTGGTCAACATAGGTCCGAACGAGCGAGCCGTTTACAAATGGCGGCGCTATTTCGAGCTCGACGAGCCCGGTGCTAATCCACGTCGCGCCTTTGCCGAGATCGACGCTGCCATTCACGCAGACCTTCCATTTCGCAAGCGCTGCGGTGTTCGATGCACTAATCGTGATGGCACCTTCCGTCGCGCCTTCCGGGATGGTGACCGCGCCGGGCTGGCCGACGCCGGGCGGTGCCCACAGGACTTGGATTTGCACCGGTCCATTGAACGCCGGTTTGCCGTCCGCGCCTGCTTTGCGGTTCACGGCGACTTTGAGATTCATCGAGCCCGATTGAAGGAGCGGAGCTTTCGGCTGGTGCAATTCCAAGTTCACGGGGACTTCTTCCGTCACCGCGATCGCGAGCGTGGTTTCATCCACGCCGTAGTAGGATCTCTGGTTGCCATTTTCCGTCACCTCCACGCGATGCTCCACTTTTGAAACGATGCTCTCACCGGCTGGCGGCTCGGCAAGTTTAGGCAAAAGAGTGAATGTCTTTTGCGCGATCGGCGCATCTGCTTTTGCTTCGAACACCATCGGGATTGTATCCACGCTTTTGTCCATCTTGCTGGTGGAAATCGTGACTCCCGCCGGCAATTGCTGCGGCTCGACGACAATATCGCCACCCGCAATCACCTTCTTCACGCGGACCAACGTGGAATAGCGATTCCCCTTCGGCACCGGCACCGCGCGGCGCTCCTGCGAGCTATTGATGACCATCTCCGGCAGATAGCTGAAAAGCCCTTTCGCTGCCGGTGCCACTTCCACGCGGTAGGTAAAAAGCGGCCCTCCACGCCCGAGCTGATCCTTCACCGCGAGAAAGAAATCACCGTCCGCCGGGGCCGTCCAAGCCTGCACGCTATCCGGCGCACCTTGGTCATCGTTTGCAGCGAGCTGAGCGCCTTTGGCATCGTGGATCGAGATCACAGAATCGAGCGGCGATCGCAGCGCACGGGCAAACACGCGGAACTCAAACGCCGCGCCTTTCGTGGTCGTGAACTTGAAGAAATCCACGTCGCCCTTTTCCTGAATGATTCCATTAAAGGCCAGCGGCAGAGGCCCCGGCGCGGGCGTCCCCTTTGCGACTTCATTGTTCGGCTCGGCCTCCAGCACGTTTCCGAAAGAAGAGACACGCATGAGGTTCGCCTGCGGCGCGGGCAGTCCGTCTTTTTGCGCGATGACTTCGATGCGAGTATCTGGCGCAGCGGGGAGCTTCACCGCCTGCTCGAAAGGCCCAGCCCCATCGCCCAGCATCTGCACCTTCACCTCCGTGCCCGCCTGCCCGCCGCCCGGATACGCCACCACTGGCCGCGGATGGCTGCCGATATGCAGCAAATAATTACACGGCCCGCTCCCGCTGTTCGTCGCCTCTTTAATCATCACGCGATACTTTCCGTCCGCAGGTGCGATGATGCTCAACGCGGGGTCCTGCCGCGTGAACGAGCCATCGTCCATCTCCGCAATCGTCGTCCCGTCCGCCTTCGAGATCGACATAAACGCATCATACTGCTGCTGCGTCGAAAGCCGGATCGCCACGACTTCCGCCGACAGCCGCTGGCCCTTTTTCAGCTCCACCTCGAAATGATCCTGATCCTCGCCCGGCGTCGATCCATAGACGGTCACCCCGAGCGGCACCGCCTGCACTTTATACGGGTCCGCCTTGTCTTCATCCGCCTCCTTTTGCACCGGATACGGCGTCACATAAAAAAGCCGCGTATCGGCAATGCCGGAGTTCGTCACCGCGCGGAAAACGTATTCACCCAGACGCGCATCCGCTGCGATCTTCAGCTTCGCCTTAAACTTGCCCGCCTCCGCCTCACTCACGCCCACTACTTCGATGCCCGGCTCATTAAAAAGAAGCGACCTCGCATCGGCC
>JAYTMG010000341.1:0-12158 GCA_043728745.1 Verrucomicrobiaceae bacterium
GCGTTATTGTGAATCGCCGCGAAGAGCAACGCGCCGATGAACGCGCTCGGCACCGCGCCAATATAACGCTTCAGCGTCTGGTAAATATAGCCTCGGAAAAGGATCTCCTCCGAAATGGGCGCAATCAATCCCGCTGCGAGAATGGTGTGTAAAACGACCTGCCAATTGTGTTGGCGGACGGCGTCTTGATAGAGCAGCACGAGCGGTTGGAGTTTTGCATCACTCCCGAGTTTTCGAGTGGCAAATTCAGACGCGAGGACAAACAGCGGAAGCAACGCGGCGAGAAATCCCAGCGCGTAACCGAGCGCTTTCAAAGGGCTTATTTTCTTCAGCCCGAATACCTCCACCACGCTCACATTGCGCGCGTACAGAAAGAACAGAATGCCGATCGGGAAGACGGCGAACTGAAATGCGCCCGCGAGAATTTGTTCCGCCTTCAACTCTGTGACCTCGGGGCTTTTTACGATCCACGCGGATACAACGGAGAGGCTGAAAACTGCGAGGATAACTGCGAGAACGGGAATATCCGGAAATCCCAACAAGTCTCTGCGCAAGCGCCCGCCATCATTCGCGAGCCGTCCTAGCGCCCGATAGTACACGCTACAGCCGAGAGTCAACGCTCCGATCAGCAGCACATAGACCGCAGGCGCGATATTTTGGGGGACTGTTGTGGCATCTGTTGCAGAAGCGAATGAAATCACGCGAAGTGCTTCGATCAATAAGGCTTCGCGATCACGCGGCGCGTGGGATCGGTCGCTCCAGCCTGCTGATAAATCGGACCTGGAGTCGCGGAGATGAGCTCATACCCCTTCAGCACAAACTCCGGGTAGAAGCCGTTGCTGGCAGGCTCGTAAACGGTGTCGCCGGAGAAATTGCCGATGAGTTTGTACTCGTGGTCGTTGTCGGAGCCGGGTTTTCCCGCCTGCCGATCGGGGACTAATTTGAACTGTTCGTTGATCAGAACCATCTTCGCATTCGACCATGATTCTCCGGACTTTCGCACCCAGCCCCAGAATTTGTAGTCCACTTTGTAGTAGCGGCGTCCGACGTAGTAAGCACCTTTGGGCTCCGCTGCGATTCCAGCAACGAGAGCCCTCCGGGAAGCGCTGTTGGCCCGACCACCTCCGCCGTCCAAAGATTGGCATCCCGATGCTGCAAAGACGAGAGCGATTGCGAGTCCTGTTTGAATGAATTTCATGATTCGAGCGTGTACTAAATGGTCTGCGAAAGATAGCCGCCATCGACGACAAGGTCGGTGCCGGTGACGAAGCTGCTCGCCTTTTGCGCAGCAAGGAAAACGCAGGCACCGATGAGTTCGTGGCTCTCGCCAAAGCGCTTCATCGGCGTATGGCCCAAGATTGCTTCGGTGCGCGGCGTCGGGCTGCCGTCTTCGTTGAAGAGCAGCTTCCGATTTTGCTCCGCCGGAAAAAAGCCGGGCGTGATCGAGTTCACGCGGACGCCTTTCAACGCCCATTCGCGTGCCAGAAACATCGTGAGACTCAACACTGCGGCCTTGCTCGCGCTGTAGGCAACCACTCGGGAGAGCGGGATTCGCGCGCTGGCGCTTGCGATGTTGATGATGCTTCCGCGCCCGCGCTGGCACATGGCCGGACCAAATTCTTGGCAAGGCAGGAGCACGCCGCCCACGAGATTCAGATCGAAATTTGCACGCCAATCCTCGGCGGTGATGCTCTCGAACGGGCGCTCCGCAGTGACGGTCACTTTCGGATCGTTGCCGCCGGCTGCGTTGATGAGAATCGTCGGCGCTCCGAGCGCGGCGACGACGGCCTCGTGCGCTGCGTGCAGACTTTCGCGCGACATCGCATCCACCGGGAAGAATCGCGCCTCGCCGCCCGATGCACGAATCGCCGCAGCGCGGGCCTCGCCGCGTTCTTGATTGCGCCCGAGCACGGCGACTTTCGCGCCCGCCGCTGCCAGCCCTTCGGCCAGCGAACCGCCCAGCACGCCCGTCGCGCCAATGACGACGGCGATTTCTCCTGTGAGATCAAATAGAGATGAATTCATTCGTCCCGCACAACACCCGAGACCGCCCGCCGACGCAAGCCGGAGCTGCAATCGGCGAGCGATTTACGTGCGGTGCTGGCGGTGCTTACGCCCTCGCAAGCTGGCAGCGAGCCGCTGTTTTCCGTGCGAGTCGGGCGATACGCTCGGCGACGCGGTTGCGGCGCTTTTGATGCTCATGCGACGGTATTTTTCCCGCGCTGTCGAATGAGCGCCGCACTTTCACCAGCGCCATCTCGGCCATGCGCCGGACCCATTCGTGGCTGAGCCCAAAGCGCCGCCCGATTTCGCGGAACGACACGGAGCCTTCCGCTTGCAGCCCGTATTTGGCGCTGATCACTTCCAGTTCGCGGTCGTCCAGATCGTGCAGAGCGCTGATGAGTTCTTCCTTCAACTCGCGGTCATTGACTTCCGTGAAAGCGTCGGGCGTGGATTCATCCATCAATCCCGACATCGCGGAATCCGAAGTTTCATCGCCCGGAGTGAGCGGCGCATCGAGCGACGAAACTTGCAGCCGATCGCCCTGGAGTTCGGCGAATTCAGCGGGCGTGAGGCCGAGGCGATCGGAGAGTTCCTCTTCCGTAGCAGGTCGTCCGAGCTGGGAGCTGAGTTCTTCGTTCATGCGTGCGACCTTGCGCAGACGTTGTGAGCGCCAGACTGGGATGTGGACGACGCGGGCCATTTTCGTGATCGCGCGATGGATGCGTTGTTTGACCCACACCGACGCATACGTGGAGAACTTCGTCCCGAACTTCGGGTCGTAAAGTTCCGCTGCGCGAATGAGCCCGATGTTGCCCTCGGAGATGATGTCCGCGAGCGGGAGACCGTAGCCGCCGTATTGGTGGGCAATCGAGGCGACCAGTCGCAAGTGGCTGCGGACGAGCAGCTCTTGCGCGGCCACGTCGCCCTTAGAGGCGCGCGCGGCGGTTTCAACGAGCGATTCCTCGGTCAGCGTTGGCTGGCTGTGGATGTCCCGGAGATAAGCGTCAAGTGCGCTCCAGTCTCCCTTACGTGCTTCAGTCATGTGTTTCATACGCGACGGGTTATAGGGCTTTGCTGAAATTTAGAATATGACTGCTTTTGGATGGATTCCTTCGTTTTAATCTAAGTATCATCAGCGCCATGGAAAACCTGAACTTTCACCATCTCCGATATTTCTGGGCCGTAGCCCGCGAGGGAACATTGCGCGCCGCCGCAGAAAAACTGCACGTCTCGCAGCCGTCTGTGAGTGCGCAGATCAATCAAATCGAGGAATCGCTCGGCGTGGCGCTATTTCAACAGGTCGGAAGAGGACTCGTGCTCACCGATGCGGGGCGCCTCGCGATGGAATACGCCGACGACATTTTCTCCACAGCGCGGGAAATGGTGCGCGCCCTAAAAGATCCATCCGGCGCGAAAGTGCCAGTGTTCAATGTGGGGGTGATGGATTCCCTCCCGAAGCTCCTTGTGCTTGCACTGCTGAAGCCAGTGTTGGCGATGGATCCTCCGGTGCGGCTGGTGTGTCAAGAAGGGCAACTTCATGAGTTGCTGCCCGACCTCGCCTCACATCGTCTCGACATGATTCTCGCGGATGAGGCGGCCAGCAGCGAAAACGAGTTCCCGCTTTTTAACACGCTGCTTGGTTCGTGCGGTATCACGTTTTGCGCGACCGCGAAAGTCGCAAACAAATTGCGCAAAGGCTTCCCTGCATCACTCGACGGGCAGCCCGCACTACTGCCCACGGTTTCCAATTCTTACCGGCGGCACCTCGAAGCGTGGTTCGATAAGAATAAAGTGAAACCGAAGATCGTCGCGGAATTCGACGACCTTGCGCTCATGGCCTTGTTTGCCGGCGAAGGGCACGGCTTCGCTCCTGTCTATTCGGTGGCGCTGGCCCACGCGAAAAAGACATTCGCATTGTCGGAGATCGGCGAAGCCCCCGATTGCCGCTGCCAGATTCACGCGATCACGGCCGAGCGAAAGTTAAAGCACGCTGCCATTTTGGCGGTCACCGAGTCTGCCAAACGGGACATCTTTGGCTAATCGAGGATCGGGCGCTATTCGAGGCGATACCCGAGGCTGTGTACGGTCACGATGTGTCTCGGTTCGGCGGGTTCATCTTCGAGCTTTTGGCGTAGCTTCACGATGAGTTGATCGAGTGTGCGCGTGGTGCCGTAGTATTCGATGCCCCAGACTTCGTTGAGGATTTGATCTCGTGAAACGGCGTTGCCCCGCTCGCGGTGCAGGACTGCGATTACTTTGAGTTCCCGCGGGGTAAGCTCGAACTTTGATTTCCCCCGCGTGCCCCGCAGCGCGCGGGTGTCGATGCGGACATTGCCAAATGAAATCTCTTCCGGCAGTGCATCGGCTGGAGCTGCTGTGTGTTCCGCGCGCCGCAGCAGCGCTTGCACGCGGGCGATGAGTTCGCGGAGCGAAAATGGCTTCGTCACGTAATCATCCGCGCCAAGTTCGAGTCCTACGACCTTGTCGATCTCCTGCCCCTTGGCACTGAGCATGAGAATGGGCACGCGGTTCTTGGATGCCCGGATTTCGCGGCAAAGATCGTAGCCGCTTTTGCCGGGGAGCATGATGTCGAGGATGATGAGGTCCGGCTTGCGTTGACGCACGAGGTTCATGGCCTCGCTGCCCGCGCAGCAGTCGGTGACGTCGTAGCCTTCCGCGCGGAGAGACTCCGTGAGGCCGAGGCGGATGTGGGCGTCGTCTTCGACGATGAGAATGTGTTTTTTCATTCGGTGCGGAGTGGAATGCTAAAGGTGAAGCGACTGCCGCCGTCTTCGCGAGGTTCGTAAATGATTTCCCCGCCGTGAGCGATTGCGATTTGACGCGCCAAAGTGAGGCCAAGTCCGCTGCCCTGGATGCCGCTGCTCAGTGAATCGTGCGCGCGGTAAAATGCCTCGAAGATCTTGCGAGCGTCATCGGCGGGAACTCCTCCGCCACGGTCGAGGACGCTTGCTTTCACAAAGCCGCCTTCGAGCCAGGTGTGAAGTTCGATTTCTTTGCGCTCGGCGCTGTATTTCTCGGCATTGGAGAGAAGATTCACGAGGAGCTGCGCCAGCGCGTCTTCGTCGCCGACGACAGGGTACGGCGCAGGCGCGGCCTGCCAATTCGTGGAGAATCCGGCGTCGCGAAGGTTCATCTCGTGATTCTCCCAAACGCGCGAGATTAACTCGTGAAGATCGAACGGCTTTTTCTCGAAGTGCCGCTGATTGCGTTCGAGTTTTGCGAAATCGAGGACGTTATTAATGAGCCGCGTGAGCCGTTCGGATTCGACGGTGATGATGCGGAGATACTGGTTTTGTTTTTCCAGCGGCTGCGGTCGGTCGTGCATCAACTCGGCAAACATGCGGATGCTGGTGAGCGGCGTTTTCAACTCGTGCGATACGTTGGAAACGAAGTCTGTCTTTTGCTGCGCCAGCGCGAGTTGGCGGCGAACGTCTGCGGCCACAAGCCAGCCACCGAGGGCGATAAGTGCGATCGCTCCGGCGACGAGAAATGCAAACGTCCTGTGAAGTCCGCGCGCGCTATCCGCAAGCGCAGTAGGCCGGGCGAGGTAGATCGCCGCTTCCCAATGCGGGATCATTTCTCCGATTTCGCTGGCGACGAATGGGCTCTTCCAATCGATCGTTGTAGCGCCTTCCGGCGTCGTGGCGACGGGGCGCGCTTTGTCATCGAGCAAAGCGATAATGCGGGCGGGTTCGCCCGTCGTAGTGTGGTTGGCGAGGAGCGCCGGCCATTCTTCGCGGAGGCTGGCCGCTTCGATAAGGCAGCCGAAAATCAGCGTTCGTGCCTCGGGCGGGCGCAGCCAGAAAATGAGGTCGAGTTTGTCCTGCACAAAGCGCGCGATCATTCCTTCGTCCCCGTCTTTTGTGAGCTCGGCAAACTCGGCGGTCGCCGGGACGATGGTGGACCATTGTGCATCAGCTTCGACTTCCTGCGGACGGACGAGCCGGAGCACTCCCTCCTGCTGGGCGAGTGGACTGTCGGCAGGCGCAGAGGCTTTGTTCTGAAGCGGCGCTTCCGCTGCCTGAGTCGCATCCATCGCCCTATCGGTGCCCTCGTTTTTTGCGGACGCGACCATCTCCTGCACCTTCGACTTCATAGCAGCCTGCGGGACAATCCGCTTCATATCCGGCGCGGTCTGTGCGAAGTTCTGATTGTCCGCTTTGCTCCGCTGTGCCGTGCCGGTCTTTCCAGCCACGGGATACACCACGGCTGCCTGAGTGCTGCAAAGAAAGGTGCCATTTTCCCACAGAAACTTTGCCGCATCCTTATTGGCTGCTGCCGTCGCAGGGCTCGGTGCGAGGATTTTCCCGCCCGGCCCGACCGCGAATCCGATGGCCTTGCGCTTCCAAACCTCGGGCAGTGTATTCGAGAAATCGCGCGCCAATTTCTCCGCATCGGGTCGGTCCGCCAGCAACCGGCGAACGGCCTCCGAGAATCCCTGGCGCTCCAGAATAATCTCCTCCCGCACCGACGCCGCGACCGCATCGGCTTCGGTCTGGAACAGCTCGGCGGTCCGCCGCTCAAGGATGAACCGCTGTTCGTCCGCACTGCGCATCGCCAGCCAGCCCAGCACGACTGCGGGCAGTAAGACGATGAGCAAAAATATCCAGACGCTCTTTTTCATGAGTCCACAGTATGCAGGAGCCCGCCCGTGTCTGTCAGGCTCTGGTGTGCGAATTGTAAAAGAAATGTGAGGCAGTGCAAAGCTACCTGCTGCCGAGCTATAAAAGCGGAGGTGCGGCTCAATAGGGCGAACATGGTCGCTGGAGGTCCTGGCTACGTCATCGGCTGAGTCAGGTCCCAAGCCGGTTTATTAAAAGCGCCCGTCGTCGATCGCAATCGCCATTCTCCCACCTCTTGCGTCTGCCATGATCCAGAGCAACTCCAGACCCTTACCCGCAGTCTCAAAGATGCACTTCACTTTCCCGACGAAGCCCTACACCCGAGCCTTGGAGGCGAGAGTGTTGTCGAAGATGTC
The DNA here is from genome assembly GCA_043728745.1 of Verrucomicrobiaceae bacterium. GTDB lineage: Bacteria > Verrucomicrobiota > Verrucomicrobiia > Chthoniobacterales > Chthoniobacteraceae > SXWH01. The sequence continues at coordinate 7,004 of JAYTMG010000341.1, forward strand.
TTGGGCACCGAATGATACGATTTGTTGGCCTTCTCCCACAAAATGCGCGGCTCCAGATTTGACCGGTGCGCAGTGCCAATCCAAGTGGCTTCGAGTTTTGTTTTGCGGGCGTTAGTTCGTTTCCGCTCTGTCTGCTAAAACAGCGGCGTAAACGGTGAGTTGGAGTTCGTCGCCATCCAACAACCGATAAAGGGGGCGCTTGCCAGAGAGTCGCTCGGAGAGCTGGAAGATGAGCGGGACGCCTTCGCCACGTTTGTCCATGATAGTGGCGCGGTCTGAGTTGAGGCCTTCCAACTCGGGGACAGGGCACTTGGCGAGGAGACTGGTGAGATTCTCGTTTCGGGAAGCTTGGCGGAACTCCAGACTTTCAAGGGTCATGGTGTTGGGAATCGCGCCTGGGGAATGAAGTTCCAGCCGATCTTCAAACATGCGGAGGCGCACTTTTTGGCCATAGATGGCATAGTCGCGATGTGAGACGGCGTTCGTGATGGCTTCGAATACAGCGGTGAGGTCGTATTGTGGAAGGTCATGCCGTCCGATGCCTTTACTGGCAGCGACTTTCATATTCCGGGCCACAAATCGGCAGGCCTCTGCGATTTGTTCGTCCAAGGGGCCATGAATGTCTTTGGCATCCAACTGATAGGCATAGTCGTCCGACGGTGCGACTTCAGTGCCACGATAAGCGACAGCTTGAATGAACGCTGAGGGCAGGAAATCGTGTGGGCTGTGACAGGCCATCAGCAAGCCGGATACGGTGGGGTGCCACGCGCCTTCCGTGTCGTGGTCAGCCAATTTGAGCTTGGATAGCATGTCCAGATCCGTGCCTGACGAGCGAGCCGTGGCGAACTTCTTCCACAAGTCAGCCGACAGCGCCTCCATCGGCGCATTTGGCACCACTTGTTCATCAAAGCGCAGGAGACGAGACTGACTGCGCTGCTGGAACATTCGGGCCAGGTATTCTGGAGCCATCTCACGCACGGAACTGCCTGCCCGTATTTTGTAACCCCCGGGCGAGCGATGGACAAACAAGCTGCGAGGCAAGTCCAGTCGGATAACGGGCTGCAACGCTCCGGTACCGTCGGGCAGTTCAATGCGGCGCAGGGTGTATGCCTGGAGCGGTGGCTCCAGTCGGGTTTCCATGATTTCCCGCAGCCACGTTTCAGTGAGTTCAAGCTTGGCAGCCTCGATACCAACAATGTCGCGAGTCTTGTCATCGACTCCGAGCACAATGACGCCCCCGGCGGCGTTGCTCATGGCAGCAATTTCGTCTGCCATCTTTTCCGCAGTTGGACCTTGGACCTTATCATGCCGAAAGAAAAGCTGCTTACACTCAAGCAGACTGTCTTCTCCGAGCTGAATCTGGCGCAGGAGTTCGTCGTTCGTATCAAACATAAATCATGATTCCTCTCTACCCATACGGTCAAAACGTTTGCGGAAGGCAATGGCACCGCCCTCCATGACATCACAGATGAATTGGCGGGTGGCTTTTTCTTGGAGACCGCCTGAAGCAGTTTCATCCCGCTTTACCCGTCCTCCATCGTCAATCATGGCATGAACCATATCCGCGTCTCCATGAACGACGATGTTTGGGTTGTGAGTGACGATAATAATCTGTCGGTGCTCCTTCATGGTGCGGACCTGCTCCACGATGAGGGACATGATCATCCGGGTATCAAGGTCGTCTTCCGGCTGATCGAGCACCAGAGGCTCTTTTCCGAAAGAGAGCAAGAACGAGAGAACCGCTGCGGTCTGCTGGCCGATGGAGCCCTGTGAGATGGATTTCCAGGCCGTTGAGTCGGCAGTGCGATATTCGAGTTTCAGATAGTCCTCGGGAAACCATGTTTCGATGGCTTCTCTTCGTGATGGGTTGGTGCTGAGCTGGCGTCTGAGGTTGTTTTGGAGGTCTCCAAAGCCCGTTTCATTATCTGCGGAATCGATCAATTCAAGAATGCGCTGACGGACAGCGGCGACACCCGCTTCGCGATCGCTAACTCCTTGAAAAACTTGGAGCAACGAATTCACTCTGGCTCCTTCCTCCCCTCCGATCGAAGCGCTGAACTTATCGCCATCCACCCCCATGGCTTCTCGCAAAGAATCCACCACAGGCGAGGCTTCCGCGCCCATCGGAGCTAGTGTGAGTTTAAGTAGGTTGCGCTTTTTCCGGGAGTCTTTGGCATTGTGCTCGGCGACAAATGACTCACGCGCAGTGCTGATGGCTTTTCTGGCAGCGCGCACGGCTGCCAACTGGTCGGTGGCAGCAGTATGGAGACGAGTGATTTCTTCCTTGGTCCCTTTGTGCCGTGCCAATCGTGTCTCCAATTGTGCTCGGTCCTGATTCAGTTTCGTCAATCTCGCCGGTTCAAAGGCCGTTGGCTGGGTTCCGAGCAAAGCATCATAGGCGGACTTCGAGTCCTTACCGGCCTGAAACCAAGCGCTGCCGCGGAGATTTTGATCCAATGTGGCAAGAACAGTGTGAATGGCGGCGGCCTGGGCGCGGATTTTGGCAGCAATGGTGTCCAACTCCTTTTGTGCTTCTTGATAGAGGGCGTGCGCCTCGACTGCGGCAGCGTCTGCGGCTTGAATCAGCGTCACAGGCACGTCAGGAAGACCAAGGCGGTCTGCCTGTTCGTTGAGTTCCTGAGCAAGGGCGAGAATAGGTGAATCAGGCTTGAGATCGGGAAGCAACGCGCGGGCTTGAGTCTGGCGTCGCTGATAGTCCTTGAATGCCTCGGACTGAACTTTTTCCAGCTCGGCAAGGATGTCCTTCAAGGTGGCGGCATCCTGACCTTCGTTGAGCAAAGTCGCATTGAGTTCGCGCATTTTCGCCCTCGTGGCGGAGTAGGTAGCGATGGCTTGGTTTAACTGTTCCACGAGCGCGGGGACATTCTGCTCCTCGTCGATGATCTTCAATAAACCCGCAGGGCCACGGCTCATTTCAAGCACCTGCTTTTGGCTATAGATTTTCAAAGGAAACCGCGATGGCGAATACGCGCCGCCATCTTCAGTCGGCTGAGAGCCCACTTCGCCAACGCGAACCGTGGGCGGCGATGACCTAGCTCCTTGACCAAGGAAAGAGGCATGCCAGTGCAGTTCGGCCATCTGAGTTGGGGAGCGGTAGAGAACCTTGATGATGCTGGCGTCCCTTAGAATGACCCCATCTTTTTCGCGAGATGCAGGTATCTGAGCCCATCGCCAGAAATCGCCTGCCGGAGATTTCTCATCTGGCGTGTCGTCTGAATTGTATTCGGGCAGCTCCCGTCCGCGCTGCGTGGCGAGGCGCAGAGCGTGAACGAAGGTGCTTTTTCCCGAGCCACGTCCTCCAACAAGGACATTCAGCCGGGGGTGCAGGGGCAACTCAAGCAGTGTCCCTAGATTCACAGTCTTGATTTGAGAAATGGCGATCTTTTCCACCGAATGGTCTGGCCAGCGATTCCAATCGGTGGTGTCACTGCTGGAGATTGAACGGACGGACCAGCTCTCAGTAACGGGGTCCGCTCCCCTTGAGCGAATCGCGGAGCCGTCCGCGAAGGCCATGCGTAGCCCCTCCAGATTGGGTTCGGTCATGTGAACCATCGAAAATCCATTCCGTCCAATGTCCCTCGGCATGTGACTGTCAGAACCGGTGACGCGGGCGAGTCTTGCCAATACGGCGTGCTCTTGAATAGTCGCCGGAAGGGCACTCCAAGAGCGCACTTCAATGGCATTTAATCCAGCCTCTAGGACGTCCTCGACAGTTTGATTCACTTTCTGGCCATCAGTTCGGACTGACGCAGCAAGACGTTGTTCTAAAATTAGGCGGTCAACTGCCTCCTCATGGGACAACTGCTCGTTGCGCATCAATTCGCGAACCTCTTCGCCAATGGTGAGCTTGTTCCAGAGCAACCCGCACGCCTCATCGACGTGAGCCGCAATAGTCAGACCACCATGTTTCTTGATGAGTTCAATACACTCCCGAAACGGCTTTGAGCAAACACCGTCGCTCGTTTTTCCGCGTGCACCGGTATAGCCACACGCGGTGATGACGCCGCTAACATCCACCAGGTTCTTTTCCGGATCAAAAACGGCCAACAGGTGAAGTCCCCCATTCACGGAGAGTTCGAATCCAGGGAAGATGACCAAGGGACGGAATTCTGGCGAGTTTTTATCCATTTCTGCATACGCAGTCTTAAGTTTTTGGATGAATCCCGTCGAGTTGTGGTCTGTTACGACCACAGCATCCAATCCCCAAGCCATGTGCCTGATGAGCCAGTCCTTCGGGGTCTGCTGTTTCAGTTCATCCTTCTTCGGGCCTGCACGGTTCGCATAGTCATCGGACTCCGGTGTGTGAGTATGGAAATCCACCTTCCACCACTTGGCACCAGGGTAGGCGTAGCGGCCAGGGGATGCGGGATGGGCTTCAAGGGCAGGTGGCTGCATGGTCGGGTTTATCGTGCTCATGGTATCTTCCGAAGGACAGTAAACAGGTTATGGGAAGAAACCAATTGTGGAAGTTTCCTTGCAATCTTCCCGGTGAAATCTCCGCGCTGTTGTTCAATTGCGTCTGCGGCGTCAAAGGCGGAGAGGCGCTTTTCATTGCGCCGGGCTTCGGTGAAGAGGGAAAGGGAGCCCGATTGTGAGCGCATGAGCGATGCTTGCTGCGGACACGGATCGACCTTCGTCCACATCATCGTCGCCGCCAGCTTCCTCATACTGCATTCAGCACTGCGCTTCGTCGGCTCGTAAGCGAGGCGGCGGGCTTCATAATCAGGACTTTTCACGCTAAACGGACGAGGTTCGATTGAGAGCTGGATTTCTTTCGAGGCTCGGGAGGCTGCCCGTAAAGCCTTCCTCCCGGATGACGGGACTCAGGGCGTCGGACGGCAGGTCGTAGGTGGATTTAAATGGCGGCACGGCTCGCGAAGGGGCGTGGTTGGTGGAATTTGCGGTTCTCGGCATTCCACGCGACAGTGGCGGGTGGGGGCGCGGTTGCAAAGGCGGAAGTTGGGTGAGTGGAGTCGCCGCTTTTGTTGCACGGGGTGAATGTCATGCACCGCAGTGCAACCACGGATTTCAGCGTGTCGCTGAGGCGAGCTCATTTACTCGGTTGCAGGAAGGGTGATGCTCGGTTGGCATGTCGAAGCTCGGGCGTTCCATGGGGGGGGGGGGGGGGGGGGGG
>JAYTMG010000342.1:0-19736 GCA_043728745.1 Verrucomicrobiaceae bacterium
TCAAACAACGATGTGATTCGTCCGCGGCTCACACGCGACATTCCGCTCGCCGTGGGCTCAGCGGAGCCAGCGCCAATTTCCGTGACGGTCGCGGAGGACAAACGCTGGGAGGTTGTGGCGGGCGCGAAGCTCGACATCCCGCTGAAGATTGCGCGACGCGGTGAGTTCAAAGAAGCGCTGAAGCTGAAAGCTGGCGGCGCACCGGGCATTGACCCGCTCAAGGAATTCGACGCCGCTCCCGATGCTGCGACGGTCACCGCCTCGCTGGACCTCGCGGTAGCGAAGATTCCCGTGGGCGAACACACGATCTATTTTTCGGCACAGACGAAGGGAAAGTTCCGCGGAAAAGACGTCATCACGACGATCTACTCCACACCGGTGCGACTCGCGGTTCAGGCACCACCGCCCGCTCCTCCGGTCGTGGCTCCGGCAGCACCGGCGGCACCCGCACAAACACCAGCACCGCCGAAATAGACGATCATGTTTTTCGCACGCACCACGCTCACATTTCTCATCACCAGCGCCACGCTGTTTGCGGCGAAAGCTCCGTTGCCGATTGCCGAGTTGAAGCGCGATACGCCGGTGGATTTCGACCGCGAGGTGCGGCCGTTTTTGAGCGACAATTGTTTTTCGTGTCATTGCCAGACAACCTCAAAAGGCGGGCTGAATCTGGAGACGCCGCAGCTCATGCTGAAGGGCGGCGACTCCGGCACAGCCATCGTCGCGGGCAAGGGAATGGAGAGTCTCGTGCTGCAAGCCGCCGCGCATCTCGACGACGATATGGCGATGCCGCCACGCGACAACAAGGCGAAGGCGAAAAACCTCACGCCCGAGCAATTGGGGCTGCTCAAGCTCTGGATTGATCAAGGTGCGAAGGCTTCGCCGAAATCCGATCGTGTCGTCCAGTGGCAGCCGCTTGCTGATTCGCTCGGCGCAATTTTTGCCGTCGCAGTCACAGCCGATGGCCAGTTCGCAGCGTGCTCGCGCGCGAATCGCGTTTTCATCTACCATGTTCCGTCGGGCCGCCTCGTCGCGAACGAAGCAGCGCATCGCGACCAGGTGAACGCCCTCGCATTCAGCCCCGACGGCACGCTCATGGCCTCCGCCGGTTATCGCGAAGTGAAGCTGTGGCGGCGCACGACGAATGCCAGCAAACCTGCACAGGCGATCGCCGTCGAGCCAAGCAAGCTCGGTCGGGTGGATGGAAAGACGTTGGCTTTTCTGAATGCGGAGGGAAAGCAGCTCGCTCAAGTGGATCACGGCGACGCGATCGCGTCGTTCGCCGTGCGTGCCGACGGACAGCGCTACGCCACAGCGGGCGGAAACTTTGCAAAGCTGTGGAGCGCTGATGGCAAGCTCGTCGCCGAGCTGCGTGGCAATCGTTACGCCAATGAACTTGTCGCCGAGCGCGACCGCGCGCTGCAAGTCGCCACGGGCACCGTCGCATACCGGAAAGAAGCAGTGCAGGCGTCCGAGAAGGCGCTCACAGCCACGCAAGAGCGCATCAAGAAATCCACCGAAGTCCTGGCTCCGAAGCAGGCGGATTTAGTCGCAAAACAAAAAGTCGCCGCCGACGCGAAGGCCGCAATGACCGCCGTCGAGCAGGCGCTCGCGATGGCGGAAGCGGATTTCAAAAAGGCAGACGAAAAGCTGGCTGCTGCCGCAGACAAAGCTGCGCAATCATCCGCCAAGGCTGCGGAGGCAATCAAAGGCGCCGCTGCCGTGGATGCCACAAAGCTCGCAACGGATGCAGCGACCGCCTTGCAGGAAGCCGCGAAAATCCGGGCCGACCGCGACAAAGCCGAAGCTGCGCGCAAAGACTCCACAACGAAGATCGAGCCCGCGAAGAAACTTTTCGCCGACGCCGACGCCGCACTGAAAAAAGCCGAGGCCGCAATAGCCACGAGCAACACGGAAATCGAACTCGCGAAGGGCGAGGAGAAGAAAAACGCCACCACCGTCGCCGAAGCAAAAGCCGCAGTGGACGCCGCCGAGGCTGCCAGAAAGAAATCCGAGGAAGAACTCCAAGCCTCCCGCGAGGCGGCAAAAGTTGCCGCGCAGCCGATCAGGGCGATCGCATTTTCGCCCGACGGCTCGACACTCGTGACGGCTGGCGATGACCAGCTCATCCACAGTTGGAGCGCGGAGAACGGCTCGCCATTTGAAGTGATGTCCGGCCAGAAAGCCGCGATCACCGCGCTGGCATTTGCTCCGGGCGGCGAACTGATCTCCACTGCGGGCGAGTCGAGTCTCGCGTGGAGCATCGCTCCGGAGTGGAAGCTGGAACGCAGCATCGGCAGCGGCGAGGCCGGTTCACCGCTCACGGACCGCGTCAATGCGGTGGCATTTTCACGCGATGGAAAGCAACTCGCGACCGGCAGCGGCGAGCCTTCACGCGACGGCGAGCTGAAACTCTGGGATGTGGCGAATGGACAGCTCGTCCGCGACTTCCCGAGGATTCACTCCGATGCCGTGTGCAGCATCGAGTTTTCACCCGACGGCAAACTCATCGCGAGCGGCGCTGCCGATAAAATGGCGCGCGTCTCCGACATCGCGACGGGAAAAGTCGTCCGCAGTTTTGAAGGTCACACCCATCACGTGCTCGGCGTGAGCTGGAGCGCGGATGGCCGCACCGTGGCCACGGCAGGCGCGGAGGGCATGGTGAAGGTCTGGGACTTTGTCACCGGCGATCGAAAGAAGAACATCGAAGGCTACGAGAAAGAAGTCACCGCAGTGCGCTTCGTCGCTGCGAGCGGCAATCTGCTCACCAGCTCCGGCGACAACAAAGTCCGCCTCGTGGCGCTCAACGGCAAGGAAGTCCGCGCCTTCCCCGAAGTCGCCGACTTCATGCAGAGCGCAGCCGCGAGTGCCGATGGAAAGTTCATCGTCGCTGGCGGGCAGGACAGCGTTTTCCGCATCTGGAACGGCGCGGATGGCGCGAAGGTCCGCGCTTTTACTCCTTCTGCGAAGTAGCCGGTAAACGGTCAGGAGAGTCTCATCGTTCGGCGAAATCACGCGCATCGGACCGCCGTAGTGAGATCCTGCTTGGGAATGCGTGAACTTCCGCGTCGGCTCAGATTTTTAAACCTAGAAACGACTTTGGATTGACCGCGAAAATCGCTTAAAGTGGGAGAACAGACAGTTGGGAAGAATGGGACGCTCAACCAATCGGCGAGTTGGTTCAATTGCGTAACGCATTCCCATTTCGCGGTTTTCGCGGTTCCCAATCACGGATCGAGGGTGAAGCTTCCCGACGTGAAGAACGATCTCGCCGGACTCGCGACCGGCGGCGGCATCGGCGTTCTCGCTACTCTCGCAGGCCTGATGCCCGGCGACGTTGACCTCATCGCCCCAGGCGGGGCCATCGACGCTGGCGACGCGGGCATTCGTTCTGCGGGCAACTTGAACGTCGCAGCAACGACGCTACTGAACTCCGACAACATCGCCGTGACCGCCACCGCCACCTCCGCCGGATAACCGTAGCACGGCAGACTCCAGTCAAAAAAGTCGCGAAGAAGAAGAAAAGAAACGCAAGACCGTGCAACAGCAGGATCCGGCTTCGATCTTCAGCGTCGAAGTCCTTGGTTACGGCGGGGGCGAAGGGCCGACTGCGAGGTAAACAGTCTCGCTCTTTGATCTGTGCGAGCGGGCACGGGAGCTTCTATGTTCCCGCGCGATGACTAGCTCGAACAACTTGAAACGCGCCCTGCCTGCGAGCCTTCTTATCGCTGTAATTCTCACGGTGCTCTTCGTGTGGAGACCGTTCTCGGCGAGCGAGGATTGGATATGGGTCGAGGTCCCAATCCATTCATCGGAGAAAGGATTTAGTATTTTGAAAACGGCACACGGCGAAGCTGTGCGCAATCGCTCCACGTCTGACTGTAAAGTGGTAGCGGGCGAACAGATACTCCGTCATCGTATTTCAGGCGGCCCTTGCACACGTCTCGCCCTTTGGTTTGTCGATAGCCCGGCGGAAATCGTTGTGGGCCGCGCGCGTTTCGTGTCGCGGGAGGGCGATGTGTTGTGGGAGCCGGATGCGGATGCGTGGCGGGCTGACGAGTCGCTGGGAATGCGAGCGGTGTCGCCGGAAAAACGGGCGATTTCCTCCACCACGAGACCTCCGGGCATGGAGCTCGATTTGGGACGCGGGATCAATTTTGAATCCGGATACGCGCCATCTTTTGTGATGTTGCTTACGATTGCGGTGCTGCTCGCACTGCTCATTGCCGCTGGTGCAACGATCTTCGACGGACGTCTGCGTTCGCTTTGGAAAGTGTTGCTGGACTTGCGCTCCGGTGCGGTGCGGCGTGCATACGAGAGGCCGGTCATCGCTCTTGCCATCGTCGCCGCAGTGGCGGTGATGCTGGCCTGTTTTCCGGTCGTCTTTCTTGGAAAAAGTTTTGTTTCGCCGAGTACGGGCGGACAGGGAATTTACGGGCAATCGCCACCGATTCCCGGCATCGAGACGGCGAAGACCGAGGACTTCAAGGGCTCCGATATCATGGTGATGCAAGTGGGTCATCGGCCCTACTCCATGCTGGCACACGAAGCAGTCATTCAGCGCGGCGAGTTTCCGCTTTGGGATCGTTACAATTCTTGCGGCACGACTTTCATCGGGCAGGGGCTGAGCATGATGGGCGATCCGTTGAACTGGGTGCCTATCGCAGCGAATGGCGCGGCGTGGGCGTGGGACGTGAAATTTCTCGTAGCGCGCTGGCTGTTTGCGCTCGGGATCGGTCTTTGCGTGTGGGCCGCGACCCGCCGGTTTCTGCCATCCGCGGGCGCGGCATTCGGCGCGGCATTCCTAGGATTCTTTGCTTATCGCTTCAACCATCCGGCGAACATCAGCGTATGCTACGCGCCTTGGATTTTACTGTGCTGGCAGCAAATCGCGCGACTTCACACAGCGCGCAGTCTCGCCGGGTGGGCGCTGGCGCTGGCGCTTTCAAACACGGCTGTTTTTCACTCCGGAACTGCAAAGGAATCCGCGATGTTGATCATCTTTCTCAACATGACCGGTGCGCTGCTGGTCTTGCTCCAGCGCGGCTCGGGTTGGCGCTGGCAGTTCGCGGCAGGCAGCGTCGGCGGACTGATTTTTGCGCTGCTGAATGCTCCGTTCTGGCTCTCTTTTTTGGACGCACTTGGGAAGTCGTTCACCACATACGAGAAGCCGCCGATCTTCCAAATCATGCCCGGTCATTTGATTGGGTTATTCGACGATCTTTTCTACCAGCGCATCAAATTCGCCGAATGGTTCACCGACCCGTCTGCAAACTTCCTCGTGCTCGGAGGCGTCCTCATAGGCGTGGTGCGCTGGCGTGAGCTATGGCGCGCGCCACTCGTCCGCGCTCTCGCTCTTTCATCCGCAGTGCCTTTCGCGTTGGCATTTGGATTTGTGCCTCCCGAGGTGATCCGGCGCATCCCGTTTGTCGCAAATATTTCCCATGTCGGGAACACGTTCTCTTGCATCCTGATTCTGCACGCCATGGTCTTCGCCGGGCTGGGCTGGAGCGCGAAGCCTGTCCGCCGAGAATGGCCGCTTTACACAGCTCTCCTCGCCGCGCTTACCGTAGTCTATTGGATGTGGCAATTGCCCGATCCTGGGATGCCGCCGGATGTCGCGAGTGCTGCGGGTTTTGGCACGCCGAGCCCGTTTTTCGTTGTGTGCGCGACGCTGTTGATTGCGGCTTTGGCGTTGCTCCCGAAGGCGGTCGCGAGTGCAGGGAAATCGGACGCTTTCCTGCCTCGGTGCGCACTCGTGCTGATTGCGGGTGTCGCGCTATTTCGTCATGCGCAATGGGGAGAAACCACGTTCGATTACTACGTGATCAATCCGCAGCCGCGGCCTGATTTTTCCGTGACCTCGCGCGCAGTCGAGCGACTGAAACCGTTGCTCTCGGAGCCTACGCGTGTGCATGGAATCGGCGGGGCGTTCATTCCCGGATACTCCGCAACGCTGGGGATCGAGCATTTTTCCAGCGCAGATGCCCTGACATCGGGATACCTTCACGATTTGGTGGATGCTGCGACGATCAAGCGGCAATGGGAATGGCGTACGCTGTTGCTGCCGGAGCAGATGCGGGCTACTCAAAAATGGACCGACTTGTTCAACAATCGTTACTTTCTCGGACCTCGCGGAGAGACGCCGCCGCAGGGCTATCGGCATCTGTTTTCTGAAGACCTTGAAGCTTGGGAAAGCCCGACCGCTTGGCCCCGCGCATTCTTCACGGATCGTCTCCTGACTTACAGCTCAGTCGCTGAGTTCGCGGCGCTGGTGAATGGTTCCTCCACGCCATTCGCAGCCGTGCAGAAGGGCGCGCCGCTTTCCGGCACCGGCACCGTCGTCGCAGCGACGAACTACGCGCTGCGGGCGAACTCGACGCGCTTTGAACTCCATGCGCCTTCTCCCGGAGTCGTTGCACTGACCGAGACGTGGTTCGACGGCGATATCCGGGTCACGCTCAATGGACAGCCAGCCGAGGCATTCCGCGTGAACCACGCCTTCCGTGGGGTAAAGATTCCGGCGGCGGGAAAATATACTGTGGAGTTTTCCTATTGGCCTCGCGTGCTCACGAAGGCGCTCTGGCTCTGCGCGTTCGGCGGGCTTGGTGTCGGCGCTTTGGCACTCATCGCGTGTCGGCGCTGGAAGTTTTTGGAGAAGTAAGCCACTGTCCGCCCATGCGACGCGTCTTCGGCTTGGAAACAGAATACGGAATCACGGTGGAAGAGATGCCGGATCTCGATGTGGTCCACGAGAGCATCGCGATCGTCCGCAGCTACACCGAGCACGGTGCCCACATGAAGTGGGACTACGTGAACGAAGACCCGCATCAGGATGCTCGTGGGTTTCGCGCCGATGAATTGCGGCAGGACACCGACGAGGCTGCGTTCTTCGAGCTCGATAAGCACCGCAATCTCACATTCGCCGAAATCAAGAGCGACCTCGTGCTCAGCAATGGCGCACGGTTTTACAACGACCACGCTCACCCGGAATACTCCACGCCGGAATGCACGACGCTGCCCGAGCTCGTCGCGCAAGACAAAGCCGGCGAGCGTGTCTTGGAGGAGTGTCTGCGCCGCCGCAACTCGCACCTCACGGCCCCGCAGGTCGGTCGCATTTACAAAAACAACACCGACTTTCAGGGCCACAGTTACGGATGCCACGACAATTTCCTGATGCGCCGTAGCGTGGACTGGGAGCGCATCGTGCGTGACAGCGTGTCGTTTCTCATCACGCGCCAACTCTTTGCCGGGGCGGGGAAAGTGGGCATCGAAGGCGAGGAGGAACGTAGCTACGGAGGCACTTTTCAGCTCGCGCAACGGAGCGATTTTTTCGAGGTAATCACCAGCATCGACACGATGAATCGTCGCCCGCTGGTGAACACGCGCGACGAGCCCCATGCCGACGCGGGGCTTTACCGGCGCTTCCACATCATCATCGGCGACGCGAATATGAGCGAATGGGCCACGGCGATGAAAGTGGGCACGACCGCGCTAGCGCTGGAGCTCATCGAGCTGGATCGCGCGCCGCAAATCACCGTGGCAGATCCGATCCATGCGGTAAAACACATCAGCCGTGACGAGACGTGGAAATGGAACGTCACGCGCAGTGGTGGCGGCACGATGAGTGCGCTCGACATCCAGCACGAGTGGCTCGCGGCGGCGCGTCAACATTGCGCCGCAAGCGATGACACGATGTGGGTGCTCGCGGAGTGGGAGCAGGTTCTCGCTGATCTCGCCCGCGACCCGATGAGCACGCGCGACCGGTGTGACTGGTCCTCAAAGCGTTTCCTGCTGGATACCTTCCGCGAAGCCGAGGGGCTCGCATGGAGCGACCCGTGGCTGCAATCGCTCGACCTCGAGTATCACAACGTCTGCCGCGAATCTGGGCTCTACTACGAACTCGTCCGCACCGGCCAGATGCGTCGCGTTGTGAGCGAAGATGCGATTCATCAGGCGCTCTTCCATCCGCCGGAGACAACTCGTGCATTTTTTCGAGGTCGCGCGGTTGCGAAGTTCGATACGCAGATTTCATCCCTTCGATGGGACGAGATCACATTCGGCGAAAAAGAAGATGCTTTCTCGATCCCGCTGCCTCACCCCGCGCACGATGAAGCGCTGAAGCTTCTCAACGCCCGCATGGTTTCCGCGAAAACGGTTGCCGACTTACGAGAATAGTCCCGCCACGGCGTCGTGCTGGACGATTTGTTCTTCGCGGGTTGATAGCGTTTTTACTTTCACCTGCGGCCATTCCTCGCCGACGAGCACGGCCCACTTCGCACCGAGCGTCTCTGCAGTTTGGAACTGCTTGCCGACTTTCGCTTCCGTGAGTGCGAAGTCCACGCGACGTCCTGCATCCCGGAGTTGCTGCACAAGAGCGAGTGCCTGCGGGCGCAGATCTTCCTTCGCGACGACGACGAAAACTTCGCACGCCCGCTGAGCCGCGCACCATGCTTCCATGCGGGCTTTCGCGGCGGGCAGGCTTTCGATGACTTTCTCCAGAACGACATCTCCCATGCCAAATCCCAACGCAGGAAGGTTCACTTTCCCATCGCTCATCAGCGCCAGCAGACCATCGTAACGCCCGCCGCCGGCCATCGCCCGCTCGGTTTTTGCGCGATCGAATACTTCGAAAACAACGCCCGTGTAATAGGCGAGCCCGCGCACGATCGCGTAGTCCACTTCCACGAATCCACCAAGCCCGCGCGCGGTGAGATCCGCGATGACCGGTGCGAGATCGACGCTCGGCTCCTTGCTGCGCATGAAGGCGAGAACTCGCTCGGCATCGAGGCCGAATGGAGTCAGCGCCGCATTCGTCTTTTCGGCGGACGCGCGCTCGGCTTTGTCCACGATTTGGAAAAATGCGTATTCGTCCTCGTCGGTCAGCGCGGCACCGTCAGAGCGTTTTGCATTTTCCCGGAAGAACGATTGCCACGCGGACCGGCTGCTCAGCCGCACTACGAAGTCCGTCTGTGTGAGCCCGAAAACCCGCAGTGTATCGACGAGCACGGCAATGAGTTCGGCGTCCGCCGCGCCCGATTGTTCGCCGATGATATCGACGTTGAGCTGGTAAAATTCCCGCAGCCGCCCGCGCTGCTGCCGCTCGTGACGAAAGCAATTCGGAACGCTGAACCACTTCATCGGTTTTTTGAATTCCCGCTCCCGCGCCGCCACCATGCGGGCGAGTGTCGGTGTCATCTCCGGCCTCAGCGCGCCTTTGATTTCGCCGGGCTCGGCCATTGCACCGACGGTGAACATTTGCCCGACGAGTTCGCCGCCGCTCTTCTTTTCGTAAAGCCCGACCGGCTCCACGACAGCGCCATCGTATTCTACGAATCCATAGCGCCGCGCCACGCCGCGCCACGTCTCCAGGATGTAGTTCCTGCGCGCGCAGGTGTCGGGATAAAACTCACGAAAGCCGGGTAAAGTCTGCATATTTGAAAAGCGTGGGAGACTACGGAGGACACGGCGGGGAGCAAGCGGAGTTCCGATCGAGTTACGCGCGCGGGCGTGATTAATTCTACTTGGTTACTTGTGCTGAGGCACCGCGAGATTGGCCCGCGAAAAACGCAAAAAAGCGCGAAATGGGAAATCCTTTCGCGTCTTTTCGCGTCTTTCGCGGGCCAAAATGAGCGACTAACAAAGTAGAATTACAAACGCAAGCGTCGTCTCAACTACCGCTGATAAAGCGGGACGTAGTGCCACGGCATCGACAGAATGCTCGTGTAGCACGCGGTCGCATAGACAGGGCCGACTTCGCGATCCTGCCAGAAGCATTGATCGCCGACGCGCTGCACGAAAGGCATGAGCGATTGCTTCATGAGCTCATACCATTTTTGCCACGTCTCGCCGCCGATCATATACTGCGCCGGGCCGGCGTAATTAGAGCCGTAAGTCCAATGGCGGCGGTCATATCGTTGCGAAAAAAGGTAAGCGCTTCCGGTGGGAACGAGCGGGTCGTCGTAGAGCCCGCACACTTGCAGCGAGTAGATCGCCGCCGCAGTCCTCGCGTAGCCAGGCCCACCGCCGCCGGCCTGATACGAGAAGCCGCCGGTCGTGCCGACAGAGCAGCGTTTCACGTAGGCCACGGCGTCGTCGATCGTCTGTTGAGGCACGGCGAGCCCGCCATTTTTCGCAGCGCGCAAAGCGACGACTTGCAAGACGGTGACAGAAATATCCGAGTCGCCCGGCCGAGGTTGATAACGCCAGCCTCCACGATGCTGATCCTGCACACTCTGCGAGGTGACGATCAACTGAATCGCACGCTGCAATTTATCACGCATCCCCGCGTTCCGCGTCTCGCCGTAGAGTTCGGCGAGGGCGATCGTCGCGATGCCGTGATTGTACATGTATTTCGAGCCATCGACGCCGCGGAACTGCCCATCGGGGCCGATGCTATCGAGAAGAAAATCGAGCCCACTGCGAACATTGCGCGCAAACTCCCCTTGCTCGGGCAAATTGCCAGCCGCCATGTAGGACATGAGTACGTAGCCCGTCATCGCCACGGGGTGTTCGCTGCGTCGCCCTTCCGAAGCGCTCCACGAGCCGTTCGCATTCTGTTTCGCCGCCAGCCAGCGCAGCCCGCCCGTGATGGCCTGCTCCGTCGCCGCATCCACGACGACATCCTTGCTTTGCGAAAAAGCGAGCGCCGTGAGACCGAGCAATGCTGCAAGTATAGAGCGGACCATGCGGGGTAAAATGACGGTGCGAGCGGCCCGTGGCGATAGATTTTACACCTCTCGGGTGCTTGTTTTAGGGCTGTTGCTCCGCTCCGGCTGGAAGATGCTTCGTGACTCAACCAGATTATGCCCCATAGTGTCGCGCTTATGCCATTTCGCGAATTGGGTCTCGGGGACAGTATTTACAAAGCCATTCAGGAGGCGGGTTACACCGAGCCGACTCCGATCCAGGCTGCAGCTATTCCGCAGATTCTTGCCGGACACGATTTGATCGGCATCGCCCAGACGGGCACCGGGAAGACGGCGGCTTTCACGCTGCCCATTCTCGCGAAAATCGCGGAGTCCTTCGGCGGGGTGAACAAGCCGGGCTCCCGTGTGCTCGTGCTCGCGCCGACTCGGGAACTCGTTGTCCAAATCCACGAAAACGTGGTCGCATATTCCAAGCATGTGCCCATCAGCATCGCCAATGTTTATGGCGGTGTGAGCGAGCGCCCGCAGATTCAGGCACTTCGCGCAGGGGCGAATATCGTCATCGCGACGCCGGGCCGGCTCATGGACCTCATGGGCGGACGGCACGGCAATTTTCAAGGGCTGGAATTTCTCGTGCTCGATGAAGCCGACCGGATGCTCGACATGGGATTCATCCCGTCGATCCGCAAGATTCTCAAATATCTGCCCCAAAAGCGGCAGACGCTCATGTTTTCCGCCACGCTTTCGCGGGACATCGAGCAGTTGACGCATGAGTTCCAGCGCACGCCGAAGACCGTGCAAATCGGTCGTCGCTCGAACCCTGCCGAAACCGTGACGCAGTTCGTCTATGAAGTCGGCGCGCATCTAAAACCCGCGCTGCTCGCTCATTTGCTCAACGATCCTGCGATGAACATGGTCCTGGTTTTCACCCGGACAAAGCACGGTGCCGACCGCGTCGCACGGAAGCTGGAGCAGAGCAAGATCGCCACTGCCACGCTGCATTCCAACCGCTCGCAGAGCCAGCGTCTGCGTGCGTTGAATGATTTCAAATCGGGTAAAGTTCGCGTGCTCGTCGCCACGGACATCGCTGCGCGCGGGATCGATGTGGACGGCATTTCGCATGTCGTGAACTACGACTTCCCGATGCACGCCGAGGACTACGTCCACCGCATCGGGCGGACTGGCCGTGCGCAGGCGATTGGTGATGCGCTGAGCTTTGTCACGCATGGGGACACGGCTACGCTGCGGACGCTGGAGCGTTTCATCGGGCGCGGGATCGTCCGCAAACGTGCGGAAGGTTTCGACTATCAAGCCTCCGCCCCGGCCCGCGAAGAGCGGACGCAGGACGACCGCCCGCGCCAGCCGCAACAGCAACAGCGCAGGGGTCGCCCCGGCGATCAGCGTCAGGATAATCGACGCGACAATCGTCAGGATAATCGCCCAGACAACCGGCAAGCACCGCGTCCCGCAGATCGTCCCGGGATGCCGCCGAGTTCCGTAGCGCGCGGTCCGCAAGACCGGAAGCAGCAGCAGCCACCGCCGCAGGCCGGTAGCTGGTCCGGCAGGCGGCGGCGGTAGGCCCATGTGGAGGGCAGGCCGGCGACTTTTTATCCGGCGTGAGTGTGGGACATGCTTACAGGAAGATGGAAATCTTTCAGACGTATATTCATGCCACAACTCCGCATCCTACTCGGACATCAACAAGGTCAGGTGTATTCGCTGGACTCGCGCCCGTTGAGCATCGGGCGCGAAACAACCAGCGATATCGTCCTCAGCCCGGACAGCCCGGCCTCACGACGCCACGCGGAGATTGTTTGCGAAGATGGCGAGTGGACGATTCGTGACCTCGAAAGCCGCAACGGGACGGAGCTCAACGGCGCGCGGGTGAAGCTCGGAACTCTGAACCACAACGACGAAATCCTAGTCGGCGACAACGTATTCATTTTCGAGTATTGCGACCGTTGCACTGCGGAGACCGTCGCCGCCGCAAGTCGCGCAATTCCATCCGAGCCCCTCGGACTTCAGAACGATCCCGCGACGCAAAAACTGGTGAAGTCGATGGCGGAAAAAACGATGCGAATGGAGCGGGAAACGGCTCGATTGCTCGGCACGCACGCGGCGACGGTGCGGGACGTTTTCACAGCGATTCTGGCAGGTGGTCACTGTCTGCTCGCCGGCTTCTCGGACTCGGCGAAAGCGGCCGTTTTAAAAGCAACGGGTAGTCTGCTGAATCTCCAATCCCGACGACTGCGGATCACGCCGGGCACACGTTTCGACGATATTTTAGAAGCAGGGGCCACGTCGGGAGCATGGTTGTCGGAAGTCGTCATGATCGAGGATATCCAGCATGCATCGCCGAAGACCCAGGCGGAAATTTTCAATTCCTTGAGTGAGAACCAATCGCGACAAGCGCAGCGCGCACACCCGCTGGCTGAGGCACTTTGTGTCCTCTCGGCGGTGGAATCTCCCGTGTGGGGAGGAAGCAGCGCGCTGACAAAAGAGGGGCGCGATCAGTTCATGTTCGGCCTCGTTGCAAACCCGGCCGACCATGTAGCCGAGGCGGTTTTCGAGAGTCTGATCACCGATGGACAGCTCGCCAGCCTTCGCGCACTTGTGCGCGATTTCGCGCTCGATGAAGCCCTCATCGCCCAAGCCGTCGCCATCGCCTGCGCGACGCGACCCAACCACACGGAATCGCCCTCGACTGTGAAGCGATGCGTGGCAGTCGGCGCGGGACCGAACGCAGCCCGCGCGCTTCTTCTCGCGGCAAAAGCGCGGGCTGTGCTTGCCGGACGAATGGTGGCTGCGGAAGACGATCTTCGCGCCGTGGCACTGCCGGTTTTGCGACATCGTATCACGCTGAATGCCGCTGCCGCTGCCGAGCGCACCGCCGAAGAACGCGTCATCCGCAAGGTCCTTGCTGCGGTGCTTGAAAAGTAAGCGCGCACTTTTGCCGTGATTTGTTCGGCGCTGGGCCGTAACGGTGGTGCCACTATGTGGAAAGGTAGATTTCAGGAACAGACCGCCGAATTACTCCAAACGTTCAGCGAAAGCATCAGCTTTGACTGGCGGCTGTGGCGTCACGACATCGAAGGCTCCATCGCGCACAGCGCTGCACTCGTGAAAGCGGGCCTGCTCACTGCGGAGGAACGCGCGCAGATTGTCGCCGGCCTGCGGGAGATCGGTGCCGAAATCGAGGCGGGGAAATTCCAATTCAAGATCGAGCTGGAAGACATCCACATGAACATCGAGTCCGAGCTCACCCGGCGCATCGGAGCCGCCGGGGCGAAGCTCCACACTGCGCGTTCGCGCAACGACCAGGTCGCGACGGATATCCGGCTTTATCTCCGCGATGAATGCGACGCGATCGCAGCCGGTCTGCGGAATCTCCAGCGCGCACTCGTCGAGTTGGCGGAGCGCGAGCAGGACGTCATCATCCCCGGCTACACGCATCTCCAGCGGGCGCAGCCGGTTTCTTTCGCGCACCATCTGCTCGCCTACGTCGAGATGCTTGATCGCGACCATGGTCGCGTAACCGATGCCCGCAAGCGGATGAACGTGCTCCCGCTCGGCAGCGGCGCGATTGCGGGCTCCACGATTCTCATTGATCGCGAGTATGTCGCGGGGCTTCTGGGCTTTGACGGAGTGACGCAAAACTCGATGGACGCTGTGAGCGATCGCGACTTCGCCGTGGAGCTTCTCAGCGCGCTGGCGCTTGTGGCCATGCACCTTTCGCGGCTCAGTGAGGATGTGATTTTGTGGGCTTCGAGCGAGTTCAAGTTCATCCACATCAGCGACGCTTACACGACTGGCAGCTCGCTGATGCCGCAGAAAAAAAACCCTGATGTCGCCGAGCTGACGCGTGGAAAAACGGGACGCGTTTATGGAAATCTCATGTCCATTTTGACTACGCTGAAGGGCCTGCCGATGACCTACAATCGCGACATGCAGGAGGACAAAGAGCCCGTCTTCGACAGCGTGGATACGGTGAAAGCATCGCTCGCAGTTTTTACCGGGATGATGCGCGGCGTGAAAGCGAATCGCTCCGCCTGCGCGTCCGCCGTCGCCGACCCGATGCTGCTCGCGACCGACCTCGCCGACTATCTCGTGAACCGCGCCGTGCCATTCCGCCACGCGCACGAGTTCGTGGGCAAAGCCGTCGCGCTCTGCACGCAGCGCGGCTGCGATCTCCCGCAGCTCACGCTTGCAGATTATCAGGCGATTTCGCCCGCGTATGAGGCGGACTTGTTCGACTGCTTCCGGTTGGAGACCGCGATGGCCGCGCGCAAAGCGATCGGCGCTCCGTCACCGACAAACGTCGCCGCTCAACTCGCCCGCTGGACCTCCGCGCTTACGGTCGCGACTTAATCGCGGTCTCGGTTGGGAATTCCACTGGCACTGCGGAAGTGACTTTCCCGGTTGCCGCCCATTCCGTGCCGCGACGCAAAGTGGTCGCAAAGCCGACGCATTTTACCGAAGTCGTATCGTGGCCGAGTGCGGTGTGAAAAACGCGTCCTTTTCCGAAGTCGATGGTCATCAGCAAAGGCTCTTCTTCGCCGCTGCCACCCTTTTCCTTGGTAGCGTTCGCACTCGCCAGCACCGTCAGGTTTTTCGCGGGACCGCGAAGCCGATCATAGAGCTCGTCGCTGGTGTGGAGCCATTTCGCAGGAAGGCCCGCCATGATGGGATGCGTGGGAGCCTGCGCCGTCATTACATATTCGTGCTTCGCGCCGTGGTGGCCGCCGCTGCCCGGCGTCGTATCCATCGTCCATTTGTTGTCGCGGAGGCGCATGTAAGGCCCGCTCTTTTCGTTGCGCCCGCCCCATCCGCCGAGACCGATCATCTGATTGTAAGCGAGCCATTCCGGAAAGGAATTGTTCGCCGCGTGGACCGGCACGAAGCCGCCGCCGCCGCTCACGTAATTCTCAAAAGCATCGCGCACTTCATCGGGCCAGAGCTTGCCGTTGTAGTTGCTGACGACGACTTGATAGTCGGAAAATTTCGGGCGCCATGCAGCCCAGGCTTCAGCAGCCGCCTTGTTATCCGGCGAAGTGGAGACGTCCACTTTGCACAGCCCTCCTTCCTCCAGAATGGCTTTCAAAATGGGCGAGGTCTGAGCCCACGCGTGGTTGTTCTGTCCGTCCACGAGCAGGACTTTGATGGGTTCTGCGTAGGCGGAGATGGCGGCGATGGAGAGAAGTGCGATGTGTTTCATAAATTGCGCGCTTCCCTTGGCAATAATCCGCACGCGGTGCAAGCGTGTCTTACTCCGCCACAGCCTTAGCGAATGCTTCCAGGTCGCCGTATTTGTTTACCCAAGTCGTGTACATCACGCCGGTGACGCCGGGGATTTCCTTCGCAGCGGAGAGCCAGTCTTTGATGCGCTCGGGCTTGGCGTCGTAATAGCCGGCGATGAGTTGTTTGTGTCCGCGGTTGGCGAACCAGCCGAGGCTCTCGGCTCGCTTTTCGAAGTACCAGGGAACGATGATCAAGTCTTTGTCAAGGCCGTCCCATGAGCCGGTGAGCGGGCCGTTGACGAGGTAGTATGGGCCGGCGACGGCGTTGTGTGCGGGATCAAACATGTCGCTCCAAACATAGATGCGACCGCCCGGATTTACTTCGCGCAGGATGGCGGCGCATTGCTTCACATTGTCCGCGAGAATCTGGCCGGGTGTGAGGTTTCGCGCGCGGCACGCGGCGCAGTGGTTGAGCACACGGATCTCGTCGTGCGACATCATGTAGCCTTTCGCGCCCCAAAGTTTGTGGACGTCATTTGCCTGCTTGCGGAGGAGCGTCATGGTCTTCGGCTCGCTGAGGCAAATCATCGCCTGTCCGGCGTGGACGGTCGCGGCGTGGTAGTAGCTCGCGAGCAGCTTTGTGCCGTGGGGGAGTTTGGTGCGGAGCACGGGCGGCGTGTGAAAAACGTCGTATTCGCCCGCGTAAGGTTTCATGCCCATGAGCGGGTCGCGGATCGGCTCGAAGTCCCGGCCTTCGACGAGCGGTTTCCCGTCGGCAGTGGTGATGGCGAGGGGGCAGCCGTCGCGACGCGGCATGTTCAAAAAGGCGACCTCTTCGATCTTTGCATCGTCCCACCAGAGCGAGCCGCCCTGCGCGTCCCACGTGCCGAAGTAGATGCCGACGAGTGTGTTCTCCTGTGAGTTGAAAATGATGTGATGCGTCTGCCAGTCCTGCGTGGATTTCGTGCCGAGGTAGTCGTGACAAAGCGATGCGCCTTTCTCCGGCAGCGCTTTGACTTGCGGCGAGCCGCGGAAGTTGTCGGTCTTGATGCGGACGCTGACGTGATACTGCCGCCACGGCGTGACTTTGAGTTTCGCGCTGAGCCGCGCACGCCCGCCTTTCGGGTCGGTGACGCGGGCGGTGCCGTTTTCAAAAACGACGGTGTCATCGACAAACGCCCATTTTTTCCGGTCGTCGAATGAGCCGTCGCGAAACACCGGCGCGGCTGCATCGGCGACGCTCGCAGCGCCGTCCTTCATGACGAGCGGAACGCTTTTCACCGGCAGTGCCTCGACGAGATTCACGTCTTGCGAGAGGATCGAGTTGGAGTAGCCGACTGGAAAAACCGCGGGGACGATTTCGATCTGACTTTTCTCCGCGAGCTCTTTCACTCGCGCGACGTTTTTGAAATACCGCGCGTCGAGTTCGCCGAGGCGGGAGAACTTCGAGTCGGTGAGCATCATGTGCGTGTAGCCTGCTTTGTGCGCGCGCTCCAGCAGCGCGGCGAGTTCATCGACGCTTTTGTCCACGAGGAGATTCGTCGCTTTGTAAAGCCAGAGTTCGCGCTTATCCGCCGCGATGGCGGACGTTGCGAGGATGAGGAGAAGTGCAATCAGACGGTGCATGGTTTTGTGTGGCTTGCCGCTGCGGCGGAGGCAAGCGCAGAGAGCTTGAGTAATACGAGGAATCGAGCATGGTGAGGACATGAAATTCGATGTGAAGTTTAGCATCATCGACATGATGAGGGATCGACTGCACGCCGCACCCTTTAAGCCATTTACCGTTGTCCTGCACTCGGGTGAGCGACTGCGTGTGAAGAATCCCGACGTGCTCACGGTGACTCTTTCCGGATGGGTCATCTATGACGACGGAACAAAGGCACGGATGCTAAATCCTGCGCTCGTTGCAGAGATCGAGACCAAGTCGGCAAAGGTCTAAAGCGGGCAAGCACTCCTGCATTTACGCCGCGCACCGTGCGGAGTATCCAAGCGCGTATGTTACTTCGCTTGCTCCTCGTTTTGACTGTCGCAACTCACGCCGCCGATTGGCCGCGCTTGCTTGGGCCGGTGGATAATTGCTCCACGCCGGAAACCGGGTTGCGCAAGGACCTGCCGGAAAAAGGGCTGCCGATTTTGTGGGAGATGGAGAAGGGCGAGGGAATGGGCGGGCCGGCGATTGTCGCGGGGCGTGCGATTGTTTTTCATCGGCTGGATGAGGACGAGGTCGTCGAGAGTCGCGATGCGGCGACCGGAGCGATGCAGTGGGTGCAGAAGTATCCGGCTCCCTATCAGCCGCGCTACGGCGGCGGGCACGGACCACGCACAAGCCCGGTGATTGCGGATGGCCGCGTGTTTACTTTCGGCGTGACGGGGAAACTCACGGCGCTGGAGCTGTCGTCGGGAAAGATCCTGTGGCAGCGGGACTGCGTGAGGGATTTTGAGATGCAGCCCGCGTTCTTCGGATTCGGCTCCACGCCGTTGGTGGTGGGGCAGCGGCTCGTGGTGCAGCTCGGTGGAAAAGAAAACGGTCTGCCGCTTCAAACCGCAGCGCTGGATGTCGCGACGGGCAAGAAGCTGTGGACTACGACGCACGAATGGGGCGCGAGCTATGCGTCGCCGGTGCCTGCAAAAATCCACGGGCGCGAATGCGTGCTGATGTTCGCGGGCGGGCTGAGTCGTCCTGCAACGGGCGGTCTGCTCGTGATCGAAACGGCGACGGGCAAAGTGCTGGCCAGCGCGCCGCATCGCGCGGATATGGCGGAGTCGGTGAATGCTTCGTCGCCAGTCGTTGTGTCGGTGGACCCGGTGCGCGTGTTCGTTTCCGAAGCCTACACGGCGGGCGGTTTGTGCGCGGAAATCGCGTCGGATTTCTCCGTGAAGACAGCGTGGCAAGACGAGAAGCTCGGTCTTTACTGGATGACGCCAATCGTGCGCGACGGCGCGCTGTTTGGCTCCGCCGGAATGAGCGAGCGACTCGCCGAGTTTACGGCGCACGATGTGGCGACGGGCAAACAACTTTGGCGCGATGATCTCGGCGGCTCATTCGGGAGGGCGAGTCTGCTCGCGACGGGCGACGGCGTGTTGTGCCTCGGGGAGTTCGGCGACCTCGCATGGCTGGAACTCACGCGGAAAGGCGGCAAGGTTCTTTCCCGCACGAAGCTCTTTCACGCGCCGGAAACATGGACGCTCCCGGCGCTCGTGGATGGGCGGCTCTACATTTCGCAGAACGAGCCCGGCGGTGCATTCGGGAAGCGCCGGCTCGTGTGCTACAACCTGCGCGCAAAATGAACATCGTCCTGCTTACGCCCGGCACGGGCAGTTATCATTGCGGCGTCTGCATGCGCGACAACGCGCTGGCGAAAGAACTGATCCGCCTCGGCCATCACGCCGTGATGCTGCCGATGTATCTGCCGCTGACGCTCGACGAGAGCGCTGCGACGCCTGAAACGCCCATCTTTTTCGGCGGGGTGAGTACGTATCTCCGGGAGAAAATTCCCTTTCTCCGCAAGATGCCGCGCTGGCTCGACCGGCTGCTCAGCGCCCGGCCTCTGCTCAAGCTGCTCGCCGGAAAAGCCGCGCGCACCGGCGGCCCCGAAGTCGCCGGGATGACGCTGTCGATGTTGCGCGGCGAGGAGGGGAATCAGGCTTCGGAAATCGAGGAACTCATCACCTGGCTGCGAGTCGCGTTCGACGGCAAAAAGCCGGACGCCGTGTGGCTCTCCACGGCGTTGCAGGCCGGGCTCGCACGTCGCATCCGCGCCGAGCTGGGCATTCCGGTCATTGGTTTTTTGCAAGGCGAAGACAGCTTTCTCGACGGCCTCGGCCCCACTGCGCCGGAGACGTGGAAGCT
>JAYTMG010000343.1:0-1258 GCA_043728745.1 Verrucomicrobiaceae bacterium
CGCCTCACGAAGACGGTGTACGCGGGCGTTTTGGCAAATGATACGGATGTGGAAAACGACCCGCTCACCGCTTCGCTCGTCACGAATGTCACGCACGGCTCGCTGACGCTGAATACAAACGGCACATTTTCTTACACACCGACGGCGGGCTACGTGGGAGCGGATTCGTTTGTGTATCGGGCGCATGATGGGACGGCGTTTTCGGCGAATACAACGGCGAGCATCACGGTCATTGCGGGGCCAAATCAGCCGCCCATCGTGGTTGCGGATTCTTATAATGCGACGGAAGAAACGCTGCTCACGGTGCCGGTGGGCACGGGCGTTTTGGCGAATGATTCGGATGGCGAAGGCGATACGTTTACTGCGGAGTTGGTGACGGGAATCACTCCCGGCGCAGCGGGTGCGCTGACGCTGAATGCGAACGGTTCGTTCTCCTTTACTCCGGCGCTGAACTACGCGGGCGCGGCCACTTTTACCTACCGCGCTCGCGATGCGCAGAATGCGGTTTCCAGCACGGCGACGGTGACGATCAATGTCGCAAATGTGAACGATGCTCCTGTGGCAGTTGCGGATTCTTACGCGACGGATGTGGGCGTGACGCTGAATGTCTCGGCTCCGGGCGTGCTCGGCAATGACTCGGACCCGGACGGGACGACGCCGACTGCGGCGCTCGTCTCGGGCATCAGCCCCGGCGCGGCGGGCTCGCTGACGCTGAATGCGAACGGCTCGTTTTCGTTCGTACCGGCGGTCGCGTTTTCGGGCGTCGCGACGTTTGTTTATCGGGCGACGGATGGCACGCTGAACTCGGCGAATACGACCGTAAGCATCAGCATCAACGGGCGTCCTGTCGCGAATGACGACACGTATTCGGCAACTGAAGATGTGCCGCTTTCGATCGTAGCGCCCGGCGTGCTGGCGGACGATACGGACCCGGAAAACAGCCCGCTCACGGCCATCCTCGTGACGGCTCCGAACGTGGCGCACGGCTCGGTGGTTTTGAATGCGAACGGCTCGTTCGTTTTCACCCCGGCGTCCAATTTCAACGGCGCGACTTCTTTCACGTATAAAGTGAACGACGGTATCCGCGACTCGGTGCTCAACGCCACGGTGACGATCAACGTCGCGCCCGCAAACGATGCGCCGACGGGCGTGAGTGATACTTACGTGACGCCGGTGAGCACGCCGCTCACCGTGCTCGCAGCGGGCGGCGTTTTGGCAAATGACACGGACCCGGAGAACAACACGCTCTCCGTGGGCA
>JAYTMG010000344.1:0-1291 GCA_043728745.1 Verrucomicrobiaceae bacterium
TTGCGCCCGTTGCGCCGGTCGCGCCTGCTGCGTCGAAGTCGATCCTCACGCTCACAAAGCCAGTGAGTATTCAGCTTCAATTTGGGCGAGTGACTCTTCCTCCGGGAACGAAGATGCGCCTGCTCGGGGGCGATCCCGGCGGGCTGAAGTGCAACTTTAACAACAACATCATCGTCGTTCCTGCGACATCGACTGATTACGACGGATCTCCGCTCCCCGCGCCGATCGTTCCATCCGGCGTGGCGATTTCTCCAGGGGTTTCGCTGCCGCCACCACCGAAGCCGGTGACTCCCTCGGATTTATAAAAAGGGTGCGCGCTTGCACATTGTGCGCGCTCCGCCGTATGACTTTGGGAATGACAGGATTCGTCACCGCAATCGCCGCAGTCTTACTGCTCGCTTCGTGCGCCGCTCGGAAGGAGCCGCCGCGCATCACGTCCATCCCTCGCGCAGATGTGCTCCCGTTGGCACTCACGGATGACTACGGGTTTTCGAAAGTATCCACCTTTTTCAACGACCCTCGCGACCCGCGGACGCTGAAGCCGACGACCAGCGCGATGCTTCAATTTGAACGTTCCCGTGTGAACTTCGGTGCGGTGAGTGGCCTGGACCGGTCGGAGCGATTCGGCCATTATTTCAACGTGTGGTGGAAAACAAAGCAGACCGCCGATGTGACCCTCCGACTGGAATTTCGCCAGGAAAACCTCGGCTCCCATGTGCAGGCAAAGGAGCTGCACTACCCGACCGCAAAAGGGACGGTGGAGAGCCAGTTCACCGTCATCGGCGACGAATACAAGGACGATGGAAAGATCACCGCCTGGCGGCTGCTCCTCATCGTCGATGGCAAAATCGTCGGACTCCGGCAATCGTTCTTGTGGAACTAAGTTTGAATTGCGGGCGAAAGTGATGTATTGTGTGCAGACAGACCGAGAATGACCATACTACCGAGCATATTTGCTAATACTGAGAGCGACAGTGCCGTGTTTATCCGAGTCGAAGGGAAGGGGACATTCACCAACAGTCCGTGCCTACGCGAGTTCACGGTGAAGTTGATCACAGAAGGTCGCCGGGCGTTCGTGGTCGATTTGAGAAACTGTCCGTCAATGGATAGCACGTTCATGGGGACGCTCGCCGGAATCGCGCACAGGCTCGAAGATGCGGGTGGCGGAAATCTGTGGGTCATCAACCGGAATCCCCGCAACACAGATTTGCTCGATGACCTCGGGATCACCGCTCTTTTTGCAGACAGCACGCCGCCGTCGAGTGGTGAAACTGAGTCGCCGCTCGATCCC
>JAYTMG010000345.1:0-3362 GCA_043728745.1 Verrucomicrobiaceae bacterium
GGGCGGCACCGACGACTTCGGCTACAAAGCCGTCACCGACATCGTCAGCGTCCACGACATGCACGCCACCATGATGCACCTCCTCGGCGTCGAGCACACCAAACTCACCTACCGCTTCCAAGGCCGCGACTACCGCCTCACCGACGTCTTCGGGAGAATCGTCCGCGGCATCCTCGCGTAAAGCGGACGTCGGCGCGATTCCACTCGCGTGATCTGATTCACCCCGCAGGGTAGAACACTTCGTCTGTGAGACAAGCCCATGCTCCCGTAGAACACCCTGCTGATTCAGTAAAATACCATTTACCCGAAATAAAGCGACGCAAGCGAAGCAAAGGAATATGCGGCGGGTAGGGCGGGTATTTTACCCGCCGCGCTGCGTATCCTACGCAGTGCCCGGTGGAGTCATTCGGCGAGACCATCGCGAGCATTGCGCCTTATAACTCCACCGGGTGTGGCGTAGGATACGCCACACGGCGGGTAGAATACCCGCCCTACCCGCCGCACGTCGCTCGCTTTTTCTCATAGTCTCTTTATGTCCGGCAGATGGTATGACGAAAGCCTCACAATGAACGACCAAGAAAGTGACACAGGCTTTCCAGCCTGTGTTGCCGCTCGCACAGGCTGGAAAGCCCGTGTCACATTCCATTCATGCCAGCTCCCGTAGAGTGCGCATCACTCCGGCGCAGGCGTGCGGGGCACGAGGCGCGGCCAGCCGAGATGGTCGAGACACTCGATGATCGCGGGCAGTAAAAGCGGGAGGCATTCGCCGATGGCGCGAGGGTTGCCGGGGAGATTCACGATGAGCGTGCGGCCCCGCGTCCCGGCGGTCGCGCGGCTGAGGATGGACGTGGGCACTTTAGCAAAAGATTGCACGCGCATGATCTCGCCGAAGCCGGGCAATTCCCGCTCCAGCACGGCGCGCGTGGCTTCCGGGGTGACATCGCGCGCCGAGGGCCCGGTGCCGCCGGTGGTGACGATGAGCGCGGTCGAGCCTTGGTTGCAGAGCGTGCGGAGGACGCGCTGGATCTCCGTTCTTTCATCCGGAATGAGCACTTGATGCCATTCCACCGACGTCTCCAGCCGCTCCGCAAAAAACTGCTGAATCGCCGGGCCGCTGCGGTCTTCGTAAACGCCCGCCGCGGCGCGGTCGCTGAGTGTGATGCGGGCAAACTTCATTCCTTGCGCTTCTCCGTCACGCGGATGTCGCCGATGACCATCCCTTTGTCCACGGCCTTGCACATGTCGTAAATCGTCAGCGCTGCGACGCTCGCGGCGGTGAGCGCTTCCATTTCCACGCCCGTCTTCGCGGTCGTATTTGCGGTGGTGCGGATTCGGACGGCGTCGGCTTCGATGATGAATTCCACGTCCAGCGAATCGAGCGGGAGCGAGTGGCAAAGCGGGATAAGCTCGTCGCAGCGTTTCGCCGCCTGGATGCCGGCGATGCGCGCAACCGCGAGGACGTCGCCTTTTGGTAACGCCTGTTTTTGAAGTGCGGCGATGGTTGCAGGAGCACATCGGATCACGGCTTCCGCCCGCGCAATGCGGCGTTGGAACGGCTTGTGCCCGACATCGACCATGCGGGCCGTGCCGGTTGAATCGAGATGGCTGAATGTGGCGTCGGACATGGGCGCAGGCTCTCAGACTCGCAGCGCATCGACAAGCCCGCCCGCCGGGATTCCCGTCGAGCCGGATGGAATGCGGAGGAGAAGGTCCACGCCGCTGATGCCCGTCATGTCGCCGGAACTGCGCCATTTCAGCGGAGTCGCGGTGGCTTTTCCGTCGTCGATGGCGAGGCGGGCGGGCCACCACGTTTCGCGCGGATTGCCGGGAAGCGGCGCTGTCGTGGTGAGGGTGAAAAGCGGGAGCGCGGTCTCGCCGGTGAGAAGCATCTCGAACGCGGCGCGGATGGCGACGTGCCAGCAAACGAAGTGCGAGAGCGGGTTGCCGGGGATGACGAATGCGAGCTGACGTCCGCGTGTGGCAAAGATGAGCGGTTTGCCGGGGCGGAGGTTGAGCTGTGTGAAGTGGATGCTGAATCCAAGCTCGCGCAAAGCCCGCGCACCGAAGTCGTAGTCGCCCACGCTCGCGCCGCCGGAAATGAGCAAAGTGTCCCAGTCGAAATCCGGCTGGGAACCGAGGACGGCGAGCAGTTTCGGCAGTTCATCACCGGCACGCTGCGCAGCGATGAGACGGCCGCCGGAAGCGGCGATGAGTCCGGCGATGAGCGTGGAATTGCTGTCGCGGATTTCGCCGTGGCCGGGTGTTTGGTCGGGTGGGACGAGTTCGCTGCCGGTGACCACATGAAAGATGCGCGGCGCGGCACCAACGAGCGGGTGCGTGTGGCCGACTTGTGCGAGCAATGAAGCCTCGACCGCGCCAAGCTGCGTCCCTCGATGAAGGAGAACCGTGCCCGCGGCGGCATCCTCGCCACGGCGGCGCACACCTTCCCATTGCGCGATTGCGGGAATCTCCACGCTGTCGCCATCACGCCGACAATTTTCCTGCATCGCCACCGCGTCGGCTCCCGCAGGCAGCGCTGCTCCGGTAAAAATGCGCGCGCATTCGCCCAGCCCCAGTGCGCGGTCGCTGCTGCTTCCGGCGGCGGATTCCGACACGACTCGAAGTTTGCCCATCACGTCTGCGGAGCGAAGCGCGTAGCCGTCGAAAGCGCTCCGGTCAAAAGCCGGGAAGTCTTCCGTGGCCGCGACGGACTCACGGAGCAAACGCCCGAGCGCATCTGCAAGCGGCACGCGTTCCGGCGGCAATGCGTGACTGGCGGAGGCGATGAGTGCGCGGGCGGCTTCGAGTGTGTGCATTGGTAAAATGACGAATGATGATGAATGACGAAGTCGCAAGCGTGCGGCTCGAACTACTCGCTTGCCGTTTGCCAATCACCACAACCGTCGGCAACCGGCACCTGCTCCATCGAAGTTCGACGGGCTTTTCCGAGAGCCCTGACCGCTATCGTGTCGGGTATAAAAAACCAGTGAGCCGAACGCTCGTATGCTTGTCCCAAAACGCTGGCCAAGCCCTGAAACTCAAACCGCAACATCATTTACGCCCCCAGCAACTGCCGCAGCACATACGGCAGGATGCCGCCGTGGCGGACGTATTCTACCTCGATGGCGGTGTCGATTCGGCTGCGGAGTGTCACGCTATCCGTGGTGCCGTTTGCGCGGTGGATGACTAGCGTGGCGTCGCTCATCGGCTTGATGTCGTCGCTGAGGCCGAGCAGGTCGAATGTTTCGGTGCCGTCGAGGTTTAGCGTTTGGGCGGTCATGCCTTCGGGGAATTGGAAGGGGATGACGCCCATGCCGCAGAGGTTGCTGCGGTGGATGCGCTCGAAGCTTTGCGCGACGACG
>JAYTMG010000346.1:0-8522 GCA_043728745.1 Verrucomicrobiaceae bacterium
GAACAAGAATGAAGGCCCCAGCAACATTTTCGGGATGCCCGTTTTTGCCGACGGCAAACTTTACGTCGCAGGCGGCGGCGATCTTTTTTGGGGCAAAAACAAAGCATGGCTCAAATGCATCGATGCAGCCGATGGCCGGGAACTGTGGAGCTATGAACTCAACAAACACGTCGTCTCCACCGCCGCCGTCATCGACGGACTCGTCTTCATCGCCGACATTGGCCGCACCATCCACTGCGTCGAAGCCGCCACCGGCAAAGGAGTCTGGACCGAGTCCGGACCGAAAGGCGATTTCTGGGCGTCGCCGATGGTTGCGGACGGCAAGCTCTACATCGGCAGCCGGAAGGGCGATTTCTGGATCATGGACGCGAGTCGCGAGAAAAAAGTTCTCAGCACGCTCCAGCTCGGTGCCCCGATCAGCGGCACCGCCACCGCCGCCAACGGCGTCCTTTTTATCGCCACGATGAAACAGCTCATCGCGATCAAGAAATAGAACGCGACAATCCGTCGCGGCATGGCAAGATGCATGGTCCGAACTATGCCATCCGAGTATCCAGAAGACGATTCACGCACCGCGCCCTTTCAAGCAACAACCAGCGAAAGTGCCGTCCGCCGCGCGCCTGAGACAAAGACGCGTTACGTCGATGTGCCGCAATCGCCCGAGCGCGCCGTTGGCCCGCGCAACCTCGCGTGGGGCGTCATTTTTCTCGCGGTCGCGTTTTGCGCTTATTGGTTCGCGCTCATTTTCTCCGGGCACAATGCGACTCGCACGGTCATCGCCAGCCTCGGCACATTCGGGCTGATTTGGGTTTTCTACAGCCTGCGTATTTTCCGCCAGCGCCACGGCATTTTCCTCGCGCTCTCCGTCGTGCTTCTTTTCGGTGCCGCCATGCCGCTCGTGGAGCGGGCGTTTAGCAGCCTCGACCGACTCGCCCGCGAGCGGCTGGGGGATGAGAACAAGGTCGTGAAACTCGAAGTCGCGCCACCGCCGCCTACCAGCAAAACAGCGCCGCCCGCCCCAGTGGCACCGGAGGAACCCCCGCCGGCCGAAGCCCCTGCAGCAGTGAAGGCGCCCGAGGATAACGTGGTTCGCGAACTCATGGTCCCGCCGCCCGCTGCCACGGCGAAGAAAGTGATCGAGATCACCGAGGACGTGGAAGTGAAGATCGGCGGACTCCGTTTCCTCGTGAAAAAGGGCGATACGTTTGAGTTCGTGAGCATTCAGGACGGGATGACCACATTTAAGGCGGGGCAGAATACCGTCAGCGTCAGCTCCGATGTCGCAAAATTCAAACTCTCCTTTGAGCAGCGCTATGCGCTCTCCTCGCAAAAAGCGATGCGTCTCTATCCCGGCCTGCGCGAAAAATTCTCGGATCAGAATGAGAAATTCGTCGAGGCATCGAAAGAGCTGAAAGACACGCTTCCGGATTTCTTCAAGACGCCGGATTGGCCCCTCAATCTTGCCCAACAACTCGCTGCCACCCACGGGTGGAAATCGACCGAAGAAATCGACGCGGAATCCAAAGAGCCGAAGCCCGAAGCTCCGGAGGAAAGCGAAGCAGCACCCAAGAACGAATCCCCCGCCCCGCCTGACGTGCCGCAAGAGAATCCGCTTCCGCCGGAAGGGAAGTAGGGCTGGGCCAGTTGGCAGATGATGGGCTCGGGGAAATGACGAATGACGAATGACGAATGACGAATGACGAATGACGAATGAAACGCAAGCGAGGCACACTGCATTCACGCCTGCGACTTCGTCATTCCTCATTCGTCATTCGTCATTTTCACGGACCCACATCCGGGCGGTAAGTGCGCCCTTTCCATGTCACACCCTTGCCGTGCGAAAGCCGCCAGCTATTGAGCGCGATGCCCATGAATACAGCGATCGAGAAAGGGTGAAGCAACGCCGACAGCGGCGAGATTCTCAGCCGCAGAGTCACAAGCCAGCGGAGCGTCCATACGAGCAGCGCGTTCCAAACTGCGATCCTCCCAAAGTCGCCCAGCCACGCGACTGACGGCAGCAGCCAGACGAAAAACAACGACACGAAAAACAGCCAGAACAATACGCGCTGACGGTCAAACGCAGCGCGCAGATTCTTTGAAAATCCGTCCCAACTTTCCCCGAATGAGCGATACATCCGCACCGTCGAGAAGCGCACCGAGTCGCAATTGACGAGCCGCATCCCCTCGCCCATCCGCGCTGCGATTTCGCGACCGAGCGCCACATCCTCGACCACATGCGCTCGTACGGATGCGTGTCCACCGATTTCCTCATACGCCTCGCGGGTGAAAAACATGAACTGACCGTTCGCACCGCCCATTACGCGAGTCACCCGCGCGCCCAGCCGTTTCGCAAGCGCAGGCCAATGTTGGAGCACTTCCACAAGCCAATGATGCGCCATCGTCAAACCGATGATCGCAATCACAGGGACGATGAGCATTTCGCCCAACGTCCCGGTCAAGAATCTAGGCCACGCCGACAGCAAGCTCGCCCGCGTCTTGCGGGCATGCGCCACGGCAGCCGCGAGCAACCCCGGCGCATGAGTCGTGTCCGCATCGGTGAAAAACAAAAAAGCTCCACCGCTCGCACTTGCGAGTTGGTTGCACGCCCAGCCCTTACCCGTCCAACCCTCCGGCAGCGTCGTCCCTCGCATCAACCGAGTCTTTACGCCCGGATGCGCGGCAAAGAGTCGCTCCACGAGTTCACCTGTTCCATCGTCGGAATGATCATCCAGAACGATCAGTTCGTAGTTCGGATATTCCTGGCGCAACAACGACCCCACGCATGCCTCGATATTCCGCGCCTCATTTCGCGCCGGGACGAGCACCGAAACCATCGGCGCATCTTCGGGCACCGGAGCAGGCGCGAGACTGCGCCACACGGCGAAATTTGCCATGAGCGTCACTAGCGCACCGGACAAAATGAAGAAAACGATAACCTGACAGGCGAACATGAAGGCACGCGCAATGACCGATGTGCCGCGCCAAAGCAAGCGGAGGACGCCGCCCTCGCCCAGTTTCACCCAGAATTATCTCCGCTATTTTCGGGACGGGCACCATTTCCTACTTCCCGCGACGGCTGCGTGTTTCTATGGATGGAGGGAACGAATGAAAATCATCGCAGTGGCAAACCAGAAGGGCGGAGTCGGAAAGACGACGACCTCAATGAATCTCAGCGTCTGCCTGGCAGAACTGGGAAAGAAAGTGCTGCTCGTGGATCTCGACCCACAGGCCAATGCGAGCAGCGGCCTCGGCGTGGATGTCGAAGCCGGCACCAGCGCCTATCTGCCCATGCTGGGCGAAGCGGCCCTCGCCGACAGCATCATGCCCACGGCGTATGATAATCTTTGGATCATCCCTGCGAATCTCGATCTCGCAGGCGTCGAAGTGGAACTCATCCGCGCGGGCGATCATCTCACACGGCTGCGCCGCGCATTCGAGCCCATCCGGCAAGCCGCGCCGGTGGACTACGTCATCCTCGACTGCCCGCCTTCACTCGGCGTGCTGATGACCAATGCCCTGAGCGCTGCGGACGAAATTCTCGTCCCGCTCCAGTGCGAATACTACAGCCTCGAAGGCCTGGCGAAAATCATCGGCGTCTGCGAACAACTTCGCGAAGCCGGAGCGAATCCCGACCTTCAGCTCTGCGGCATCCTCATGACGATGTATCTCCGCACCAACCACGCAAACCAAGTCATTGCGGAGATTCAAAAGCACTACGGCGACGTCATCTTCAAGACCGTCATCCCACGCACCATCCGGCTCGCCGAAGCACCAAGTCACGGGCAGCCGATCGTCCAATACGAAGGCTCCGGCCTCGGCGCTGCCGCATACCGCTCTGTCGCAAAAGAATTTCTCGCGCGCGAAGCAGCGATAACCCCGACGCCCGCGCCGGTAGCCGGCGCATAATCCCGCCGCACCGCCTCCAGCCGAGTGGCTCTCGCAACATGAACTACCCAGCGGCCAAAAGCCCGGAGCACCGCGATATTCTGCTCTGGAGCATGAATCTCTCGCTCATCATCGGCGGGCTCATGCTCGTGATGAAAGTGAGCGCTTACTGGCTCACGGGCTCCTCCGCCATTCTCAGCGACGCCGCCGAGTCCGTCGTCCATGTCGCCGCAGTGGCATTCGCATCATTCAGCATGAGGCTCTCGTTTAAGCCCCCGGACAAGGACCACCCTTACGGGCACTCGAAGATCGGCTTTTTCTCCGCCGGATTTGAAGGCGGACTCATCGCGCTGGCGGCTTGCTTCATCATCTTCGAGGCCACCCGCGACTGGATTTCCGGCCACGCTGTGCAAAACCTTGGCGCGGGCGGACTCCTCACGCTCGCCGCCACGCTCATCAACGGCGCGCTCGGCACATACCTCATTTCCGTGGGCCGGAAGCGCAATTCGCTCATCCTCGTAGCGAACGGAAAACACGTCCTCACCGACTGCTGGACGAGTCTCGGCGTGCTCATCGGAGTCGGCCTCACCATGCTTACAAACTGGCGCGCCGTGGACCCGCTTGTCGGCATCATCATGGCGCTAAACATCCTGTGGGCCGGATACGGTCTCATGCGCGAAAGTGTCTCCGGCCTTCTCGATGAAGCCGACCCAAAGACGACCGAGAAAATCGAGACCATCCTCACCGAAGAAACGACTCGGCTCGGAATCACATTCCACGAACTCCGCCACCGCCACAACGGCGACGGACACATCATCGACGTGCATCTTCTTTTCCCCAGCGCCACCCCGCTGACCGAAGCGCATCGCATGGCCACGGAGATCGAACAGATTCTCGGTGCGCGCGTCGAGCCATTCGCCGAAGTCCACACGCACTTAGAGCCGCTCGAAGACCACGACGTCATCCACCCGAAGATTCCGGACGAAGGAAAATTGCGGTGAACCCAGAAACGTAGTGTGAACCGCGAAAAACGCGAAAGACGCGAAAGGAGAAGGGCTTGCAAAGAAGAGGGCATTCACCCGCTGGGTGCGGGCATCATTTTTCACAAGTGTTTTATTTCGCGGTTTTAGCGATTTTCGCGGTCAATCCAAAGTCGTTCCTACGGTGACTGTGAAAACGCGCGGCACGATTCAAAGAAGTTCGCCCGACTTGAGCGGTGCATCTCGGCGTCACTCCCCATACACCCGCACCCAATCAAACCGGCTCCAGCCCATCTGCCCGGCTTCGTTGTGTTCTTCGACACGACAGACAGTTTTGCTGCCAAAATTCACGGCTTAAGCAGTCGTTCCCCTTTCACCGGAATGGTGCCGGAAAAATCATTGCCGGAAAACTTCGTGAAGTCCTCGTCAAACTGGAGCGTGGTGGTCTCCGATTTCGGCGAGCGAAGGGTGACGGTTCGTGGCGCAGTCACCTCCCATGAACAAGACCAGCCAGCCGAAGCCATCATGTTTCCTTCGGCATCAAACGTCACCGTCCCATTGGGCGGCTCCCACGTCCATTTACTACCGCGCAGAGCATTCGCGAGATCGTTGCGTTGGTCTGCATTGGTTCTTGGGAGCTTCTTGAGTTCAGCCGTTATCTTCGTCGCTGCGTCCAAGTCGTTCGCCTGCATCGCGCGGCGCAACAATTGTTCGAGCGTAGTGAGATGTTTCCGTTGGATCGATTCTGTGGCGGTGGCGAGTGCCTTATCCCGCTTCGCCGTAACCTGCATCAACTCACGCTCGATAGGCGACTCTGCAAAAAGCGGGGCGGTTAAAAATAGCGCAAAAAGGATACGATGTTTCATGGGATTGTTGCTGTGGTTTGCGCAGAGATTTGGAAGCAGTGCAATACGCAGAAAGTTCGCGCTCGCCAGGTCCCGTGAGTTCAGTCCGCAAACTCGCTGGCTGGCGACCACTGGAGTCTCCCCTCACTGCCAGCCACGCTAGCTCTCGGGGAGCAGTCGAGCGGCGCTTGCGAAAGTAGTCCGCGGCTTTAGCCGTAGCGACGTGACAATACGGGCGTCCGAGTGGGTTTTGAGCGCCGCACCTTTTTGCGAAGCGTTCCCGTCATCTCTTCGCGACGGCTTGACGGCTAAAGCCGCGGACTACTTTCGCAAGCGCGTTTCGCCGACAGGCTTT
The DNA here is from genome assembly GCA_043728745.1 of Verrucomicrobiaceae bacterium. Taxonomy (GTDB): domain Bacteria; phylum Verrucomicrobiota; class Verrucomicrobiia; order Chthoniobacterales; family Chthoniobacteraceae; genus SXWH01. Next base: position 6,066 of record JAYTMG010000346.1, read on the forward strand.
CTATCAGAAAGCAAATCTGCGTGAATCGAACTTTTCACCCTCCGCGAAACAATTAAACACATCGGAATGGCCGTGAGGATGAGGAGTAGCACGTAGTTGATCGGCCGCCAGATACACATCGCTCTGGTCAATTCATTCTCGGACATTCCAAAATGTCCGAATTGCCCATCGGTGGTGATAGTCCCGTAAAACAAACATAATCCCTGGTTTTCGTCCGGGAACAACACACGCAACACCGGCCAAATGATCTTCGGCGTATCGTAGAGCGGATCATCGTGATCGACCCACAGCACCGGATATTCGTGTCCATCCACCTGCTGGTTCTGCGTCGGACGCGACTGGAGCATCACGTTCTCTGTGCCCAAAAAATAATATCCCCAAACAAATCCCCTCCGCCCATTCAGCGTGCGCAGATTTTCACGCGTTCCAACCTCTCTCAAGTCCACCGAGTTGAACCAAACTATCGCGAGTCCGAGCCACGCCGCGAGACACGCAACCAGCCAAAACCAAAGCAGCCAGCCGAGCAATTTCGCCCCACACATCCGCATCGGGCCGGTTTTCGTATTTATGGCAGTATCCATCGCTTGATTACTCCCCGTACACCCGCACCCAATCAAACCGGCTCCAGCCCATCTGCCCGGCTTCGCTGTGATCTTGCGGTTTGCCGCTGTTCGGGACTTTGCCGAGGCGGAGTGTTGCGGGCTGGGCGGGGTAGTCTTTGCGGGGGATGCGCGCTAGTTCGAGGTCTTGTTCGTAGGTGCCTTGGCCGGTGGCCACAATGCGGATTTGCTCCTTTTCTAAAATGAACGCGATGGTGACGGGGGCGTCGATGTCGCAGACGCCGATGAGTTTTTCGCCGCCGTTGGCGCTGATGCCGAAACGTCCGTCTTTGCGGCGGTTGGCTTTGAGGAATTTGCCGTCGGGCCAGACGAGCGCGACGCCGGGGCCCCAACTGTTTCCTTCGTCGCCGGAATCTTGCCGGACTTGCGCGGCCACGATTGCGGCATCGGCGGGCAGCGGGCGCTCGGTCCATGCGTGGGCGTTGGCGGGGGCTAAAATGACGAGGCCTTCTTTGTCGGGCTTGATGCTTTCGATGCGCTTGGATGCGACGTTTTTCCAGCCGTCTTTGGCGGCGGGGACGAAGGTGTCTTCGAAGATGAGCTTGGATTTGTCGAGCGTGAGGGCGGAGACGGGCTTGGCGACGTTGCGCGGGGTGACGTCGAGGATGAAGGCGAATCCGCGATGCGGGGCGATGCCGATGGCGGCGTCCGCTTTGAACAAAAGCTCGGGCTGGAAATTGTCCATCGGCGGGGCGTAGAGCGCACATTTCTCGGGGTCGAGGCCGAGCGTTTTCCAGTCGATGAGGAGTTTGGTGCGGACTGCTTTGCCGCTGTAGTTGCCGACGGCGATGAGCGTTTTGCCGTTCGCTTTCCAAATGGTGGCGCGGCAGTCGGGCGAGTCGGTTTTTACGGGCGAGCCGCTGTCCCACCAGCCGATGAACTGCGCGTCGGCGACGCGGAATTCGTCCCACAATTTCCACACGGGCTGCGGGTTGCCGCCCCAGCCGAGACGAGCCGTCATTCCGAACGGGAGGCCGAGGCACGGGTTGCCGCCGCCTTCGAGCATTTCGCCCATGACGCCAAACGGGATGCCGCTGATGCCGACGAGCATTTGTTCGGCGGAGACGTTGTAGTGGTGGCCTTCGCCGAACCACAGCCGGTCCACATACGGCAGCGAATCCATGAAGATGAGGATGTTGCTCGCGAAGCCGGCGCGGTCGTTCAGTTCGTTCCACGAATGCAGGTCGATGAGGCCGCCGCGCGTGGCGTATTGGTCGAGGATTTTGCGGGCGCGCTTCATCACGGTGCGGTCGAAAGAAATGTCGTCGAGGTAAATGCCATCGCAGCCCGCGTTTTCGATGAGCCAGCGGAGGCCTTCGAGGTAGAGGTTGTCAAAGCGCGACTTGGTGGCGGTGAGGACGCTGGCGTCGTTCGTGGCGGGCTCGTACCACGCGCCCCAGTAGTTGCCGCCGAGATGCTCCTCCAGCCACGCATGGCCCCCGCCGCGTCCCGGCGCGAGCAGCTCGCTGCCAAAGGAACGCAGGGCAAAAATCTCAGGCGTCCAGTTCGAGAGTTCGCGGATGGTGTAGTAATACTTCACGCGCATCCCGAGGGCGTGGACTTTGTCGGCATACTCGCGGAGTTTGTCGGCGGTGAGAAAGGGGTAGTTGATGTAGGGATTCAGCTCGTTGCCTTGGTGGATGTTGATGACATTCGCGCCCATCGCTTTCACCTTCGCCGGGTCTTGGATGCCGCCGACGTGGAAGTAGCGGTCCTTCCACTGCGCGGCGGTGTTGAGCGGCTTGAACGGGGTGATGGAGAGGTCGAAGTTGAAGTGCAGCGGCTTGCCGGGCTCCAGCGTGCGCGGGCCGGAGTAGGCGGTAAAGAGGACGGTCTT
>JAYTMG010000347.1:0-2159 GCA_043728745.1 Verrucomicrobiaceae bacterium
ATGCGATGGATGATTAGTGCGGGGATGCCTCAGGGTAACCCTGAAGAAATGAAGCCGGACGCGCGAACGCGCCCGATTCACCAGCCCGGAGCACGGCGACAAAACTCCTGCCAGAACCACGCGCCGCCCGTCGAGCAGAATTGGAAACTGGCACCATTTGCCAGAATTCGCCTGCCTGCGGTTCGCCGAATAATCCATCGACAACCAAACCTATTTCCCTAAGGTCCGCCCTCGTGAAGCAAAACCCTGCGAGCTTCGTTCCGTTCCTTTCGACGCCCCGCGCACAGCGCTCCTCCGTCTCTTCGCGCCACATGGTTGCGCCGCCCCTACCATAAAGCGCGGCCATTTTGCCACTTGCCTGGGCCTTCCGACCTCACCGACGCGAAGATCGTCGCAGGCGAAGTCCGCATCCCATGGACAAAAGGCGGCTTCCAAGGCGTCCGCATCGAAAAAGACCGTGGCGACGGACACGGCTTCATCTTCCTCGCCGTGGACACCAGCCCCGGCTTCGTGGACACCGAGGAGCACCCCGCCACCCTCACCATCTGGAAATACCGCGCCTAGGGAAGATGTTCGCTGCTCGCGCCGCAACGCCTGTAGATGTTTACAAAGACGAGTCGAGTGACAGGTTGAAAAGCGAAGGCCGGGCGATCCGGTAAAATAGAAATCAACATTCCAAATCCTATGAACTCACGCTCAATTCTCTTACTTCTCACGTCCGCGCTGATTGCCGGGTCCGCGCTCGCTCAAGACATATCGCCCGAGCTGAAACAGATAAAGGAACCGTATGAGCGCAGTTCGGAGGCGATCCGCATCTCAAAGGATAATCGAATCAATCCACTCACGGTAAATTACATCGCGGCACTGGATCGGATGGTAGGTGCCATTGGGGCGGACCCGCTCATAGTTGCGGCGGCAAGATCGGAACGCGATCGTGTCTCCGGGAGTCGCGCGACGACGGCTGCCGATTGCAAAGCAATGCCGGTCCCGCTCGCCACGCTTCGCGCAAATTACGACCGCGATGTGGCACGAACCAATAGCGCACTCGTTCAGCAGGAGACCCAACTGAGTAAGCAATACCTCGCCAGTCTCGGCGCGCTTGCCCGCCGTCTCACATCGCAAAACCAAGTGGCGAAGGCGGCAGGAGTGCAAGCCGAGGTGGATCGCGTGAATCAGCTCATCCGGCGCGCTGCAGCGGTTCCCGAAGAAGGCGAAAAAAAGAAAGGCAATGCCGATTCGACGATCACAGCAGGGAATGCAAAGGCACTCGGAGTTCTCGACCCCACACTGGCCGCAAAAGTCCGGGCATCCGTGACCGCGAAGAACGTCACGCGTACGGCAAACTCGGATCTTCACGAAACCGGCAAAGGGTGGGCCGACACGAAAGAGGGCGAGGGGTTGCTGGTCGGATTCGAGTTTTTCCAACCGTACAATGACGGCTGGATTCGTTCCGTCCGCCCGTATTTCCTTACTTCAGCGGGGATCGTGGCGGGGAGTAATCGCGGTGCCATGGACAAGGTTCACGAGAAGATCATTGCGCGGCCGGGGTATGCCGTCGCCGGAATGCTCATCTCGAAAGAAACGCAGATCCAACTCATATTCATGAGAATTGACCCGGCCACCGGACGATTCCTGACGGATTCCGCAAACACTTATAAAAGCTCCGTGTTTGGAAAGAAGGCCAAGGAAAAACCCATGCTGCTCGGGGGCGACGGGCGGTTCGTGGTGGGTGTCTATGGACAGAGCGGTGCGGATGTCGGAAGCCTCGGACTCGTTCTGCTCAACCCTTGAGCGTGATGGAGTGAGCGGAGCGCGAATGTTGCGATGCGAGCGTAACGAGCCAAGGAGCGGCGGCATTCCTGCCGCCGTTACCATAGCGCGAAGCGCCCATTTTTGATCACTGCGGTTCCGGCGAGAGGCATGTTTAGCAAATCAGGCGCTGCGCGCTATAAAAACGGCGGCAGGAATGCCGCCGCTCCTTGGCTCGCTTACGCTCGCATTTCCACTTTTAATCACACCCCACGGAAAGTAGCCCGCCGCTGATTGCGTGCTTGCCCGGCGCGGGGGCGATGGGCATCACATTTTGCCATGCCGATCATCACTTCATCAAAATCGCAGCCAGACTACGACGTGGCCATTGTGGGTTCCGGGGCGGGGGG
>JAYTMG010000348.1:0-7030 GCA_043728745.1 Verrucomicrobiaceae bacterium
CCGGTGGCGTTGTAACTGGCGATGTAATTCGTCCCCAAAATCTGGTAGCTGAATGGCTGCCCGACAACGGCGAGCGCCGTCGCAGGGCTGGTAACCACAGGTGCGGGTGGTAGAACTACGTTAAACGTATTACTCGCGGCGATGTGGCCCGCGCCGTCGTTTGCGATCAGCGGAAGCGATACGGCGACTTGGTTGACGGCGATATTTCCCGTCCACACACCATTCACAAATCCGCTCACACTCGAGGGAGTGATGGAAGCGCTGCCGCTTTGGAAGGTGAGTTTCAAATTAGGGACCTGCAGCACTGCACTGGCGGACGGAGAGCTGGTTCCATTCCAAGTCAATGGATCTCCGAAGTTGCTGTCTGTGCGGTAGTAAATTGAGCGGTTCGCGGTGGTCGCCGAGACGCGCACATAGCCATCGTCGGTGTAGAACGTATTGTTGAAGCTGAAATCCACCATGAGATTGCTCGTGCCGTTGTAATCGAATGGAGTCGTGAATGTGAATGTCGCGAGGCCCGTCGTAGAAATCGTGGTGGCTGCGGAATAGACGGTGGTCCATCCCGTGTTCTCCCACGCATTGCTCGCGTAACTTGCGAGCGCGGTATGCTTCAGCCGAATCGTGCAGGCATTCATTGCCTGCCCCGGCACTGTCGTCACATCCAGCGCGAGTGAGGTGATTCTCCCTGCTGCGCCGATCTCGCTTTGCAAGTAGATCGATTGCGTGCGGGCGTCGTGGTAAAATGTGGAAAGCGGATAGTTCCAAGTGCCGGCACCGGTGCCGGTGATGGCGGGCGGACGACCTGCGGTCCCGCTGATGGTCACCGGAGAATTGAACGAAGTCACCGTGAGCCCCTGCGCATCCCTCGCGGTGATGGTAACTGGAAATGGAACGCCCGCCTGCTGCGGAGTCGGGATCGTGCTCCAAATTAACGACGCGATCGGGCCGCTCGTACCCACGATCAGCGTAAGCGCTTTCGTTCCGGTGCCTCCGAGGTTTGCTGCACTGAGTGTGATGTTGAATGTTCCCTGCACGGTTGGCGTGCCGTTAATAAGGCCAGTGGATGAATTCACGGCGAGCCCCGCTGGCAGGCCCGTGGCCCCATAGCTGGTCGGTGAATTCGTCGCGATAATCTGGTAGTTAAAAGGGCTGTTGACCACGGTGGTCGCACTGCCTGCGCTGGTGATGACGGGCGGTGGCTGTGGCGCAATTGTAAGCGTGAGCGTTTTGTTGCCAGTCCCAAATCCATTGGTCGCTCCGAGATTGATGTCGAATGTTCCGGCCACCGTTGGAGAACCGCTGATGAGTCCAGTCGCTGTATTCAGCGACAAGCCCGCAGGAAGTCCAGGGGCGCTGTAGGAAGTAGGGTTGCGAGTCGCAACGATCTGGTAAGTGAACGCCGTCGCAACATTCCCTGATGCGGTGCCTGCACTCGTGATGGTCGGCGGAGGAGGAGTGATGATGGTGAGGACGAGCGTTCGCGTTCCCGTCCCCGCGGAATTCGTCGCGCTGATGCTGATGTTGAAAACTCCGGACACCGTCGGCGTGCCAGTGACGAGGCCAGTAGTCGTGTTTACCGACAGTCCGCCGGGGAGCGGCGCGGCGTTAAAAGAAGTGGGGTTTTTCGTCGCCGCAATCTGGTAGCTGAAAGCGACGGCACCCTCGCCCTCGGTGGTGAGCGGGCTTGTGATCGTCGGGGGCGACGCAGCGCCCGGAGTTCCCAGCGGTGCTGGCGAAGGCGACCATGTGGCCTTGTCTCCCCAGTCGCGCGGCGCAGTCGCCAAGTCGTCGATGACTGTGAGCGAGTAATCGTTATTCGTATCCGCAAACCACGCCGAGCTGTAGGAGAAGTTCAGGATATTCACGTCCCACGGCGCGGGTGGCTGGAGCGTGATATTTTCACCTGCGTTGTCCAGCGTGCCCGTGAAAACGCCCGGCGCGAGAACGACGCCCGTTCCGTATTGCGCCTGAAAAGCGACACGGTCTTTGCACACGACGAGGTAGGCCCCCGCAGCCAGCGTCGTCGGCGATGGGAATGTGTAGGTGACGCCTTTTACAAATCGGACACCGGCCAAATCGAGTGTCGCACCGCTGATGTTGTGGAGCTCGATAAACTCCAGATTATTCGGCTTGTAGAGGAGTTCGGAAATTCGAAGTCCGTTGATCAGCGCGAGGACGTTTGCCGGTGGGGCAACGTTCGATGCGCCGGGCGTCGGGAGAGTCGAAGGAAGCCCAAATGTGGTGACGATCGCGCTTCCATTCGGCGTGCGACCACGGGAGGTGTCAGCAGGCTGGGCGACCACATCTACGCTGTCCACAATCGAGCCATTCTGCCCAATGAGCGCGAGCCATCCGAAGTTCGCGTCGATGCTGAACTTCAGCTCACTCGCGTTGCCGGTCGTTGCGCTGCCTCCGCGTGCGCGAAAGCGAATGAAAGATCCGGGAGATGCAAAACTGAGGACGGGAATGGTGACCTTCGACGGATAGTTGATAAAGTCGTCGGTGAGACGCATCCCGCCGAGTGCGACGGGCTGCGCAGCGGGATTGAAAACCTCGATGAAATCTTCATCCAGCACGTAGTCGCCATTGCCGGCCCACTCGTTGATTCTAAGGCCACTGGGCGAAGCGAGCGTGACAACTTGCGAGTTCGGACCGCCAATCGTCGGAGTACACAGCGCCCATGTATCCAAAGCAGCACCAGTGCGACCGATCGAATAGTCCGGCGGCTGCAAGCCAAACGCGATCGAATCAAGCAACGCCTGGCCGGATGCGACTGTCCCGTAAAGATGCAAACTGTCGCCGTCGGAATCGAGAGCGAAGCCAGCATGGAGTCCGGCGCCTGTCCCGCTATCAGCATAGACAACAAGGTAGTTTCCGCTCGAAATGACAGTCCCCGGCGGGAAAACAAATTTCGTCTTTGCCGCAGGGTCATCCGAAAGACTCATGCCGCTAAGATCCACCGAACCGCCCCCGCCGTTAAATATCTCGATGATGTCCGGGTATAAGCCGCCTACGTTCACGGCGCTCACATTATCCGCCAAAATTTCTGAGATCATCAAATCGCCGTGCGTGCTCGCAAGCGTCGCGGTTGAAGTTCCAGCGGGCGGCGTGATCGGCGTCGCCACAGCACCGCCAACGATGCCGTCTGGAATGAGGTCGAGGAGATACTCACGACGCAAGCGCACGAAGTCTTTGATCGCCGTCAAACGGGCCTCCGGAGCCCATCCGCCGAGATGACTGTCCACGAATTGATAAAAAGGCGGATTGGGATTCACCGAGTTGTCCGCGTCGAACACCGAGCCAAAAAGTTCACGCAGCGCATCAAAGTACTTCTGCCGGAAAACAACGTTCCCCGCGATTGTATTATTGCCGAGCAACGGGAGCAACGGCCTGAACACCGAGCCGTTATCCGTCATATCGAAAAGCCCCGTGGAATTGAACCCTGCCGTCGCGTCTCCCATTCCGAAAATCGTGTCCATGTCGTGGACCACGAAATTTGCGCGGCGCTGGCCGAGCGCGTTGGGAGCAAAGTAAATTCCGTAGTCGTCGTCCTGACCGTTGGAGATGTTCGTTTCGAAGTCCTGCAAAATCGTCATCACAGCGAACCACCGAGCCCATTGATCCAAGTCCGCAACAGTGTCGAGTGTGGCCATTTCTGGCGCAGAAAAGGCCGTCCCATCCCAATTGCCGATGCCTGAAAGAGACGAACCGGTGGCGCCCGCAGAATTATCCGCCGCTGCACCGGGGAAATGTGGCGCGGTCACCGCCTGTGCCGTCGCGAAGAAGCCCGTGAGGTCGGTCCAATCGTTCGCCGCGCTATTGTTCTGCTTCAGCCAGCCGTCGATGCTCCCGTTCGGGTTTGTGGGCACCGTCCAACCGGTATTTCGCCAATACTGGTCGGGCCGCCCCTTTTTGTAAATGCCGCCGCCCTTTGCCTCAGGCCAGTGCCGGGCGACCATATCGCCATTTACGTCCTCCTCACGCACCCATCTTCCGTAATCCGGAGTAATGCCGGACGAGGTCGTGTATTCCACGCCGTTGCGGCGCGGCTTCACCGGGATGGAATCCGGAGCGCGGACGCCCGCGGCCTGAAAGAGACGCATCCCCATGAACTGAAGGAAGGATGCTTTCGGATTGAGATTGAAGTTCGAGCTTCCGTCCCAAGGCTCGTCGTTCGGCATTGTGATGCGGAGCGGTTTGAACTGGTAACCGCGACTGCTGTTGCCGCGGATGCGCATCGAGCTGCGGTATCGGATCGTCGTATCCGCACCGGTTGTCACGATGAGGGTCGTGTTGAACTGCCGATCACTGCTCGATGAGACATTGGTGAAGCTCGTGTTCTCCGCCGCCGTCAGCACGAGCCAATAGTAAGCTTCGTTCGGGCTCAGCAACTCGTTCGTGACTTGATACTGGCAGTTCGCATTCTGCCCACCGTTCGCCGGAGCAGGCCAGGTGCGAGTGGAAACGCCATCCGTCACAGAGACGTAAAACTCCACGATCGTCAGGTTGACCTGCGCCGCCAATGTCGCTGAGAACCTGCCCGTAAGCGTGTTCAGCGTCATCGGCGCAGTCTGAAAAGCTCCCGTGCCAGTCCGCCAAAACAGCGTCGCTGCTAGGAATTGCGGTGCGGCTTCGTCCGTGACTTCACAAGAAATCGTGACCGCCTCCGTCGATTTCGGCACAGCGGGGAAATGCTTCACTCCATGAATGATCGGCGGAACATTTGTCGTCAAAACGGAGTTCGGTCCAGCCGGGCTTGCACCGGCAGGAGCCGTGCTTGGTGACCAGTTCTGCCCATTGTCATTGCTGATTACAGGATTGCGCAATTCCAGCGACTTGTTCCCGCCGTTTGCGCCAGTGGACCAGTCCCAGCCGCTGAAGGTCGGCTCGACGACGCGAGTCGCCCAATCCCCCTCGCTCGCATAGGTCACGCTATCCACTTTATCAAAAGTCCCGACAACCGTGCCGGGCTTCGAGACCGTTATTTTCTCCCCGGAATTTGCCAGCCCGGTGCCAACCACCCACGGCCCGAATACTCCGCTGATTCCATAAGCGTTTTGAACCGCCGTCGGGTTGGCCGCGACGACAATGTAACCACCCGCAGGAACGCTCGCACCCGCAGGAAAAGTAAACGCAACACCTGAAGTGATCGACCAACCGTCCATCGGCACTGCTGCGGCTGTCGGGTTATGGAGCTCGATGAACTCCATCCCGGTGTTCTCCGGAAATCCCGTTCCGGGGCGATACATGATTTCATTGATCACCACTTGCGCGCGCGACGGCATCAGCAGCAAGATCACCATGACAAAAATGCCGGAAAGAATACGGATAAAAGACGGAGAACGGTTCATTGGTAGCGGAATGGTTGTGTTGCTCTGGCAGTGCCGGATGACAATAAAAGTTAGCGAATATACGCGGCCTGTCTTCTTTTCTTTCAGTAAAGTTTCATTACGCGGAGCTGCTGATCCCATTTTCTTGCCTCGAAACGCGCCCCTTCCACCGCAAAATAAAACGCCCGCCGCGCATTGCTGCGCGGCGGGCGTTGTAAATTCGCTCGGTAAAGTCGTTCTTTAGATGCCGCGACGGCGGCGCTTGACGTGGAGCTGGGCCATCGACCTTGCGATCGCGGCTTGCACCAATGCGGCTTCTTCGTCGCCGACATGTTGCTCTTTCAAGCGGGCTTCGGCGCGCTTGATTGCTTGTTCTGCGGCTGCTTCGTCGATTTCCTCATCAGTCAGCGCCATATCCACGAGGACGCTCACTTTAGTCCCCGTGACTTCCACGAATCCTTCACCGACGGCCAGCGCGATTTGCTTGCCGTCTTTGGTGACGACGAGTTCGCCGGGCTTAAGCTGCGTGATGAGCGGGATGTGTTGCGGGTAAATTCCCATCTCACCCTCGACTGCGGGCAGCAGGACGAGTTCCACGTCATCGCTATAAGCGCGTGATTCGGGAGTGACGATTTCGAGACGAAGTGTGGCGGCCATATTTATGATTTCGGATTTATGATTTATGATTTGTGCGACCTGCGATTCGACTCCCGTTGCCGGAAATCATAAATCGGAAATCATAAATCATAAATGACTACGCAGTGACCATGTCGATTCCGCCCTTCATGTAGAAGTTACCTTCTGCCACGTTGTCGTGTTTGCCTTCGAGGATTTCTTTGAAGCCGCGGACGGTGTCTTTGATTGGCACGTATTCGCCCTTGGTTCCCGTGAACACTTCCGCGACCGCGAACGGCTGCGAAAGGAAACGCTGGATTTTACGGGCGCGGAATACGAGGAGCTTGTCTTCGGGCGAGAGCTCGTCCATTCCGAGAATCGCGATGATGTCCTGCAAATCTTTGTAGCGCTGGAGAACCTTCTGCACGCCGCGGGCGACTGCGTAGTGTTCTTCACCGACGATTTCCGGCGCGAGCGCCTTCGATGTCGAAGCGAGCGGATCGACGGCGGGGTAGATGCCCAACTCGGCGATGGAACGCTCGAGAACCATGGTCGAGTCCAAGTGAGCGAAGGTGTTTGCTGGAGCCGGGTCGGTAAGGTCGTCCGCAGGGACGTAAACCGCTTGCACCGACGTAACGGAGCCCGACTTGGTCGTGGTGATACGTTCCTGGAGCTGGCCCATTTCCGCGGAGAGTGTGGGCTGGTATCCGACCGCCGAAGGAGTGCGCCCGAGGAGCGCCGACACTTCCGAGCCCGCTTGCGAGAAGCGGAACACGTTATCGACGAACAAAAGCACGTCCTGATTCTTCTCGTCACGGAAGTATTCCGCCATCGAGAGAGCCGAGAGAGCGACGCGGAGACGGGCGCCCGGAGGCTCGTTCATCTGGCCGTAAACGAGCGCGACTTTCGATTTGCTGAGGTCTTTCTGGTTGATAACGCCAGCGTCGCTCATTTCGTGGTAAAGATCGTTACCTTCGCGGCTGCGCTCACCGACACCGGCGAATACGGAGAAACCACCGTGGTTCTTGGCGATGTTGTTGATGAGCTCAAGAATGACGACCGTCTTGCCAACGCCCGCACCACCG
>JAYTMG010000349.1:0-11710 GCA_043728745.1 Verrucomicrobiaceae bacterium
ACGCATACATACACACATGAAACGCATCACCTTCATCCGAAACATCACCGCCGCCGCACTCGCGCTCACGCTTTCCGGCTGCGGAAAAAGCGACGCCCAGAAGGCTGGCGAACCGCCGGTTTTGCGCGTCGGATTTTTCCCAAACATCACACACGCCCAGGGGCTCATCGGTTACCACGAGACGGCGACCAAAGGCGCGGACGGCTGGTTTGAAAAAGCCACCGGAGCGAAGATCGAGTGGTATCCGTTCAACGCGGGACCGAGCGCGATTGAGGCATTGCTCGCAGGCTCCATCGACATCACTTACGTCGGGCCAAATCCTGTTTTGAACGGCTACACGCGGACCAAAGGCGCGGACATCCGCGTGCTCACCGGAGCAGCGCGCGGCGGGGCTTCGCTCGTCGTGCAAAAAGACTCGGGGCTGAAAACTGCCGCGGACTTTCGCGGGAAAAAGATCGCGTCGCCCCAGCTCGGCGGCACACAGGACATCGCAGCCCGCGCCTGGCTCAAAGCGGGCGGCCTCAATATCACCACGAGCGGCGGCGACGCATTCGTTGTGCCGACGCAAAACCCCGATCAACTCGATCTTTTCAAGCGCAAGCAACTCGACGCAGCGTGGACCGTGGAGCCGTGGGTGTCGCGACTGGAACTCGAAGCGGAAGCCGTCCAACTCATCGACCAGCGCGAAGTCGTGACGACGATCCTCGCCAGCAGCGTGAAGTCGCTCGGAGCAAAACGCGAATTGGTGGGCAAGTTCCTCGCAGCCCACGAATCACTGACCGCAAAAATCACCGCCGAACCCGCTTGGGCAAAGCCGCTCGTATCATCCGCACTGCAAAAAGCCACAACGAGACCAATCCCGGAAGCATTGCTCGACCGCGCGTGGCCGCGTCTTACATTCACGACGGCTGTGAAGCCGGAGGATTTCACCAGCCTCCAACGCGACGCGAGATCCGTCGGGCTACTTCCCGAAGAAGCCGACCTCGCAAAACTTTTCGCAAAACCATGAGCACTGAAACCGAACTCGCAGCGCCGCCACCCGCAAAAATCCGGCTCAACAGCGTAAACAAAATATTCAGCGGCGCGCGCGGAAATCTCACCGCGCTGCAGGACATCAATCTCGAAATCGGCGACGGCGAATTTGTCTGCTTCGTCGGCCCGAGCGGCTGCGGAAAAAGCACGCTTCTCCGCATCGTCGCGGGGCTGGAGCGAGGATTCACCGGCGACGCCGAAGTGAACGGAAAACCGATCGAAGAACCGGGCCGCGATAGGACGGTGATGTTTCAAGAGCACGCACTTTTCCCGTGGCTCGACGTAATGGGAAACGTGCTGTTCGGACTGAAACTGAAGCCGGACCTCACTGACAAAAACCGAATCGAAGTCGCGCACTACTATCTGCAACTCGTAGGACTCGACGGCTTTGAGCGCGCAAGCATTCACGAGCTGAGCGGCGGCATGAAACAACGCGTCGCCCTCGCAAGGGCACTCGCGCCAAACCCGCGTGTTTTGCTGATGGATGAGCCGTTTGCCGCGCTCGACGCGATGACTCGCGAGCAGCTCTACGGCGACATCCAGCGCATTCACGCGACACGGAAAAAGACCATCCTTTTTGTCACGCACAACGTCCGCGAAGCCGTGTGCCTCGGCGACCGTGTCTTGCTTTTCTCGCCGCGTCCCGGGCGCATCCGTCATGAATTTCGCGTCGAACTTCCGCGCCCACGCGAGTTCAACGACACCGCACTCGCAGCGCTCTCGCGCGACATCACCAACGAGCTCAAAACGATTCTCGCAACACCTGCTCCCGCAGTCGTCGCCGTATGAAAAACATCATCCCCGCACTACTCATCTTCGCCGCACTTCTCGCCGCCTGGGAAACGTTCGCCCGTCAGTCCGGCTCATCTGCGGTGCTACTCCCGCCGCCAAGCGCCGTGTGGAGCTACACTCTTAGTGCGATCAAATCCGGTGAATTGCTCGACGCATCACTCACCACCATGCGCCGGCTCGCACTCGGCTACTTTATCGGCATCGCTGCGGGCATCCCGCTGGGGATGCTTACCGCGCGGTTCAAGCTCGCGCAGAATACGCTCGGCGTGATCGCGCTCGGACTGCAAACGCTGCCGTCCGTATGCTGGGTTCCGCTCGCGATTCTGTGGTTCGGCCTCAGCGAGAGCGCGATGCTCTTCATCGTCATCATGGGCACTGTGTGGGCCGTCATCCTGGCGACCGATCACGGCATACGACAAATTCCCCCACTCTACCGCGAAGCCGCGCTCACGATGGGTTCGCGTGGACTCCACTTGTGGTGCCGCGTACTCGTCCCCGCATCACTCCCGCACATCGTGAGCGGCACGAAACAAGGATGGGCCTTCGCCTGGCGCTCGCTCATGGCTGCGGAGATTTACGTCTCCATCCTCGGCTCAAACGGACTCGGCCACTTGCTGCACTACGGACGCGAACTCCACGCGATGGACCAGGTCGTCGCGCTCATGCTTCTCATCATCCTCATCGGCTTTGCCGCCGACAAAATCATCTTTAGCCCATGGGAGCGATTCCTCCATCGCCGCTGGGGCCTTCGCGACTAACCAACAAAAGCCATGCCTGAGAATCAATACGAACCTTGGATCGAAATCGTCCGCCGCAAAGTCGGAGCCATGCGCTTCGGCAGCGTCCTGCTCACCATCCACGACGGACGCGTCACGCAAGTCGAGGCCACGGAGAAAACGCGCATCTCCGGCGAAATAACGAAACGCGCAGAGCCTTCCGAAGACTGACACTTTCCCACCGACTCACGCCGGAGGTTTTACAAAAAGCAAATCGCCCGACACCGACCGGATGCACGGAGGCACGGGCTCTTGAAACACATTATAAAATGAACCAATTCATCATCACGGGCAGCATCGCGCTGCTCATCACCGCGTCCGCATTTGCGGGTGCACCGACTCCAACCAGACCTGCGGAAAGCAAGGGGCTGACCTTTGCCGACGGCGTCCTCACGCTCGATTTGGAGCAACGCTTCCGCTTTGAAGCGCGCAGCAACAATCGCGACTTCGACGACCGGCTCAATGACGACAACGACGACTCGTGGCTGCTCAGCCGTTCGCGCATCGGCATCGCTATGCGGCCTGCATCGTGGCTGAAGTTTTACGCGCAGGGGCAGGACACCCGCGAGTGGAACAGCGAACGCCCGAACATCCCGGGCGTTCGCGGCACGGAGGGCGGCGACTCGTTTGATCTGCGCCTGGCCTACGTCGAGCTCGGCGACCTCAAGTCGTTTCCGCTGAGCCTCACGCTCGGGCGGCAGGCGCTCAGCTACGGCGACCGACGCTTGCTCGCCGATTCGCAGTGGGCGAATTTCGGCCGCACGTTCGACGCCGCGAAGCTCCGCTGGCAGCCCGCGAAAGGCTGGACGCTCGACGCATTTGCTGGCCGCCCCGTGCAGATTAAAGAGGACACGTTCAACGACAGCGACAGCGCCGATAACCTCATCGGCCTTTACCTCACGACTGAAGCGCTCGGCTTCCAGACGACGGATCTCTACGCGCTCCACCGCGATAAAGCGGACGACCAGCCCGACCTCGACCCGGTGAACAAGCTCGACGCCCGCGGCGCAGGCAGCGGCCCGGCGCAGCGCACGACGACCATCGGCACGCGCTGGAAATCCACGCCCGGCGCCCTTGGCAATTGGGACTACACCGCGGAGTTCGCGTATCAATTCGGCGACGTGTGGACCGGCAATCGCTCCACTGCGAAGCTCGACCACCGCGCCTTCGCCACGCATACAAACGTCGGTTACACATTCGCCGACGCACAGTGGAAGCCCCGCCTCGCGCTGGAATACAACTACGCCACCGGTGACAAGAACCCAGGCGACGGTCGCTCCCAGTCATTCCAGAACCTCTTCGCATCGAACCACGAGAAATACGGATTCATCGACGAGTTTAGCTGGCGCAACCTCCACAACGCCCGGCTCTCGCTCAGCGCCAAGCCGGTCAAAAACGTTGACGTGACGCTCGACTACCACGCCTTCTGGCTGGCCGAGCCGACCGACTACTGGTTCCGCGCCAACGGCACTTCCACGCTCCGCACCAAGACGCCCGCAGGTCGCGACGTCCGCACCGTCGGCGCGAGCAACTTCGCCGGGCACGAGGTGGACCTCACCGTGAAATGGAAAGCCACCGACCATCTCACCGTCGAAACCGGCTACAGCCACTTCTTCGCCGGCTCCTACCTAAAAGACACCGGCCCCGGCGACGACGCCGACTTCGCCTACGTGCAAGCCACGATCGCGTTTTAAGAATCGCGGACGTTGCGGAGGTTGGCTCCGGTTCAGCACTAAGCGTTCGACGCAATCGCCGGTCGGCGAAACGGGTCATAATCCCCCGACATACGACGCCGACCGGCAAATCCCACGCGGGATTTTGTAAAAGTTTCGCGTGCCGATAATTTCGTTGCGCATGTCGAATTTCCCGAGAGCATCACGGCTTCCACGCCTATGCTCATTCGAGTTCTAGTCATCGCCGCCAGCGGCGCTACCGGCTTTCTTGCCGCCAGCGCTTTCCACGAATCGCCTGCAAAGCCACTGGTAGCCCGACCGGCGGAGGCTCCTGCGACCGTCGCAGCGCTCGTTTTGCCCACGGCGGCGGAGAGCGCGCTCATCGGCGAATGGGAGCAACTCCACGCGACGCATGGCGATGATACGGCCGCCCTTTACGCGGCGATCAAGGACACGAAGGACGCATTCCGGCGACGGGCGTTTCGCTCGGCGCTTATTGCGGAATGGTCGGTGCGCGACCCGCAGGCGGCGCTGGCGTATATTTTGGAAAAGGATTCCGGAAATGCCCGGCAGCTTGCTCGCGAGTGGCTCCGACGCGATCCGCAGGCGGCCGTGACCGGTCTGCTC
This sequence comes from Verrucomicrobiaceae bacterium, assembly GCA_043728745.1. Taxonomy (GTDB): domain Bacteria; phylum Verrucomicrobiota; class Verrucomicrobiia; order Chthoniobacterales; family Chthoniobacteraceae; genus SXWH01. Next base: position 4,901 of record JAYTMG010000349.1, read on the forward strand.
GCGGGCGGCGAAAAGTCCCGGAAGCAACTGCGCGGTCTGCTCGACGACATCGCTAAACTCGCGCCTTCGCGCCTGAACGAAGTGCTCGGCGTGCTCGGCGTCGCTGAAGGCAGATGGGACACGAGCGTGAGCAACGCCTTCGCCATTTTCGCAAAGGCCGATACGGACGCCGCACGCATCGCTGCAGAAGCGACGACCGGCGACAACCGCGCACAGGCGCTCGCGGGCGTTGCTCGGGCGTGGGGGCGAAAAGACGGAGCCGCGGCGCTGGCGTGGGCGCAATCGATGCCCGCAGGCGATGCGCGCGACCAGGCGCTCAAGGCCGTCCTGAGCGGTTGGGCGATGACCGACCCGATGGCCGCGCTTTCGAAACTCGACCTCGCCCCGCCCGGTGGCGACGAAATGTATCACGCAAGTGACACGGGCGCTCAGGTGCTACGACAGGCGGCCATCAAGGATTGGGATGCGACCATGGCGTGGCTGCGTGACAATCCGGGAAAGCTCGGGCCTTCGAGTCTCAATGGACTTCAAGATGCGCTGGGCAAGCGCCTCGGCACAGACACCGCAGCCACGATGAAGTTGCTCACTTCGGGCAATATTCCAGGCTTCGAGAATGTCTTCGGAAATTCCGTGCTCAACGACGGCTACGCCCATCGCGACGCAATCTGGAGCTGGCTCGACAGTCAGCCGTCCAGCGACCAAACGATCCGGCTTCGCGGATCGCTTCTCAACGCAATGGGATACAAAGATCCCGAGAACGCGCTCACATTCCTCGACAAAATCCCCGACACACCGGCGAACGCATCGCTTTTCCAAATGGGCATATCGAGCCTCTTCAACGGCGGCAGTCGGATGGACCTCTTCGAAGGACTCTACGAAAAGGCACCCGAGAAATTCCGCGCACGGATGCTTGAAGCCGGCTTTCAGAATGGCGGGAAATTCATGGCCAGCGAACCCGAACGGTGGGTCGCGCGATTGAACGAACTCCCCGCCGACCGCCGCAACTCCGCATCCTCCAGACTCGCAGCCACCTGGGCCCTGACAGACCCCTCAGCAGCGATCAAATGGGCCTCTATTCTTCCAAAAGATGGCGGGAGGGAAAGCGCCATACAAAGTATCGCAAGCACTTGGGCCTACGCCGACCCGCATAATGCCGCACAATGGGTAAACACGCTCCCTCAAGGCGCGACTCGCGACTCCGCTTCGCAAAGCATTGTCGCGGTGTTTGCCAGAACCGAGCCGCAGGCCGCGTGGGATTGGGCGCTCAGCATCAAGTCGGAACAACTGCGCATTGGTTCAATACAACTGGCCTACACCGGAATGAAAAAAAAGGACGCAGCGACCGCCGAGCAAATGCTGGACAGCGCCAACCTGCCGCCGGAACGCGTGAAGGCGATCCGCGATTCGTATCAGGCCGGAATGGAAAACCAAATCTTCCCCCCACGATGAACCGCACCACACTCACCACAGCCATCGCCGCCGCAGTCGCACTCGTCGCAGGCTTTGCTGCGGGCAATCTCCGCACAACGACCGACAGCGCCACCCCAACTCCCCCGGAGAAAAACGTCGCGCCTCCCGCAGAACAACCGGACATCAACGCACCGCTCGCCGCTGCTTTAAAAACCGAGACCGGCGCAAAACGATGGCTGCTCCTTGTAGCCGCTGCCGAGAAAGCAACGGCCAAAGACATGCCTGGAATCATCCGTGCCGCCGGTGGCGACGATGCGGCCACGCGGATGCTCGCAGCTCGATGGGCGGAGCTCGATCCGAAGCACATGTTTGCAACCCTTTACGCGGAGTTTCTCCTGCCCGAAGACTCCGCAGTCGCGCTGCCAAATCGATACACGCTGACGGATGCGCTCTTCACCGAGTGGGCGAAAGCAGACCCGGCCGCTGCGATCAAAGCCCTCAACGACGTGCCCGACTTTTCCGGACTCAGCAACATGCGGCACAACGTCGCCGGTCAACTCATGAAGAGCGATGTCGAGCAAGGGCTTCGGGCGATGAGCGAGTGGAAAATCGACAACTATCTTCCCGACATGAAAAGCGTCGCTGCGTGGGCCGAAAAAGACCCGCTTCATGCCGCGAGCATCGCCGCGAAATACAGTCGTGGATACGCCGGAAAAGAAGTGCTCAAACACATCGGCAAAGCGTGGGCGACTTCCGACCCCGAAGCCGGGATGCGTTTCGCCGCCACGCTCCCCGGGGAATCGCGCGAGGCGCTGGGCAGGGAAATCCTCGACGGCTGGGCGGGCAAGGACAGCACAGCCGCCGCACGCTTTATCGCCGAACAGAAAGACGTCGGATTTCGCAACGCTCTCAGCCAAAGCCTCGTCCGCTCGTGGGCGAAGAAAGACCCCGCCGCGGCGCTCGCGTGGAGCGGCGAAAACCTCGCCGGCAATGTGCTTACCGAAGCCATCAGCGACATCGTGAAATCCGCCGCTGAAAAAAGCCTCACGACCGCCAGCGAGATCGTCGCCGGGATGGAGGCCGGAGCTGCACAGAACCGCGCCGCCGCATCGTTATTCGAGACGTGGTTTAAAAAAGGGAAAGACCAGCGCGAAGCAGCGTTCGAGTGGCTCGAATCGCTCCCGGACGAAGAAAGCCGGACGATTGCCATGGAGCGCATCCAGTGGAGCTGGTTGTGGGCAGACCCGCAAGGAGCCCGCGACTTCGTCGCCGGCCCGCACGGACACCTTGCTTCGATCGATATGGTACGGCGAGTTGCCGGAACTCTGGCAGCCAAAAACCCGGAAGCCGCCATGGAATGGGCGGGCAAACTCTCCGCCGAACGAGCTGCCAATGCCCGCTCCGCTGTGCTGCAAAGCTGGATGCAAATCCGCCCCGAAGGCGCTGCAAACTACGCACGCAAAGTCCCCGCCGGGGAGGACCGTGATAACGCCCTAAGCGCCATCACCGGAGCACTCATCAACGGAACCCCCGAACGAACCGCCGCATGGCTACACTCACTGCCCGACGCCGACCAGAAAGTGCAGATCGACCGATACTTCGCCACCATGCCCGCGGAAATGAAGACACGGATTGAAGCAGCGATGAAACAGCCGGCGAAGTGATTTGCGCCGCTTCAGCGGTGGTGCCATCACGGTGCGCTTTGCATAATAAAGATAAAGAACGGCGGTGACAGACTGATAGTTGATGAGTAGCCGCAAAGAATGAGTTGGCGCAGAGAGAAATATGCGCGAACGGAGCAGCGTAAGCAGAACAGGTTTCCAACCTGTCAGCCGCGAGACAAACACTGAAATCGCCCGCACTCCGAGTTGCCTCGTCGTGGACGGGTTAGAAACCCGTCTTACTTTCGCGCTCCGCCGCCCCGCTGTCGCATTCCATTTATGGTCCAATATACCCGGACGGAGCGCGAAATAGATCGAAGAATTCTACGATCAGCACCATCAGAAAGAAGGAGAGATAGCCGTTAGGATTCAATCGGTCCGTCAAATTATTCACGTCCCGCTTATACGGAATTCCTGCACCTTGATGAACGGGGATAAAGGCCGGGAAATGCTTCTTCGGCCAATCCTCTCGCAAGCGCACTCATGGATCGAAAGGGAAACGACGCCTTCGGCACCACGCGACAGCGCTTCTATCGTGCGATCGTGGTTCGGTGGCGGGCTACTTTTTCAATGATGCGAGCAATGCACGCGCACAGGTTTCTGCAAATTCCGTAGCGTTTATCTCGCAATCCAATTCCACGAGCGGAATGCCGGGCTTTATGTGCTGACGAATCGCTCCAAACAAGGCGGCGTCGGCCTCGGGGGAATGGAATGGCTGGCCGGGGGCGCTGATGACGCTGATGGCTCGGAGCGGCAATAACACCGTGACTGGACCGCGATACGCGTTCACTTTTTCGGCAAGAATGCGCCCCAATTCGGCGCACTCGGCGGCGTTGGTTCGCATGAGCGTCACCTGCGGGTTGTGCTGGTAAAATACTCGTCCGTCGAACTTCGCGGGGACGGAATCTCGCGAGCCGAAATTCACCATGTCGAGACAACCGGGCGTCACGATCGCGGGCGTGGCGGTGAGCCCGGCGGCATCCAATCGTGTCGGGCCGGCTCCGAGGATTCCGCCGACATATTCGTCGGCCCATTCCGTGGTTGTGATGTCGAGGACGCCCGATGTCATCCCTGCTTCGACGAGCGATTCCATAGCGCGTCCGCCGGTGCCCGTCGCGTGGAAAACGAGGACTTCAAAGCCTGCATCTTCGAGGATGGACTTGGCCGACTGGACGCATTGCGTGGTATTTCCAAACATACTGGCGACGATGATCGGGCGATCTTCGGCGGCGGGGATTTGTGTTTCCACCATGCCGCAGATCGCGCCTGCGGCTCGTCCGAGGATGAGACGGGAAATGCGATTGAGCCCGGCGACATCGACAATCGCAGGCATCATCACGATGTCTTTTACGCCGACATATTGCGCCGTATTTCCGCTCGCGAGGGTCGATACCATCACCTTTGGGACGCCGAGCGGCAGCGCCCGCATCGCGGTCGTGCAAATCGATGTGCCCCCTCCCCCGCCGAGCGAAATAACGCCGTCGATTTTCCCTGCCGCGTGCAATTGCGCCAGCACCACTGCGGCCGCCTGCCCCATTGCAGCGACGCATTCCCCGCGGTCGCGGCGCGCGAGAAGTCCCGCAAATTCCAGCCCGCCGATGCGCGCGACTTCCTCGCGGGAAATGTCCGGTTTTAGCCGTGGCGGCAGGTCCGTGCCGACGTCGATGACGAGCGTCTGATGCCCGCGTGCGCGAATCAGTTGCGCGACGTAAGCGTGTTCGTCGCCTTTTGTGTCCATGGTTCCGAGGATTGCGATAGTTGCCATGCTCAGTGGCTAAACGACCGGCGGAATGATGGCACGGAAATTTTGACATCCGTGCATCGATACGGGCGGTGGAGGCGTGATTCCCGAAGAATGAAGCAGTGACTTCGTCAGTAAACCCGCTAACAATCTGGCACCTGTTCGACTCCACACTTCCATGAAACACGCGCTCTTTTTCCTTGTCTCACTCGTCACGCTCGCCACTGCCGCCGAGCGCCCGAAGACGTTTATCGGCCTGCCTTGGGGAGCTTCTCCCGAAGAAGCCAAGCGCGCACTTTCCGCCCGGCCCGGCGTGATGTTCTCGGAGAATACCGACGACTACCACATGGAGCCCACCGGCGGCACATTCGCCGGGCAGCCCGTCGCAAAATGGGTCCTCGATTTTCCCGAGCGCAGATTTGCCTCGGCTTCGGTAGTGCTGAAACTCGAGGGCGGAGCAACCTCCGTCTATAAAGACCTGCGCGCCAAACTCTCCGAGAAATACGGATCTCCCACGACCGAGAAGAAACTAGGCAGCGGGAAAGCGGTGCGTCCGGCTTACACAGAGCGCCGCGTCAACTATGGCAGCATGTCCATTTGGAAATTCGTCCCCAACTTGAAAGAGAAGGAATCCATCACCGTCGTCGCCGAACTTTCGGACGGGAAAGGCGGCTCCACGGCCTCCGAAGACGCCCTCACCGTCGTCATCCGATATACAAACGAAACGATGCTGCCGACGAAAGGCGATAGTCCGGGCAAAGTGGTCGCCCCGGTCAAGAAGGAGGACTTGTAGTAGTGGCTGGCGAGGATCGCGCATCCCCGCGCATTCAGGAACTCCCCGCAGACGAGCGCCCGCGCGAAAAGCTCGCAAACCTCGGAGCTGGCGCGCTCGCCGACAGCGAGCTGATCGCCATCCTTCTCCGCGTTGGGATGAAGGGCATGAGCGCCATCGACCTCGGGCGCAAGCTCCTCGTGCAATTCGAAAACCTCGGTGGTCTTGCCCGCGCCAGCGTTCAAGAAATCGCCTCGGTAAAAGGCGTCGGCCCCGCAAAAGCAGTCCAGCTCGCAGCCGCATTCGGCCTCGCCGGGCGGCTCGCGCGCGAAACACTCGCACGCACGCCGATGAACAGCCCGGCGCTGATCTACGAACTGCTCGGCGCAGAACTCCGGCAACTCGGCAAGGAAAGCCTCCGCGTCGTCCTCCTCGACACGCGGCTTCACCTTCTGCGCGTCTCCGAGATCTCACTCGGCAGTCTTGCGGAATGTATCGCCCATCCCCGCGACATCTTTCGCACCGTCATTGAGCACAACGCCTACGGCTTCATCCTCGTCCACAACCATCCGAGCGGCGATCCCTCGCCGAGCGACGCAGACCGCCGCCTCACGATCCGCATCGCCGAAGCGGCCCGGATTCTTCAGGTGAATTTCTGCGACCACGTCATCCTCGGCATCCCCGCGCCGGGGCGCTCGCCGTACTTTAGTTTTAAAGAAGCGGGCGTTATTTGATTCTTCACGGCACGCGTGCAACAAACCGCCGCCGATCTCTCGATCGGCGGCGGTTGTGCGCGGTCTCGTTATTTCGCAGCCGTGGCCGGCATGTTGAAAAGGACGTTCGGATTTGTCCCCAGCATCATCTGCGGAAACTGACCGTTCCATTTTTCAACACGCGCCTTCTCCACTTCGAGCTGGCGGATCTGCATCAGCATCGGCCCGCTACCCACGACGGCTTTGTTGACCATGTTGATGGCTTCGGCTTCCGCCTTGGCTTCTTCGAGGCGCGCATCGCCTTTACCCTTGGCTTCGAGCCGCGACTTCTCGGCAGTCGCAGTCGCTTCGAGTTCGATGCGCTCGTTCTCTTTGATCTGCGCTTCAAGCTTCGCCGCGGCGACGACCTTGAGCTGCTGCGCGATAAATGTCTCATCGATCGCTTTCTGAATCGCCGGGTTTTCATACGTCATACCGCCGAACATGCCGACGGTCGTGATGGTGATTCCTCGC
>JAYTMG010000350.1:0-9126 GCA_043728745.1 Verrucomicrobiaceae bacterium
TGCGAGCGCTCGCCGAGCCCTCGCTTCGCGAATGCTGCGTGCCGGTCGTGTACGGTGACCTGACCGTGCTCGCCGCATGTGCGGAGCGGACAGGATTGCCGTCGCCGCGCGCGGAGGATGTGAAAAATTTCGGCATCATCACGATGGCGGAGTTCACTCCCGGCGCGATCAATGCCGCCACGGGCAACGCCGCTTACCAATACGTGAACCGCGCCATCGACGACGCTCTCGCGGGCACCGTCGATGCCGTGACGACCGCGCCTTTGAACAAAGAGGCGATGCACATGGCCGGGCACCGCTTCCCCGGACACACGGAGATCTTCGCCAAGCGCACAGACGCCGCCCGTTCCTGCATGATGCAGTATTCCGAGGAGATCACGTGCTCCTTTGTCACCACCCACTGCGGCTACGCGGAAGTGCCGCGCTTGCTCACCGTGGAGCGCATTTTGGAAGTCATCGAACTCACCGCCGCCAGCCTCCTGCGCATCCGAGGACGCGCACCGAAAATCGTCGTTTGCGGGCTGAATCCCCACGCCGGCGAGCACGGGCTTTTTGGCGACCGCGAGGAAGAGCGCATCATCATCCCCGCCATCCTCGCCGCCCGCGAACGAGGCCACGATGTCGAAGGCCCGCTGCCCGGCGACACCGCATTCATCACCGCGAAACGGCGCGCGACCGACGCCTTCGTCTGCATGTATCACGATCAGGGCCACATCCCCGTGAAAGCGCTCGCATTCGACCGCGCCGTGAACACCACGCTCGGCCTCTCCATCATTCGCACCAGCGTCGATCACGGCACCGCTCTCGACATCGCTTGGCAGGGAAAAGCGATGCCCGACAGCCTCTTCTGCGCCCTGCGCCTCGCCGCAAAACTCGCGACGTAGCGCAGCGCCGGGACAAAACCCGGACTTTGCAAAACCGCCGCGCGCCGCTACTCTCCGAACATGGGCAACGCACTACGCAACGATCACTACATTTCGCCGAGCGACTATCTCGAAGGCGAACAAGTCAGCCCCGCCAAGCACGAGTATCTCGCTGGCGTCGTCCACATGATGGCCGGCACGAGCATCGGCCACGACCGCATCGCCGGGAATATCCACGGCGAGCTTCGTGCCCAGCTTCGCAACCACCCGTGCGAAGCATTCAGCTCCGATGTCAAAGTCCGCATCCGCACCGACCTCGCTGAGTTTTTCTACTACCCCGACGTCACCGTGGACTGTTCCGCGCAAGGCAACTCCGCCCTTTACGCCGAAGCACCGCGCGTGATCTTTGAAATCCTCTCGCCCGACACCGAGCGCGTGGATCGCGGCGAAAAACGGCTCAACTACCAGACCCTCCCGTCGCTAGAAGTCTATTGCCTCGTCGATCAATTCCGCATCGCAGTCACCGTCTATCGCCGCACAGCAGACGGCTGGACGTCCGAGTTCATGTCCGAAAAAACCGACACCCTCCGGCTCACCTGCATCGCCTGCGAATTACCCCTAGCCGCCATCTACGAGCGCACCGGGCTGTAGGACTTCACCCGAGCCTCCGCCGCGATATTCTCTCTCGCCCTTTGCTCACTGCCCTCCCGAGCGTCCACTGGCTCGTCGTGCTTTGTACCGACTGGCAAAGTGAACGGACGGAACCGAAGCGAATCAGTCAGGTAGCGAATCGCGGAATGCGCGGAATCTGGGGTTGTCGCGGACACGGTCGAAGTCGGTTTCCTCGTCGATATCCGATTGGGTTGGCTCTGCATTCAAGGCTTTCCAACGCTCCAGCGCGCTCACGGCTTCATCGACATCTCCGCGGAGTCCAGCCAGACACGCGATGTCGGACCACACATCTGAATCATTTGGCGCGATGGCGTTGGCCCGCTGAAATTTCTCGCTAGCCCGCGTAAAAAGAGCATCCGCATCCGCTCCGGTTTTCATTTTTGCCCAGTTCGATAGTGCAATTCCCCATTGGTGGAACGCTACGGAAAGGCCCGGACTAAGCTCGGTGGCATTTCGATACATTCCATCCATTAACAGGAATACTTTCGAGTTCCCTTCGCTCCGCGCTTGATTGGAGTCTAGGGACTCTGCCCATTCCATCCACACTTCTGCTCTTCGCTCATTGGAAGGCGCGAGAGAGATTTGCAACCGCCAAACTTGATTTACAACTTCTGGAGTGGCTCCCCATTGAAGCAATGCTCGTGCGGGAATTGGGAAATCAACTGAGGAACTCTCGAGTGCCAACCGGACGAGCCGTTGAGGAAGTTCCGTCAACTCACGCTTCGTTTCCTCCAGAGAGCGATTTGGCCCGAATATTCGCCAGGTACGCTCTTTATGTTGCTCAGAAGCATCACCAACCATCTCCATCACGCGGTTTGCCATCGCAGTGTATTCGAGCGCCAAATACTCATCCGGGTAATCACGCACGAATATCGTCTCCATGAGCGCCATTTGCGGGTGGTAAGAGAGCTTTACGGGGGCGATGCCGATTGCGGTTTGCAGCGCGGCCATGCGAACCTTTTTGTAGGTCATCTCCCCGCCGGGCACTGGCGAGGCGACGAGCAGTGTGGGCTTGGGGCCTAGCGTTGCGGATCTTGGCACGGACGGCTCGATTTTGTCGTCATCGTCCCACGCGGGAGCATTGGCTGGGCGGGGTTTGGGCTCCAGTCCGATGATGCTGAGAAAATGCTTCGTGCCGGCGATGTTTTGGTCGTTTAGTCCGCAAAGGACGATGAGGCGATCCGAGAGTGGGCCGACGCAGAGGCCGCCGATTTCGCTCAGCCCGGTGCGGCTGTCCACTAGGATGTAGTCGTAGGCGGTTGGGAGTGGGGCTTCGCCTTCTTCTTGCCACGGCTGGTGGAATGGGAATCGGTGCTTGAGGATAATGCCGCGTAGGAGGTCGCTCGCGATGGCGATTTGGTCGGCTGAAAGGGAGGGCAGCGCCAGTGCGCTGAGGCGCGAGGTGTAGTCGCGGTCCATGTCGGCCACGAGAACGTCGAACCGCGAACGAGGGGCGTTTGCGAGTGCGGGTTCTGCATATTTCTCGGAGCGGACGGAGCGCAGGAATGCCTCAAACCGGAGCGGCGGCAGGGGCGGCAGCGGTGCGTCGGACTCGGTCGATACAGTTCTGGCTGTCTCTACAACGGCACCGAGGATGTCGATGACATCGCGCTTTCCATTTTCATGGAGCAACTCGTCGTTGCGCTGGAGGAATCCGCTCGCACCCGGTGCATCGAGGTCGAGGTCAACAATAAGCACATGTCGGCCTCGTGCATGGAGGTAGTAGGCCATATTGAGCAGCGCCATGCTCCGGCCCACGCCGCCCTTGTAGCTGTAAAAGGTGAATACCCGCGGCTGAAGGCTCATGCGGCGACAGCAGAATACTGTGACCGCCGGATTGCGATGTTTGTCATCGCGGCAGCGCCGTGGTTGTTCGGGGCGTTGGATTCACTTGCGGCGGTGTTCGCGCCAACGAAATCGTTCACCAATTTTCGGAAATCCGCTTGTGGCAGATACCGGGATGCTATGTCGCACGTGAACTCGAAGCGTTGGTTTTGTTGCAGTCGATGTTCGCAGGCCGCCCGGAGTTTGAGCGGTTCGATATTCGAAGGGTTTACCGCTCCCGCCGTGAAGGCGTGTTTCGCGGCCATCGCGTAGTCGCCGTTTTGAAAGCGCTGCCGAGCAAACTCCATATTCGTCGAGAAAATGGACTCAAAGTGTTTCTTCACGACATTTTTGGGTTCATACCGAGCCTCTCCCTGTTCGTTCACCCAAAGGTCGTGATTCGTCTTCGCGGGAATCGGCTCTTCGAGAGGGGCGAGTTGCTCACGCTCTACCAACTCGCGGTACTCAGCCTCGTTGGTTTCGTGGGCGTTGAATACTTCGTCGCCGATCAAGCTAAACGGTGGCAGAAGAATCGCGCCTGAGGTCCGGTCCCTGAAGACAGGGGCGATAATCCGCGGAGCGACAGGCTCTTTTCCCAGCACCGCATTCGTTGCGATGATGTCGAGATGTATGAGCGACCAATGTTTCATGGGACAATGTATTCTAAAATAAACTCGATGCAGGCATTTCTCAAAGCGAGAAAGTAATTTCCATCGTCAATCGGAGCGTACCGCACGATATCCACCCCGGAAGCAAATAGCGCGCTCAATTCGGGTGGCACAATTCCGTCTGGGACGAACACCGCTCGAAGGTGGGGCGGCTTGAGTGAGACTCGTCCGGGAATGCGGACTTCAAAGGTCGTAGCCCGGTTGTCACCGCCAGACAATCCGAATGGGTGAAGTCGTGGCGCTCCGCAGAAACACGAAAAGGCCGCTGGATTTGCCAAAAATTCATCCGGTGAGCGCGAATGAGTATGAATCACTGTGCCGAGGAGTTTTCGGTAGTCCGATACCGGCAATTCATGGTCACGAACACAGGTGGGGCCATCGGGATAATGGGACGGCTGTTTTACAAACTTCGTGGTCGCCAAAGCACCGGAGTCGAATGGCGTCGATAGCCCCGTCTGCTGGTGGGAGTCCTCAAGCGAAGGAAGAAATAAGAAGCCGCATTCCGTCGCGGGATACTCAAAGGCACCTGCGTAGAGGAAAACATCGTCTGTCGTTTCGAGAATTCGCTCCGCCTCGCCGATCTTTGCTCCGATTTGTAACTGCGACAGGAGTGCCTCGCTGGTGAGAATGCCCGGTAGTTTATCCAATTTCACGGCATGGGTAAGCGGAGTGATACGCGCTCGATTTTGTGCATCGTTTTCCCGCTTCGGTTCGGAAGGGCAGTGAGGCGAGATCGTCTCCAGCAAGCGGGTGAGATTAGCTTTGCGCTGTTCGATGGTGGCTACGGGCATGGCAACGAACAACGTGGGTATTCAGTGCGTTCTATGGCGTCAATAGTTACATCGCCGCCGGAGACGACCGACGGTCGGATTTCAGGCAGAGACGGATGCTCAGTCAGGCGCGTCAAACGGAGTTTGCGTTAAGCCCTTCCCTTCGCCGTCGCTGGCAAACTTGCTTCCTTTCCTGCTCGCCTCGGTGCCGAAGCCGAGGCCGCAGGAGAAGAAGACGGCGCGTTCTGCTTGAATGTGCGTCGCGATGGCGTGGCCCGCTGCGAACTCCCGCATTGCGCGGGGGCGCGACATAGGGCATCCCGCTGGCGATGATGAATGAAATCGTGCTCGGCTCTCGTGGCTCTGCGCTCGCTGTGGCTCAGGTGGTTTTGACGGAAGCGGCTCTCGCAGCCGCTTGCCCGAATGTAGCGACTCGACGCGAACTTTTTACCACGCGCGGCGATTTGAAACTTGACCTCAATTTGCTCCGCGCGGGTGAGGCGGGAGGGAAGGGGCTGTTTACTAAAGAACTTGAAGACGCGCTGCTGAGCGGTGGGATCGATGTGGCGATTCATAGCCTCAAGGATTTGCCCGGCAACAATCCGCCGGGGCTCGATCTCGTCGCGGTGCTGGAGCGTGCGCCGATCGGCGATGTGCTCATTTCCAAATCGCCGGGCGGGCTCGATGCGTTGCCCCACGGTGCGCGGGTGGGCACGAGTAGCATCCGGCGGGCGCGGCAGCTCGGATGGTTGCGCCCTGATTTGCAGATGGAAGAATGGCGCGGAAATGTGCCGACGCGGCTGCGCAAGCTGGGCGAAAATGGGGACGTCGCGGCAATTGTCTTGGCCGAAGCTGGCTTGCGCAGGCTGGGCTACGCGCTGGATTTTGAAACGGGGACGTTGCGGCTGGATGACGCGGAGTTTTGCGCCAGCTCGCTGCTGGGGAAATTGCTGCCGGCCATCGGCCAGGGTGCGGTGGCGCTGCAAGCGCGCGCCGACCGCGCAGATGTGCGCGAAGTGCTGGCGATGATCAATCACGAGCCGACGATGATTGCGATTCGCGCTGAGCGTGAAGTGCAGCGGCTGCTCTCGGGCGATTGCTCCCTGCCGGTGGGCGTGCGGACTTCGCTGGACGGCGATCGCATTTCCATGAGTGGCATTCTTTTTCACGCGGAAGGAGAGCCGCCGCGCTCGGCTACGGTGGAAGGTCCGGTCTCGGAAATCGAGCGGCTCGCTGCGGAACTCATCGCCGCGATCGCATGAAAGAAGAAGCGGAAAACGGATGGAAACCGATGGCCGTTCGCTCGGCGTTGTGCCTCGCTTTCATCGTGCTCGGCTGGCTTACGAAATCGCCGCTCGCCTACATCGGCGCTTACATTTCTGGAGGCTGGGATTTGGCGATCAAGGTGTGGGAAGGGATTCACGAATGGGAGTTTGGGACGGACTTTTTGATGTTCGTCGTCGCACTCGGCGCTGCTGTGGTGGGCGAGCCAGCGGAGGGCGCGGTGCTGATGTTCCTGTTCTCTGCTTCGGGCGCGATGGAGCGCTTTGCGCATGGGCGGACCAACCGCGAAATCAGTGCGCTGCTGAAGCACGCGCCGAAGACTGCGCGCCTGCTGGAAAACGGTGTGGAGCGGGAGGTGCCGGTGGCGGCGCTTCAAGTCGGGCAAATGGTCCGCGTGACGGCGAACGAGCAGGTTCCCGTGGATATTCGCATCGAGCACGGCGACAGCGCGTGCGACGAAGCGATGCTGACTGGCGAGGCCGAGCCGATCGCGAAAGGCCCCGGCGATACTGCGCTGTCGGGCACGTTGAATTTGCACGGGGTCTTTGAGGGCCGCGTGCTGCACGCGGCGGAGGACAGCGCGCTCCAGCGAATCATCCGGCTCATTGACGACGCACAACATTTGAAAGCCCCGTCGCAGCGTTTCACGGATCGGTTCGGCACGAAGTACACGGGGATCGTCTTGTCGCTCTGCACGATCATGTTTCTGGTGTGGTGGCTCGTTTTTCATCTGCCGCCATTCCACGGAAGTCACAGCGCATTTTACCGCGCGATGACGCTGCTCGTGGTGATGTCGCCGTGTGCCATCGTGCTCTCCGTGCCGTCTGCGATCCTGTCTGCCATTGCGTTCGGGGCGAAGAACGGAATCCTCTTTCGCGGTGGCGCAGCCATCGAGACGCTCGCCGGAGTGACCACCGTGGCGATGGATAAAACCGGGACGCTCACCGAGGGAAACCTCCACGTCATCGGCATCGAAGTGATGGAGGGCACGGAAGCCGACATCCTCGCCGCCGCCGGAAATATCGCGCGACTTTCAAACCACCCGATGTCTCGTTCGCTGGCCAGGGAAGCGACCCGCCGTGCCGTCGCTGTGGAGTCGCCACATGACTCGCAGACGATCGCCGGGCAAGGAGTGCGGGCGGTGTGGCGAGGCGAGGATTTTATTCTCGGCAACCGCGATCTCGCTCTCACGATGCGCCCCGGAAATCCGTTGCTGCCGAACCCGCGCGATGCGAGCGAAGTTTGGGTGGCCTCGCCGACGATGCTAGGCCGTGTGCTCCTCCGCGACCGACTCCGCCCCGAGAGCCGCGAGCTCATTGCGCAGCTCCATGCAGCGGGGATCAAGACCATCATGCTCACCGGCGACAAAAGCGGAACTGCTGCTGAAATGGGCCGCGAGACTGGAATCGGCGAAGTGCTCAGCCAGCTCAAACCCGAAGGGAAAGTTGCGGCGATTCAGAAGTTGAAAGCAGACGGCGGAATCGTGGCGATGATCGGCGATGGCGTGAACGATGCGCCCGTCCTCGCAGCCGCCGATGTCGGCGTGGCGATGGGTGCGCGCGGCTCGGACGCCGCAATCGAGCAGGCGGAGGTCGTGCTGATGAACGACAAGCTGGAGAGCTTCCTCACCGCGCGAAAGCTGAGCTCCCGCGCGCGACGAATCATCCGGCAGAACATGGGGATTTCGCTCGGCGTGATCACATTCATGTCGCTGGCTACGATCATCGGTTTCGCAGTGCCGCTCGCGGTGGGCGTGATGATGCACGAGGGCAGCACGGTCATCGTCGTGATGAACAGTTTGCGGCTGCTGTTCCTGAAAAAGTGACGCTAAAGCGGATCCTGCTTGTTCGTCCGCACGGAGAGCAGGCGCCCATGCTTGCGTCCTTGCCAGCAGAGGTTATCCGCGACGATGGCGGCGCTCACCACGATGGGCACGCCCGCCACTCGCAGTTGCGAGGCTGCCCAAAGATTGCAGGTCTTTGGGAAGTAATACGTCTCCGTCCCATCGAAGAACTTACTGGTCGGCAATCTGCCTTGGCCCGCAATCGTGGGTTTCCCGTTCGGGTCGCGTTTGAAGGCCGCTTTGAGTCGCTTGCGCAGCCGCTCCAGCCCTTGCTCGGTCACTTCGAACTCGATGATCTCGCTATTCGGACTGTGCTCCACAAGCGAGGATTTCACCGGAATGACGTGAAGCGCGCTGCTCGTCGGCAAAAGGATCGCATTGAGCACGGATAGTGGACGATCCATATTTCTCCACATGTAAAAATCAGCCCCGCCCCACCCGATGATGAGGTACTTCGACTTCGGCGCAAACGTGCGCAGTTCGGGCGTCGCATCCGCAGTCCGAATCGCGATGGACGTGTGCCAGCCGTTGCTGACGAGCCAGACTTTTGCGGGCGGCCGCTTCGCGGCTTTACGACGCTGGCGCTCGACACGCTGATCCATGGAACAGCCGCTCGAAAAAACGACCACAAGCGCAAAAAGGATGGAGAATAAACGACGGACAAACATCACGCGTTCATTAATCCAAAACAGCCGGAGGATTCAAGGGTGGGTCAACGAGATGACGGAAAAAACAATCCGTCCCGAATCGACGGAGTAGCGCTCGGAGCTTGGGTTACGGCTTCCCGCTGTCGTAAATCGTGCGCACTTCTTCCGCGGTGATGGCTCGCGAGAGGATGGCGAATTCGTCAAGCGCGGCGGCGAGCTGGCGCTTGGTGTCGCCGCGCCAGTTGGCGAGTTCGGCGGTTCCGATTTGCAGCGCGGGCGGGGTGAATGATGCGCCGCTGCCGATGGGCTGGCCGTTGGCGTAGTGGCGGATGGTGGTGCCGTCGAATGTGGTGGCGAGGTGCAGCCATTGGCCGAGGCGGTCGGCGGTGACGAACGGTGCGCTGTTCACGGCTTCCCAATCGGAATGCGGGCGGCCGAGGGTGCGGGCGATTTCGAAGCGGAGTTCGCCGGTCTTTGTGAGATGCCAGCGGAGCGCGCCGGGCTGCTCGGAATCGGTGGAGAGGAGGACGTTTTGCCAGCGGGGCAGGGCGTCCA
>JAYTMG010000351.1:0-15395 GCA_043728745.1 Verrucomicrobiaceae bacterium
CTCAACTGCTGCCTTCAGTCTCGGCCTTGGCGATTTGATCCTGCCGGGCATTTGTCCCGCCCGTTCTCCCGGCACTCTTGGCATCAATGACCACGGGGATCCAAATGCCTGGTCCCTCTCGGGTGACACACCAGGAAGTCTGGGATTGTGGGACTTTGGCGATCCCTCGCAAATGCCCCTTCGCCCCGGTTTCCCGGCACTCGGTGGAGCATTCGCCCGCACACGCTACTTCCGCGCAATGTCGCTCGTTCCCAATCAATGCATCGCAGGGAGCCCGGTAAATCTTCAAAACATTGTGGGTGCGATCACGGGAGAGCAATTGGCTAAGATTTTCCCGAAAGCCAAGACTGACTACCTGAAACAAGTGGCCGACGAATTGAACAACGACCTGCCGACATACGGACTCGATTCGGCTTTAAGGAGGGCGCATTTCTTTGCGCAGGTCCGTCAGGAAGCGGGCTCGGCACTCGAGGCAACTGTCGAGAATCTGAACTACAGCCCCGAGAGCCTGATCGCGACCTTCAGCTATTACGCCAACCACAAAGACGAAGCCACGACTGACGGTTACGAGAAAGATCCGAAGACCAAGAAAATCACACGCGGCGCAGACCAAGAAGCCATTGCCAACAAGGCCTACGGAAATCGCTACGGAAACGGAAGCGTGGCCAGCGGGGACGGATGGAAATTTCGGGGCCGGGGTTTGAAGCAAGTTACCTTCCGATCCAACTACAAGGAAATTAGCGATCAATACGCCAAGCTCTATCCGAATACCGTAGCTGATTTCATCGCGAACCCGGGACTCATGGCGGAGTTCCCTCACTCAGTTCGCTCCGCGGTGTGTTTTTGGATAAGGAACAATCTCCACAAACTTGCAGACCACGGCAGCACGGCCAAAAATGTGGACGCGATCACCGCAGTCGTGAACAAAAACACAGACTCCTACAAAGCGCGTCAGGACCATTTCACAGTCGCATACAACGCCTTCAAATAGCCTTCGGTCCGCCACTTTCTGTGAGCACAGACGAGCCACGGAATCGACAGACTCACAGCAATTCCGCAGCGCGCGAAACCCTCGCTCGCCTCACTCTGGAATTGACGCTGTCATCAACCAACGCCAAACTTTCGAGCACCAACCAGCTTGTCCAAACATCCAAACTTCAACCGAAGATAACCTATGCCTCAACAAGTAGTATCCGGCGCGACTCTCATGTGCAGTTTCGGCATGGCACCGAGTTCGCTCATCGTCCTGCCAGTCAATATGACCATGGTCGGCGGCCCGCCCGCTGCAAACATCATGGATCAAAAACCCATCGTAAACATCCCGCCGTTTGGGATGTGCATGTCTCTCGCGAATCCCGCAGTTGCCGCCGCGACCTCCGCAGCACTGGGTGTGCTCACGCCGATGCCGTGCATCCCGGTGATTCCAGCCCCTTGGGCTCCGGGCTCGCCCACAGTGCTGATCGGGAATATGCCCGCGCTTAACAACACGTCGAAGTGCATGTGTACGTGGGCCGGAGTAATATCGATCACGGTGCCAGGGCAATTCACTACGAACATCCCGTAGTTCGAGCCACATCCTGCGCTGCGAGCTAGATCTTCCGGGCGGTTCTAAACCCCACTTTATAGCCACGCCGAAATGCCTGGCTCATCAGTACCGCATATTGCTCTGCGCTCTGCGCGTCGCCGCAAACCATCGCGACGTTCCCCTCCCAATCCATCACGGTGAACTGGTTCACTTCGGCATGAACCGTGTAAGGCACTGTTTCATCAGGATCAAACATGCGAAAAAGCCTGCCGGAATTCCCGGCATTATCCAGACTTGATTCGCGCTAGCCAATTGACGAAACGCGTCGAAAACCAACCGTAAGTAATCGAGGCCGCAGATTTGGAGTCCATACCCGATCGACAAAGAAACGCTGCGCCTCGCTCATCTTTCCACCTGGAAGATTGGCAGAAGGCGTGCGCTCCACGCGGTATCGCCGTTTGACTTGACGAAGACATGGAGATTTTTTCCTGAGATGCAGGACAATAGTATCGAAGATGAACTTTGGAGGCAGGATCAAAATCGGCGCTTCAGAACCGCTGGCTCGGGCCGCATTCACCGCGGCAACATTTGCGCGCAGGGAGCGGAGCGCGACTTCCAGTTGTGGGTGGACCGGCGGCAGCAGCTCCGAGGCGCTCAATCGCGCCGGAGCCTGTGGAGCACAAAAGATTTCGTAAAGCGCGACGGCCTTATGCGAGGTCGGCGCATTGCGGTATTCCCCGACCAGAAAAACAAAAAGCAAGTCGGCTTGCATCGCACGCACGGCGTAATTGAGAAGGTCCACCAACTCCCTTCCTCCGACGCTGATGATTTTGTCTAGATCGGCAGGCACTTTAACTGGCGCGACGAGTTTCCCGTCGGTTATTGTTCAATTGATTTGAGTGAGAAGTGAGCGGGATCAAAATGCTTTCGGCTGAAAACGTAGTAGCATTCGATCGAGTCGAGAAGCCCAATGAGAGCAATCGTATTATTGCTCAGACAGCCGCAAATCTCTCCGATTGCGAGTGGGCCGATGAGCGGTTCGACCCGTCCGTTTCGTCGCAAATCCGACTCATCGCGGAGGAGTGTGGATCAATCTTCGATCACCTCGCTTTTTATCCAAAATTGCTCTTCTCCCGCTTCGCGCTGCACTCGGGTTTGGACATTCGGACGGCGTTGCGGCATTCGTCTGCGCATACATGGCTCGCCAATACACACTTCACCGCGCTGCGCCCACGGGGCCAAAGATCGATTACGCTGCCGAGCTCAATCCTGAACAGCTCGCCGCTGTGACGGCACCGCCGGGACCTGCGCTCATCATCGCGGGCGCGGGTTCGGGGAAGACGCGGACACTCACTTATCGCGTCGCTTATCTCATCGAAAACGGAATCCTTCCTCACCACATTTTGCTCCTCACTTTCACGAACAAGGCCGCGCGTGAAATGCTCGACCGCGTCGCTGCGATCGTGCCACAGCCGCTAGACGGGCTGTGGGGCGGCACGTTTCACAGCATCGGCAATCGCATTCTTCGCCGACATCCTGCGGAGGCTGGATTTGCGCCGGGGTTTTCCATTTTGGACCGCGAGGATGCCGTGGATCTGATGGACGAAGTCGTGCTGAAACTGGATCTCGACCCGAAGGAAAAACGCACTCCGAAAGGCGAAGTCTTCGCGGACGTGCTGAGCTACCAGCTCAATACGGGCTTCCCTCTCTCCGATGTGCTCGCGGAAAAGTATCCGCATTTCCTCCAGTATCGCGACCAGTTCGCGCTCGCCCGGAGCCGCTACGAAAAGAAAAAGCAGGAAGCCAACGCGCTGGATTTCGATGATCTTCTGGAGAAAACCGTCGCGCTTTTTCGCAGGCACCCGCGTGTCGCCGAGCACTACCAGCGGCAGTTTCAGTTTGTCCTCGTCGATGAGTATCAGGACACGAACCACCTGCAAAATGACTTCATCGAACTGCTCGCTGCGCGGCATCACAACGTAATGGTCGTCGGCGATGACGCGCAGAGCATCTACTCGTGGCGCGGGGCGGATTTTCACAACATCCTCGAATTCCCCAAGCGCCATGCGGGCGCGCAGATCCACAAGATCGAGACGAACTACCGGAGCACGCCAGAAATTCTCGCGGTCGCAAACGCCGCCATCGCGCACAACCTGAAGCAGTTCAAAAAAGAGCTGCGCCCCACGCGCCCGATCACCGACACGCGGCCTGCGTTCATCCCGCTGCCCGACAGCCGCCAGCAAGCAGAGCTTGTCGCCCAACGCATCCTGGAACTCCACGAAGAAGGAATGCCGCTGGAGGAAATGGCTGTGCTTTACCGCGCGCATTTTCACTCCATGGAGCTGCAAATGGAGCTCACCCGCCGAGGCATTCCGTTTGAAATCACGAGCGGCCTTCGCTTCTTCGAGCAGGCACATATTAAAGACGTGAGCGCGTTTCTAAAATGGACCGTGAATCCGCGCGATGAAGTCGCATTCAAGCGCATGGCCCGACTGCTCGCCGGCATCGGCGCGCGCTCTGCGGATGCGCTCTGGCTGCAAGTGAGCGAGCGATTTCACAGCAAGTCTGCCGCGCCCGACCTCGGTACTCCCGCGCCCGTCGTCCCGCAGAGCGAAGAACCAGACTGGAGCGTGGACGAGCCGATCTCCGCGCTCGCCCCCGCCGATCGTCCCACGCGCGAACTTCCCGAGACCGTCGCAAATCCGTGGGAAGGAATGCCCGCGATCAAGGATCTGCTCTTCGGACTCAAAGTGCCCGCGAAGACCGCAAAAGCATGGGAGCAACTCGCCTACACGCTCGACGAACTCGCGCCCGGCGGAAAGCTCGCGCCGCCCGCGCAGATGATCAGCAGCGTTCTGGACGCCGTGTATGACGACTACATGCTCGCCAATTTCCCCAACTACGAAGCACGCCGCGAAGACCTCAGCACGCTCGCCAATTTCGCGAAGCAATACGACACACCCGCGCCGTTCCTCGACCAGCTTGCGCTGATGACGAGCCTCGACAGCGACGCCGCCCAACGCAAAGACGACCCGGAGCGAGTCACCCTCTCCAGCGTGCATCAAGCGAAAGGATTGGAATGGCGCGCGGTCTTCGTCATCTGGCTCGCCGAGGGCAAATTCCCCACCGCCCGCTCGCTGGAAAACGACGCCGCGATTGAGGAAGAGCGCCGACTTTTCTACGTCGCAGTGACGCGAGCAAAAGACGAACTCTACCTCGCATACCCCTGCGTGAGCTACTCCGGCTACGGCGACCCGCTGCAACGCCCATCCCGATTCCTCGCCGAGATCCCGCGCGAACTTCTCGAGGAGTGGAACGTCGGCGGAGTGTTCTAAAATAAGCCGAAAAAAAGGAGCGCGCCCAATGCTGAACCTGCGGTTTATGAAAGCCGCTGCGCATCAGTCGCGGATGTACCTCGTTGCCGTTTTTGAGCGTCGAGTTCCGCGATGAATCGACTGCATGAGAAAAACTCCGGATACGCTCTATTCCTCTTCCTCTCCGGTGGTCAGACCATGCGTCACAACATACTGCGTGACTTGGGAATTATTCTTGAGCCCCATTTTTTTGAGAATCCGCGTCCGGTAGGTAGAGATGGTTTTTGCACTCAATGAAAACCGGGCTCCGATTTCCGTGACCGTTTTGCCGGAGCCGATAAGGCACAAGACTTGATATTCCCGGTCCGACAGATCCTCGTGAGCGAGGCGTTCTTGCTTGGACTGCATTTCGCGCGCGATCAATTCAGCCACGGCTGAGGTGATATACTTCTTTCCAACAAGGGCCGATTGAACGGCTTCAATCAGCTCACTACCGGCGCTGTCCTTCCGGATATACGCGTAAGCGCCGAGCTTGAGAGCCCGGACGGCGAATTGAGCAGCCGAGTGCATACTCAAAATGATTACCGGAAGATTGGGCTTCAATCGGTGTACTTCTTTCATCGTGTCCAAGCCACCACGACCAGGCATGACGATGTCGAGGAGCAGGACGCACCAGTCCTCTTTGCACAACATTTCGAGCGCTTCATTGCCATTGGACGCTTCGCCAAATGCGACGCCCTCGAATTTCTCGGCAACCATTTGCTTAAGCCCCTGTCGAACGACATAATGGTCGTCTATAATCAAAATGCGCGGTGAGTGTTTCATGGGATTACATTGGTTCATAAGGCTGAAATGGCGGGGCCTTGAGGCGCGAAACTCCCCATAGGAATCTTCAAAGTAACCGTGGTTCCCGAGCGGGGCGAGCCGAGAATTTCCATTTCCCCTCCGATTGCGAGTGCCCGCTCGTGCATTCCCAAGAGGCCGAAATTCCTAGAGTGCTGCAACTTTTCCTGAGTGATTCCGCAGCCGTTATCTTGGACTTTCATGAGGAACTGCGAATCGGTTTCGCTGATGTGAACCTTGATGCGCGACGCATTCGCATGACGCGCGATATTCGTCAGGATCTCTTGGAATATTCGGAACACAGCCGTGGCGGGAATCAATGGGAGCGTCTGCAGCGGAGACGCGTCCAACTCGTAACGAATCGCGATTCGCTTCGAAAACTCATGCAGGTGAAATTCGATGGCCTCTTTAAGCCCGGACTCGTCGAGCAATGGAGGACGCAGTGTCGAAAGTATCCTACGCACGGTGCGGAGCGTCCAATGGATCACTTGCTCCATTGCACCGATCTTTTCGTCCAGTGGCCTCCTTACCTCTTCTTCCACGGTGCTGGCGAGGCGTCCGCCAAGCCAAGTCAGATCGATTCTCAAAAGCGTCAATGCCTGGCCCAATTCATCGTGGATCTCACGGGCCACGCTCATTCGCTCTTCTTCGCGCACTTGGTGATTCCGTGAAGCCAGCTCGCGCAGTTGAGCCTCGCTCCGATTCAGTGCTTCTTCCGCTTTTTTTCTTTCCGTCACATCGATCACACTTCCCTCGATATAAAGCGGCTCACGATTCGCGCTGAAGACCGTCCTCGCAAAGGCCGCACACCAAATCGTCGAGCCGTCCGCTTTATGAAGTTCCGCCTCAAATCCATTTACAAATCCGTGCGCCATCAACGACTCGATGAGTTCCGCCCGCCGATTTGGGCTCACGTAAAGCTGGGCACCGATGTCATTCAGCGCCGTCATAAGCTCGGCGGGGCTGGAGTAACCATACATGCGGGCGAGCGCTGGATTCACCTCCAGATAACGCCCCTCGATGGTCGAACGAAAAATCCCTTCCACTGCATACTCAAAGACATCGCGATAACCCGACACGATCGGACCGTCCGTGGACGCCTGCGCATTTCTTGAGATGGCGAGCAGGATCTGTTTGGTCCGCTGAGCCGACGGAAGCGACCACAGCTTCCAGTGGACCGCGACCCGTTCTCCTCCCTTGCACGGGAAACGAGCCTCTCCCTCCGCGTTTGTCGCATCGCCATTCAAAAGACGATTGAACGCAATCGCAACGGGACCGATCGGAGCAGGAGAATCACCGCTGCCTCCACCGACGATCGGGAGGGCGAGTTCATGCAGCTCGCTTTGCGCGTAGTTTAGCAAATCGGCAGCCTCCCGATTTGCCCACAAAACGCGGCCTTCTTCAGCCAGTAAAATCAATCCTTCTTCCGAACGCATATTGAAAAATCCTATCGAGTTACCGAGGACACCGCCTATCCATTCTTGTGAGCTGTAGCGGCCCAATTAGCAAGGCGGCGATTGCCCGAGGCACTGAAAGATTTTTCAAGCCGAACGACGCTGGAAAATCGCGCGAAACCACGAGCCTCCGACAGCCGAGTAGTCGCTTGCAAAATGAACCAATTCGACGCTAAAAACATTCCGGAACGTTCTATTTTCTGGCCGAGTCGGTTTTCATCCTTTATATCTAAAGTGTTACGATGCCAAATCTCCGGGAGCCAAAATCCATGACAGCAACTGATGCAGACCAAGTGGGGTGGTTTTGTTTAAAGAGCCAGCCGAAGCACGAACACATCGCCGCCGCTCACCTGCGGAAAATGGCGGACGTCGAGGTGTTTTCTCCTCGTCTTCGTTTTCAACGAGCGACCACCAGAGGCGCGCGGTGGTTTGTCGAATCAATGTTTCCAGGATACCTTTTTGCCCGCTTTAATTTTCAGGAGCGATTCCGGGAAGTCCGGTCCGCGATGGGCGTGACGATGATCCTCCAATTCGGCAACGAGTATGCAAAGCTCAGTCCTTCGATCATCGAGGGCCTTCGCCAGCAGACGAATGCGGAGCACATTGCGGTGATCGAGAGCACGTTCAAAGAGGGCGATACGGTGAAGATTGTCGAGGGTGCTCTCCGGGGGCTGGAGGCCGTGGTCATGCAGTTTCTCTCGGGGCATGAGCGCGTGCGGTTGCTGTTGGATTTTCTGGGCCGCGACATTCAGGCCGAAGTCCGCGTTCCCGCTGTGCTTCCGATCCGGCGGCATCCGCTGGCGGAGTAAATCCTGCAATCGCGGAGGATTTTACAGATTGAGCTCGGCGAGCACTCGCGTCGCTTCGGGAGCGAATGGCGCTTCCGGACTCAGCCTTATCGCCCGCTCCAAGGCGCGGCGGCATTCTTCTTTCGCCTTTTTTTGGGAATGCGTCATGCCGAGGTAAAAGAATAGCTCAGCGTCTTCGGTGCGCTTGAGGCTGCTCTCTTGCAGGAAGATGGTGGCCTTTTGCAAGTCGCCCTGCCGAAACGCGATCTTCCCGAGTATCTTGGCCAGCTCAGGGTCTCCGGTCAGCACTTCCCTCGCTTTTGATGCTTGTTCCAATGCCCTCTCTTGGTCGCCGAGTTTCTCGGTGTAAAGATTCGCCAGCAGTTTTCTTGCGGGAGCGAATTGGGGAAACTGACTGACGATCTTATCGTAAGTTTGCCTAGCCTCCTCGTTTTGTCCTTTTTGATCCTGGATGGAGCCCGTCAACAGCATCGCCGACAAATCATTGGGCCGCGTCTTGATGATCTCTTTTACCCGAGCCTCTGCTGCCAACAATTTCTCGGGCGATTTTGAGAGCGCGATAAGATCGATAAATGACTCGGCTTCCTTCGCCTGCTCTCCTTTCAAACTGCCGCCCCCCGCAGCACGGCGCATCGTATCCTCCGCCTCATCCACCCGGCCAACGGCGTATGCTGCGCGGGCTAGATCGAAGAGGAACGTCGTGTTCTCGGGTTGCTTCCGCGAGCACTCCCGCAGGAGGTTTACGGCCTTGGTGTGATCTCCGGCTTCGTAGGTAATCCGGCCCAGCAGATGCGCGACATCGGCGTCGTCGGGGGCCAGCTTCCGTGCCTCGCTCGCCAGCGATAGCGCTTGGGCGGGGTCCTTTAATCCGTTGGCGAAAAGCCGGGCAAATCGGAAAAGGACTGACACGCTGGACGGGTTGATTTTCCTAGCCTCTTCGTAGATCTGGCGGGCCTTTTCCGGTGCGCCCGTGCGCTCAAAAATTTGGGCCAGACGGATCTGTGCGACCAAATCATCCGGTTGCTTCGCGAGCCCGGCTTGCAACGTGGCGATCGCGGACGGGGCATCCGCTTCGGGATTGATATCCAGAATCGCGAGGCGCGTCGCGGCATCAGCCCTTCCGGTGAACTCTCCCTCCCGCTCCAACGCACGTTGAAAAGCCACCCGGGCAGGCGATTCCTGCCCCATCATGTAATGCGCCATGCCTGCATGAAATTGGACTTCCGGTTCACCGGGGAGCTTGCCGGCGCTTTCCTGCAAGAGCGTCAAAGCCTGCGGATATTCGCGGCGGCGGAAATGAATCCACCCCAGCGTGTCATTGATGGCCGGGTCTTGGGGCGCGAGCTTCTTGGCTTTGCTGGCGAGGGCGAAAGCGTCGTCATGCCTTTGAAGTTTCTCGGACAGTATGAAAGCAAGATTGTTCAAGGCCGGGACGAGATCCGGGGCGGTTTTCAACACATCTTCGTACGCGGCGACGGACTTCACGAGTTCGCCCTGCTTCTCCAGAATCATCGCCTTCTCAATGCCTGCCCGCACATTGTTCGGGTTCCTTGTTAGGATCTGCTGCAAATTATCCAGCGCATCGGGCAACTGATTTCCGGCGAGGTAAGCTTGCGTGAGGAGCCCGTAGGCGGAGTCTGATTTCGGCTCCCACTCGATGGCTGTTTTCAAGGCAGCTTTTGCTTCATCGAGCTTTCGTTGAGCGAGGTAGATTTGGCCTTCGACGATTTTTGCCGCAGCGAGTTTCGGCTTCTTTGCGAGGAGCAGCCGGACTCGTTCCGTTGCGGCAGAGTAGTTCTTTTCGGCCAAGTCCAAGTCCACCAAATGAAAACACACGAGGCTATTCTCCGGAGCCAGTTCAGCGGCCCGGTCAAATGCTTTTCGGGCATCCGCGTTTCCATTCGGCTGCAACCGATACGTCATTCCGATGGCAAAAGGAATTTCGGGTTCGTCGGGAAACTTCCGCTCAAGTGAGCGATAGATCGCCAGCGCTTCGTCATAGCGTTTCAGCGAAGCGTATGCTCCGCCCAAGAGCGTTTGGGCACCGACAATCTCCGGATGCTTTTCAATCAAGTCCTTAAGCAAAGTCACTGCGTCGGCGAAGTTTCCTGTCCGGATGAGCAGCTCGCCTTGCAAGAGAGCCGCACGGGAGAAATTCGGTGCGAGCTTCAGTGTTTCCTCCAGACTCGCAGATGCGTTCGCCAAATCTCGATTCCGCAGATGCGCCTGCGCCAGCACGAACCGGACTTCCGGCGAACTGTCGAAATCATCCTTCAGCTTTTCCGCTTCCTTGACGGCCTCCGCAGTGTCGCCCTTCTCGCGAGTCAGCTCTGCGTGCAGCAGTCGCGCCTGAAAATTCTCGGGATCTTTCGCGAGGATCTGCTCGACGATTTTCGCGCACTCCGGGAGTTTTTTTTCGTCAAAGTTCAACCTCGCGAGTGACATCCAGACCATCGACGCGTCGGGCACTTTCGCCGTGAACTGCTCCATAATTTCCCTCCCTTCTTTTACTAAACCACTGCGGAGTTTGAACTCAGCGAGCCGAATGCAAGGCAGAGGCTCAAGCGGCGCAAATTCTGCAGCTCGCTCCAATGCTTTTCCTGTTTTCTCCCGGTCCCTCTGCATTGAGTAAAATACAGACCAGGTCTGCTGAACACGGCTGGATTGCGGCTCAGCCGCTTGGGCCTTGTTCATGAAATTTTCTGCGGAAGCGAAATCAGCGTCAACGAGTGAAAGATTCGCCATCGCAAGATTCCACGACGCCCGATCCACCGCCTGTTCCCGCAGATTCTCCAAGCGCTCCCGAGTGTCCGCGATGTCGCGATCCGTAACCGAGGTGTCGGCAAGAATCGTGATCGCTTCGTCGTTCTTCGGCTCGCGTTCCAATACGAAAATCGCCTCTTTTCGCGAATCCTCCAACTGTCTTGCCGACAGGAAAATCTTCGCGAGTTTCATTCGGTTTCCGATGTTGTCCTTGTCCAGTTCCCGAAGGCTCAACAGCAAGTGCGCCGCCTGCTGAGTCTTGCCCGCGTCGTAATAGATTCCCGCGAGATTTTTAATGGACGCGACATTGGCGCTGTCGAGCTTCAGGACATTGAGGAACTCGATTTCGGCCTTTGCGAAATCCTTCGCGGCAAAGTATGCCTCGGCGCGTTTTAAGTGGCCCTCGATCTTCGTTTTCTTCGAGCAGCCTAGGGTAATAAATGGGATCATCACGCTCAAGAAGAGCGATAGAATTCGGCGGGAGTTGAGTGGATTAAACATAGATTTGAGCGTTGGCTTTTGGAGCTGGTGAAACGAACGACCCGCAAGCATCGAGGTCACGACTGGGGGGCTGCGGTCGCAACTGACTCGGAGCGTAAATGGGAAGAAGGTATGATAGCATCTTGCATCCTCTAGGCTATCGAGCGGGCGGCTTTGGAGCCCCGGAGATGACTCCCGAAGCGAGCCATGCGCGGGCCGCAGACTCGTCGTGAAGCATCCATGCTGCCCCCACATTTTCTATTTCCTTTTCCCGAATTTCGTCGTCGAAGATCGCAGCCGCCCAGCGCGCGGCAGTCTCCGGGAATGCAGGAGCGAGCTTGTTCGCAAACGCTCCGAAAACCATGTCCTGACTTTCGCCCAACCGGGCACCAGCGAGCCAGTTTGCGGCCTGACTGGAATCCTTGTCCGCCCACTGAATCACGAGATTTCGCAACGCGATTTCGCGCAGACTTCCAGCGGGGAATTGCTCCACCCACGCAGCCGTGTTTGCGGGGTCGTTTTGCGCCCAGCGCTGGATGATTCCGACGACGGCATCGTCCTGCGATTTGCCCATCGGGAGTGAGCCCACTGCGAGATCCGCCGCCGCCTCGGGGTCGGAATTTCCGAGCGCAATCGCGATGCTCGAAATCACCACGGTCCGCAATCCGCCCAATTCGATCTGCTGCGCCCAATCCGTCGCAGATTGCGGATCTGCGGTGGCCCACTGCGTCGCGGCGTGCTTCACTAATGCGTCGCGGTCTGGGGCATCCGGCAGCTCGATCGCGAGGATGATTGCGTCCATCGGTTTTTCGCGGGCCGCTTCGTAGGCGACGCTGATGATCCCTGCGTCGCGCTCTTTTCCCGCCGGGAGCTGAAGCACCCATGCGGTGGCGTCGCCGAGATTTTGGTTGGCCCACACAATCGCGATTCCGTTGATCGCCTCCGCTCGCATCGGGCCGGGGAGCGACTGCATCACCCAATCCGCCGCAGCGCGAGGATTCCCTTCGGCCCAGCGCCGCACTAACAGCAAATGGAGCGAGCGCGACCACTCGGAATCCGGGCGGCTCTGGAGAAAATCCAGCGCCTCCAGAACATCGCGCAGCGGCAAGGCTGCTGCGAAACTTTCGAGCTTTTCTTGCTGCGTCGCATCATTCAGTGCGCTTTGAAAAATGCCCACCAGTCCAGCAATGAAGGGCGTTGCCGTGGCTTCCGGTGGGTACTCATTCGGTCCTTCGGCGCCCGCCACGGTGGCGCGACCGGCAGCTTCCCCGGAACTTCCAGACGTTTGATGGTCGGAGAATTCCTGAGCCGGAACCGGTCCGCCAAAGTGACGGGCTGCAAGGACCACTGCGACGGCAAAGCTCACGCTCACCAGGGTTTTCCCCTGAGGTTTTCGCCGCGCTTTTTTTGCGGCGGATGTGAGTTTTCCGGTGGTCATTTCTGTCATCGGTTATGGCGTCGCAGTGACGTTATCAAAGGTGCTCGTGCAAAGCGTGCCATCTTTTTTGCTGGTGACGCTGAGTCCGATGTAGGGCGATGCTCCCATCGTGATGGTCTTTGTTCCGAGCACGGTCCAGGTCGTTCCATTCGGCGAGTAAGATGCTGTGAATAGGCTGCCGACGCGCTGGATTTTGACCCAATATGGTGCCGTCAAACCGCTCTTGGTGACCGTGGATGTCGATCCGCCCGAGGAGGTGCGGGTCGAGAAGATGATTCCGCTGCCCGGCGTGACGGCGATACTGGCTTCGCTCGATCCGTCCGTCAGGTTGTCGCGAATCATCACGCCCGCCTTAGCGGCGCTGTTTGAGTTCGAAACGGTGAGGACTTTGGCGACCATCGTGCAGTCGCCGCTGGCCGTTTGGTAAACGTAGCGGAACTCGTCTTTGCTGCCTGAGATGTCAGCGCCAGAGCCTACCACGGTGAAGCTGCTGCCGCTGCCCGTGGCACTTCCTGAGGCCGCCACAGCACCGATGTCCGCAGTCTGCCATGGATTTGGCAAGCGCGGCGAAACCACGATATTCACCGTGGCTGTCGCGATCGCCGTTAGCGTTCCGGCTTTGGCCTTCGCGGTGTTGCTGACGGTGCTATTGACCACAGTCGTCGCCATTCCGTTCGGTCCGCCCGGTTTGTTCGGCGAGTTGTGCTGATCGGGCACTGCTACCGAGCCGAAGCCGACAGCCCCAAACGTCGAGGCCTTAATCACCACGGAGTACGTATTGATGTGGTTCCATCCGCCCGGTGCCTTGAGCGGATCGATGACGACATTTCCTGCAACCAACGAAGTCGGTGAATTCACGATCAGCGCCGCCTTGTTCGGTAGATTGAGCGGATTATTCAGGTTTTCCGTGATGGAGGTCGAGAAGCTCACGATGTTGTTCGGATTTCCCGCCACCATGGAGCCGTCGCCGCCAAATGGTCCCTTGGTTCCGTATCCTGACGGATAATTGATGACTTGCCCGGTGCCGGGAATGGTCACACTCGCACCCGCACTGATGCAATCGACGTAAAAGTCGATGGCCACATTTCCATTCTTATCGAAAAATCGGAACTCAAGCTTATCGCTGCCGACGAGGTGATTGAACGTGTGGTTGCTACCCGGCCAGCCGACGCATCCTGTGCCGTAGGTGTTGTCGTTGATGCCGAAATCCTGAACGTAGGTGACCTTGATGTCGCCGTTCGCCTGCGGCACGACCACGATGATCGCTCCTGCGGGCAGAGTGTTTCCATTGACTACGCCAACTGTCGAAACGACTGGAATAACCTGCGCTGTCAATGTTGCCGAAGCGCCCGGAGCGAGCGACGCGATCGTGCCGACCGTGAAATCATCGGACGCCGTTTTGGGCGTCCCGTTGTCGTCCGTCACCACGATGTTGGTGAGAGTCGTATTGCCACAGTTGTGGACGAGGTAGGTGTAAGTGACCGGCTCATAAGGCGCGACGGTCGTCTTGTTTGCCGTCTTCGTCATTTCGAGGCACGGAGCCTGGACCGGCAGGTAAATGCCGGCGTCCCAAGTAATATCCGTCTCGCCCGGTGCCAGTGCCGTGCAATCAGTCTTGCCAGTTAAGGGATTGGCATCGCTGTCGGTCGCATCCGAAACTGTGCTGGCCGTCGAGGGACTAAAAACGAAGCCCGCAGGAAGATTGCTGAATTTCACGTAGTAATCGCCCGCCGGCACGGTGAAGCTGTAGAGCCCTCCGCCCGATGTCAGCGTCGTGCCCTTCAACACGTCGCCCACGCAGGTGAACAGTTCCACTTTCACACCGTTGACTCCCACTTCCAGACCGCCGTCCTGCACTCCGTTCCCATTCAAATCATTAAACACTTTGTCGCCGATCGTCGCCGGTTGATAGACGCCAAAGTCGATGGTCTGATTACTTTCGCCCGCCGCCAGTATTACCGTCGCGGGGCTTGGGTTGCTGTCCGTGGCTGGCGTGCCTTGGCTGGTGAGCGTCGTCAAAAATCCCGCAGGCGCAAAGCCCACAGTCACCGTGTAAGTGCCAGCGGCGAGATTGATGAACTGATACAGACCGCTCCCATCCGTCGGAATCGTCTGCACTCCGCCAGGGCCGTTCAACGTGACTAGGATGCCGCCGATCCCCGGTTCGCCACTATCCTGAACGCCGTTGTTGTTCAGGTCGTTCCACACAAAATTCCCTATTTTGCCCAGCAGCGGCGGTGGTGCCGCTGCGAAGGTCAACGCCGCATCCCCGGCAGAACTTCCCCCCGCAGTGTGGGTAATTACGATCGTCTGCGTGATGGCAAAGAACCCGGAAAGCGCCAGATTTCCAGAAGTTGTCCCGCTGTATGTCGCGCTGCTAAAAGGGCCGTTTGTCGGCGTCAAGGCGCTCCCAGCGAATCGGGTGTTTGTGTCGCTCACGGATGTCGTATTCGTGAGTGTGCTCCCCGCGCCGCCATTGATCGTGCCACCAATTTGTGTCGTCACTACACCGCTCAGGAGACCGCTCGCAGAACCGAAAAAGTCGTCTGAGAATTGAATCGTAATCGTGCCGGGGCCATTCGAGTAGTCCGACACATTGAGATCCATCGAAGGGTCGGTGCTGCTGCCGAGGATCGGTTTCGTCAACCCGGTGTTCACATTTAAATACCAGTTCGACCCGACAGGACCGCTATATACGACCACGCCGGGAACGGTGCTTGCGTCAAGTGGGCCATCGTCCTCAACGAGGAGAGTCACTGTGCCATCGCT
>JAYTMG010000352.1:0-1843 GCA_043728745.1 Verrucomicrobiaceae bacterium
CTTCAGCTTGCGGCTGTGAAATACGTGGTGCGTGAGGGCGAGGAAAAACACGGTGAGCGACAAATACCAGACGACCCGCCGCGAATCGACGATGCCCGCCGTGGCGTCGTTGATGTGGGAAAATGGACTGACAAACTCCGCCAGCAACCGCACACGCGGATCGGTGACATTCAGCATGACTCCAAGCATCAGCGGGACGAAAAGAAAGAGCATCTTCGCGGTGATGCTGATGACCGCCGCATTCACCTGATCCTTCACCAGCGAGCTCGCGAGATTCCCGATCGCGATGAAGAGCATCGCGATGAAAAGGATCATCAAATAAGTGCTGTAAATCGCCCCCACTCCCTTCGCCGCCGGATGTCCGCCGCTCTCTTGGTCGAACACGACGAAATGCAGAAGCGAAGGCGCAAACGCCACGGTGTAAAAAATCACGGTCCCAAAGAACTTGGAGAGCACGATTTGCCACTCCTTCACCGGAGCCGTGGTGAGCATCTCGATGGTGCCCATTCGGAACTCCTCGGAGAACGTCCGCATCGTCACGAGCGATGTCGTGATTGCGAGGATGAAGAAGAAAAGCCCGCTGACAAATGTCGCCTGAATCACCGTGTATTCCGTCGAACTCTTGTTGAGCTGTGAGACGCCGAATTGAAACATCCACCCGAGCAGCACGAGGAGCATCACCATGACGACGTAGGCCACCGGCGTGTAAAAGATACTGCGCACCTCGCGCATCGTTTGAACAAAGAGAGTTCTCATAATCGTTAGTGGTCCGCCGTGGTCAGTTCCGCGAAGACGTCTTCGAGCGTCGCGCGCTTTTGGTGGATTTCGCGGACCTCCCATTTGCGCTCTGCGGCGAGACGCATGATGTCGAGACCGGGCTCGGCTTTGGCGTCGAGGCGCAGGGTGAAATTGGTCCACTCGCCATTCTCGGCAGCCGTCACATCCTTGACGCCGGCGACGCTTCGAAGGGCCTCCAGCGCATCGGCTCCAGCGCGCGCCTCCAGCAAAAGTTCGCCGACCGCGCGATGGTTCTTGCGCAGATTTTCGGCGGTGTCGGTCGCTCGAATCTCGCCACGATGGATGACGATGACTCGCGAGCACATCATCTCCACTTCCGGGAGAATATGCGTGGAGATAAGCACCGTGCGCTTTTGGGCGAGGTTCTTGATCAGGTCGCGGACGGTGCGAATTTGGTTTGGGTCGAGGCCGATCGTTGGCTCGTCGAGAATGAGCAAATCCGGGTCGTGGACGAGTGCATCGGCGAGGCCCACGCGCTGACGATAGCCTTTGGAAAGCGAGCCGATGAGCTGGTTCTCGCGGTCTTTCACCTGGCAGAGATCGATGACATCCCCCACCCGCTCGCGCACTTTGCCGCTGGCGACGCCCTTCAGCGCAGCGCGGTAGCGGAGGTATTCGCCGACTTTCATCTCGGGATACAGCGGGGTATTTTCCGGCAGGTAGCCGAGGTGCCGCCGGGCCTCCACGCTGTCGTCGAAAATATCAAACCCTGCGATACTCACGCGCCCCGTCGTGGGCGGGAGAAAACCGGTGAGGATCTTCATCGTCGTGGACTTCCCCGCGCCGTTCGGGCCGAGAAAACCGACGATTTCCCCTTTGGCCACTTCAAAGCTGATGCCCTTTACCGCAGTAAAGGAGCCGTATTTTTTTGTAAGCTGTTGGACTCGTATCATTGGGCAAATTTTCAGGCGAGGGGGCGGTGATGTAACAGGGGCATCTGATTTAGCAAGAGGGGAGCGTCGGCGGGGCGTGACAAGGGTGTGATTAACTCTACTTTGTTACGCCCCTATTTGTGTAGCGTTTCAGTCGGATCGCCTGTGTGAAA
>JAYTMG010000353.1:0-1296 GCA_043728745.1 Verrucomicrobiaceae bacterium
CAGTTCATCGAAGCAGCGCTCGGCAACCGCAAAAACGGCGACGCAAACTTCGACTACGCCGGCCCGATGACGGAGGCCGTGCTCCTCGGAAGTGTCGCATCCCGTTTCCCAAATGAGCTGCTCGAATGGGACGGGCCGGGGCTGAAGTTTGCGAATGCAAAAGCAAACGCCTTCGTGAAACGCACATACCGGGCGGGCTATGAAGTCGCCGGCCTTTAACGCTATGTCCGAACCTCACTGGCGCGAAGCGGCGATGCAGGCCGCCCTGCAATCCGAGGCCAACTACGGCAATTCCACGAGCACGCTGATCGCGCAGATCCGCAAGGCGCTGCCGAAGTGCTCCGTCACGATCATCCACGCAAATCGACCGCAAACGCTGCGCTTCATGGAGGAGCGCGCGACCGGCTTCAAGAGCCAGCTCGACGGGAAATTCCTGCAAGGCGAAGGCGAAAGTATTCACCCGTATCTCGGCTGGTGGACCGTGACGTGGCAGGGCAAAACCATCGAGCTCGTCGTGCCGCCTGGTTTTGGCAGCAGCGGCGAAGTCGTCTGTCTTTCTGTCGATGAATTTGTCGTCGCGAATTTCGCTTCTGCACTGAGTGATTACGCCACGCGGCCCATCGGTCGCGCCCTCCGCTACAGCGGCGGCTGGGAGAATGCGCCGGACCTCGACGCGGAGTTGGGCCAGGTCTCGTGGGATGACTTGATCTTGCCTGACGAATTGCTCGCCAACATCCAGCAAACTGCCACTTCATTTGCCGAACAACGCGACGCATTTGTCCGCCTCGGCTTTCCGTGGCGGCGCGGCGTCCTGCTCATCGGGCCGCCCGGCACCGGCAAAACCATGGTCTGCAAAGCAGTCGCGACGGCGTTGCCAAAATTCCCCTTTCTCTACGTCCGCGACATTCGCGACATGGCGAATCAAGACGCACTCAGCGCCATCTTCGCACGCGCCCGGCGACTCGCTCCGTGCATCCTTGTTTTTGAGGACGTCGATGGATTTGTCTCGGACTACAATCGCACCGCTTTCCTCAACGAGCTCGACGGATTTGGGAACAACGAAGGGCTCTTCATCATCGCCTCGTCGAACCACCCTGGCCGCATCGACGAAGCGCTGCTCAAGCGCCCGAGCCGATTCGATCGCGTCTTTCATCTCGGACTCCCCGAGGAGCCCGAGCGGCGGCGCTATTGCGAGACGCTGCTCAACCGCGGAACACTCGCGACGCATCTCGCGCCGAGCCTGGATGTGCCGAAGCTTTCCGCCGATGTCGCGCACCGCACTTCCGGGTTCACGCC
>JAYTMG010000354.1:0-4465 GCA_043728745.1 Verrucomicrobiaceae bacterium
GGTCAATTCGCGGCGCGACCATGGCGGCGTCATCTTTATCGACCTGCGCGATCGCGAGGGCTGGACCCAGGTGGTTTTCCGTCCGGAGGAATTTGCGCAAGTGTCCGAGCAGGCCCACGGGCTGAGGGCGGAAGACGTGATCCAGATCACCGGAAAAGTCGCGGCGCGCGTCGTCGGCACGGAGAACACACGGACGGCGACCGGCAGCATCGAAGTCATCGCTGCGGAGATCAAAGTGCTGAACAAATCCGAGGTCCCGCCGTTCCCGCTTGATGACCCGAAGGTGAATGAAGATCTCCGCATGGAATATCGGTATCTCGACCTGCGGACGGCACACATGCAGCGCAATCTGAAGCTGCGTCATCGCGTGGTGAAGGCGACGCGCGACTTCCTCGATGAAGGCGGGTTTTTGGAAATCGAGACGCCCATTTTATCAAACCCGACGCCGGAAGGTGCGCGCGATTTTCTTGTGCCGTCGCGGTTGAATCCGGGGACGTTTTACGCGCTGCCGCAAGCGCCGCAGCAGTACAAGCAATTGCTGCAAGTGGCGGGGCTGGAGAAGTATTTTCAAATCGCGCGCTGTTTTCGCGATGAGGATTTGCGGGCGGACCGGCAGCCGGAGTTCACGCAGATCGACATCGAGGCGTCGTTCGTTGGCGAGCAGGATATTCAGACGCTCGTCGAGGGTTTGCTGACGCGCATTTTCAAAGAAAGCGTGGGCGTGGATATCCCGACGCCGTTCCCGCGGATGCCGTATAGCGAGGCAATGACGCGCTTCGGCAGCGACAAGCCGGATACGCGCTTCGGCTTGGAGCTTGTCGAGCTGACGGACATTTTTGCGTCGTCGGCGTTCAAGGTTTTCGCATCGGTGGCGAGCGGCGGCGGGACCATCAAGGCGATCAACGCGAAGGGCGCGGCGGCGCTGCTTAGCAAGGAACAACTCAAAAAGTGGGAAGAGTGGGTGAAGGTGGAATGCGGCGCGAAAGGATTGGCGTATGTGAAGTGGAGCGAGGGCGGCGAATGGGAATCGCCGATCGTGAAATTCTTCAGCGATGCGGAAAAAGCCGCGCTCGCTCAGCGCATGGATTTCCAAGCAGGCGACGTGCTCTTTTTCGGCGCAGATGCAAAGCTGGAGCCCGTCTGCGAAGTGCTGGGCCGCGTGCGTCTTCGCTGCGCGGAGCTGCTCGGCTTACTCAAAGCAAACGCGCACAAACTGAACTTTCTGTGGGTCGTGGATTTCCCGCTGCTGGCGTTTTCGCCGGAGGATAATCATTGGGTCGCCGTGCATCATCCGTTCACTCGCCCAAAGACCGAAGACGTGCCCGCGATGGAAGCTGGCGATTACGCGAAAGTCCGCGCCGTTGCTTACGATGTCGTGCTCAATGGCGTGGAACTCGGCGGCGGAAGCATCCGCATTCACGAGCGCGATTTGCAGGCGAAGTTGTTCGAAGTGCTGGGCGTAAATGCCGAGCAGCAGCAAGTGAAGTTCGGCCACATTTTGAAAGCGTTCAGCTTCGGCGCACCGCCACATGGCGGCCTCGCGCTCGGCCTCGACCGGCTCGTCATGCTCATCGCCGGAGCCGACAGCATCCGCGACGTGATCGCTTTTCCAAAAAACAATCGCGGCTGCGATCTCATGACGCAATCGCCGGTGGACGTGGACTTCAAGCTCCTACGCGAAGTGTACATCCAAAGCACCGCGAAGAAGTCCTAGTCATGGCGCTGTTCGCCACCGGAAAATGCGAGCCTAGCGAGCCAAGGAGCGGCGGCATTCCTGCCGCCGTAAACCAAACGCGAAGCGGAAATCTCCAACGGGTGCGAACGCAAGAAGAAGTGGCGCTTCGCGCTGTGGACGACGGCGGCAGAGCCGTAAGACAGCCGAAGGCAAATGCCGCCGCTCCTTGGCTCGCTTGCGCTCGCATTTTTATCCCGGCGCTTACCGCCAACATTCCATTCTCCATCTTACTATGAAACAAATCGGCATCGGACTCGCGGGCTTCGGCACCGTCGGCGCAGGCGTATTTAAACATCTGGAGCGCAACCGCGCCCTTCTCTCCGAGCGGCTCGGCGTAGAACTCGTGGTGAAAAAGGCCGCCGTTCGCGACTTGAAAAAAGATCGCGGCGTCGCAGCACCAGCGTCCCTTTTCACCACGCGCTGGCAAGACGTGGTGGAAGACCCCGCCGTGCAAATCGTCGTCGAACTCATGGGCGGAATCGACGAAGCCCGCGCGCTCATTCTCCGCGCGATCGAGCTGGGAAAAATCGTCGTCACCGGCAACAAGGCGCTGCTCGCTGAACACGGAAAAGAAATCTTTGATTTGGCCAGTGAGAAACAAGTGCCCGTCTTCTTCGAGGCCGCAGTCGCTGGCGGTATCCCCATCATCAAAGCCGTGCGCGAGAGCTTTGTGGGCAACCACATTAAGAGCATCCACGGCATCATCAACGGCACGACCAACTACATCCTCACGCGCATGACCGAGGCCGGGCTCGACTACGCCGCCGCCCTCGCCGAAGCCCAAGCGCAAGGCTACGCCGAGTCCGACCCGACGCTCGACGTGAACGGCTGGGACGCCGCGCACAAAGCCATCATCCTCGCCTCGCTCGCTTACGGGACGTGGATTTGCCCCAGCAAAGTCTTCGTCGAAGGCATCGAGCAAGTCACCGCCCGCGACATCTGCTTTGCCAAAAAACTCGGCTACCGCATCAAGCTCCTCGGCATCATCAAAGCCGACGCCGGAGCCGAAATCGAAGTGCGAGTCCACCCCACGCTCGTCCCCGAAAAACACGTCCTCGCCAGCGTGAACGGAGTCTTCAACGCCCTCTGCGTCCACGGCGACGTCGTCGGCGAAACGCTCTTCTACGGACGCGGAGCCGGCCAGGACGCCACCGCCAGCGCCGTCATCGCCGACCTCGCCGAAGCCGCCACCGCGCTCGACGTGCGCCGCCGCGACTGCGGCTTCATGCCCCACGGACTCTACGGCGACTGCAAACCGCTCGACGCAATCACCTGCCAATACTACCTGCGAGTCCCCGTGAACGACAAACCCGGCGTCCTCTCCCAAGTCGCCGGAATCCTCGGCAGCGCGAACATCGGAATCAGCTCGATGATCCAACCCGAAAGCGACGGCGAGCAAGCCGAACTCATCCTAATGCTCCACGACGCCACCCACGCCCAAGTCCGCGAAGCCATCGCGAAGATCCAAGCGCTGGCGTGCGTCATCGGCGAGCCGAGGCTGCTGCGGGTGGAGAATTTCGGGTAATAATCCCGGCTTGAACTCTTCCTTCAGCCTGATGCAGTGCGGCTCATATGAAGGCACCCAAGCATTTTTATTTCAAACCGAAGTCAGCTACAGACTTGTTGATGTGTCATGTTCGGCCTTTGACGATTATACTGCTCTCGTTGGGATTGGCGGTTTGTAGTATCGCCGGGCCTCTGGAATCCTTCGGAATTCCTGAATGGACGTTCAAAAACAAGGTTTTCAAGAAAGTGCGATTTGGGATGTCGGACCCACGATTCGTTACTGTTTTGCACGAAAAAGGCACATTTTCGATCCTTTGGGATGGGTTGAGTCCAGACCTGAAAACTAGATTTGAAGGGACAAGAGCCAGCCTCCGCAAAAGACTCGAAGACACGCCAAAGATGTGGCTCACGCCGGCCAAATTGGATGCCCTGTGGGGAAAGGGTGAACCGAGTCCGCTAGACAATGATCGCCTATACCCTGGAACAAAAGGAATCCGATGGATGACTCCTGATTTCACATTCTTGGCGGCAGTCTATCCCGACAAGAGCAATGCTATTTGGGCATGCGAGGTTAAATCAGCCGCTGGCGAAACATGGAATGCCAGCAAAATCGAAAGCACACTCATCACGTTGTGCGGGCCGGGGTGGAAAATTGAGAGCGGGGGAAATATTTGGAAAAATTCGATTACCGGAAATACAGCCGAAATGAAATCGGACACGATTACAGTTCTTTCAAAAATACTTATAGAAGCGAAAGAATATACGGCGAGTGCGAAACTCCGAAAGTGGCCATCGGCACAAGAAAGAATACAGGCCAAAGAAGACGCAAAACAACAGGCTGAACGCCGAGTAACAGAGGCACTTGCTGCTGAACGTGCGCAGGAGACACAAAAGCGTGCTGCTGATATCCAAAAGATACGCGATCTAGAGGCTGCCCAGAAAAAAGGGGATGAGCGGGGTGAGAAACAATAGTGGAATCCGGCTCTGCGTGACGGCGGGACTGCGTGACGGCGGGGACAGACTAATAGTTGTGCCGATGAACCAAGGATTACCCCCATTGCGGCGGCTTTGGCGGTTGGTTCATCATGCGCCGCCCATCCTCCACATCTCGGGCAAAAGCCTCCACCTCTTTGGACTCAATCAGTCTGTCAAATTGTGCGCTTGAAATTATGCGCTTATCGACCGCAAGCCAGCCCTGCGAGCGTAGCGAGCCAAGGAGCGGCG
>JAYTMG010000355.1:0-18344 GCA_043728745.1 Verrucomicrobiaceae bacterium
CGAGGCGCGCCTGAATGACGCGCAATCGCGAGCGGTCGCGGCTTACGTGATGGCTTTGGCGGGGGATTGATCCGGTTGAAACAGAACAACGCGTGGGTGTGGTATGAAAGTTGCCTGTAAGCGGTGCAATTATGCCACTATACGATGACGCCGGTCAGATTCTCACGAGCCGACCTTCAGCCAGCACACTCGCCGAGGACAATGTCGGAGGACCGGTACGCAATCCTGAAATGACGTCCCAGCCTGCTCCGTTTCAGCCTTTGCCCCAGAAGCCTGAAGCGGCTCCCGATTCGGGCGGCGTGAATGCGGTGTCTGCTTCGCCAAAGCCGACGCCGGCGTTTGCCGATGTCGTCGTAGTGCAGAACAGCGGAATCGGCGCAGAGGGCCCGGTCTTCAGGGCGCCCGCGCTGCCAATTGACGACCTTCTTCGGAAAATGCTCTCGATTGGCGAGGGCGTGAGCGATCTGTTTTTCATGGTCGGACGCCCGCCGCAGGTCGAAAACTTCGGGAAGCTGCAACCGGTGGAAGGTACGGGCTACTCATCGGTCTTTGAGCCCGCGCAGACCGAAGGGCTCGCCCGCACGCTGGTTGGGACCGCGCAGCGGTTGCTTGATGATTTGAAAAACACCGGTTCCTGCGACTGTTCATACTCTGTCGAAGGGCTTGCACGATTCCGTGTGAACATCTTCAAGCAGAAGGGCTCGTTTGCAATGGTGTTGCGAAAGCTGAATACCAAGATTCCGAGCATGGCAGACCTGAAGTTGCCGCCGATTTTTGATCAGATCATCAAGGAGAAAACCGGATTGATCTTCGTCACCGGTGCGACGGGTTCCGGTAAAACGACGACGCTTGCGGCCATGCTGAATGCGATGAACGAGACGATGAGCGCGCACATTGTCACGCTCGAAGACCCCGTCGAGTTTCTGCATCCACACAAGACGGCGACGTTCTGTCAGCGCGAAATGGGCAAGGACTTTTCCACATTCTCGATGGGCCTTCGCGCAGCTCTGCGGCAGGCTCCGAAGGTGATTCTCGTCGGCGAAATTCGAGACCGTGAGACGATGGAAATCGCTCTCACTGCCGCGGAGACCGGTCACGTCGTATATTCCACGCTGCACACCATCAGCGCGGGTCAGTCGATCAATCGTGTTCTTGGAATGTTCAGCAAGGAGGAGGAGGGGCAGGTGCGCGAGCGTCTGGCCGAAACACTCCGCTATATAGTCAGCCAGCGCCTCGCGCCGAAAGTCGGTGGCGGGCGTCTCATGGTTCCTGAAATTATGGGCAGCAGCATGCGGATTCGGGAAGCAATCCAGCTCGGTGAAAACGAGAACCGCAACTATAACGATATCATCGCATACTCGCGGGGAGATGGCTGGTGTACTTTCGAGCAGAGTCTTGGAGAGGCGTTCGAAAAGGATCTCATCACCGAAGAGACCGCGATGCTTCTGTCCGTGAGCAAAAACCGGATGCGGCAAATCATTGATGCAATCCTCAAGCGGACCGGGCGGGATAAAACCACTACAGAAGGCATCCGGCTTCGCAACGATGACGAAGCGCCGTCGAAGCCTGCGGGAATCGCGGTGCCCGAAAAACCTGCAGCAGCACCGCAGCCGTCTGCGAGCCCCGTTCCATCAGGCCCGGCGGAACCGATCCCACCAGCGCCAGCCCCGTTGTTGGGCTTAAAACTCAAGCAGTAGCATCGAACTTTGATTGTCTACTCCGCGCGGATTTCCACAGGCGTGCCGAGCTTGACCTTCTCGTAAATGAGCGGCGCGATTTCCTCGGGCAAGCGGATGCAGCCGTGTGATGCCGGATAGCCGGGCAACTTGCCGACATGGAAGCCCACTCCGTCCGCGGTCAGCCGGCAAAAAAACTTCATCGGCGCGCCCACGTAGCGAGTTCCGCCGGGCGCAGAATCGACCTTGGTGCTCACACCGCGCCGAACGATGCGACCGCGCTTATCCACGAAATCGCCGTACACGCTGGAGCGGTGGTCCTTGTCTTTTTGCGTCACGGTGAATTTGCCCGTGGGCGTCATGCCCGTGCGCTTGCCGCTGGAGATCGGCGTATCGATATACGTCAGGCTTTCGCCGAACATCACCCATGCGCGCTGCTTCGCGATGGAGATGACGACGTAGGAATTCTCCTGAGTGATTTGCGAAGCGAGGTCCTTGTTCACCACGGGCGGTTCCTGTTTTCCGATTAGTTCCGCCGCTTTTTTCACCGGCACGAGTGCGGGCGGCGGTGTGAGCGATGCCACTTCTGCGGGTTTCGCGGGAGGCTCCTGCGCGAATAGGACGCCGGCCATAAAAACAGCGGCGGCGGGCAAGAGTGGGCACAGCGATGACATGACCGTTCTCTAATCAGCGAACACGGAGTCCTGCAATCGCGGAATCCATCAAGCGGGCTTTTGTGCGGCCAGCGCGGCAGCGGCTTTCGCCTTGGCTTCGTCGGCCCGGCGCGCGATTTCTTCGGGCGAAGGAAGTGACTGCAAAACCTCTATCGGGATGTCCCCGGATGCGGCGAGTTTCGCGAGACACTTTTGCCGTTCCGTGAGCGCCTTATCCTCGTCGCGCTCTTTGCTGAACCGGCTTTTGTTTTTCTCGCTGCGCGCGCGGAGCATCGAATACACGTCGCCGCCGAGGAGCGCCGAGATGTCGATTTTCATCTTCTCGCGCTGGAGGTCCGTCGCACTCACCGCGTCGCCATTGATCGGCCCGGCTTTGTATTTCGGAAACATGATCGCCGCTTCCGGGCAAACGCGGGAGCACGCCGGGCAGTTCGTTTTGCAGTTGTCGTTATTCTGCACTTCGATGCGGCTCTCGCCATCCACGCCATACACGCCGAAAAGGCAAAAGCTAAGACACTGCATACAGTTCGTGCAGCGGTCGTAGTCGATGACGGGGAACCACGGCTTCCACCCGCCATGCTGCGCCGCGCCCGCCGCCGCGCGCTGCTCCTCCACGAGCGCCGTGATCTCCGCCACATCGCGCCCCGCGACATCGTGAAAGCGGACGTTTACCGCGCCGCTTTCATCCGCAGGTTTGGCCTCGCCAAATTTCCCCAGCACGACCAGCGAGCCCCGTGTCTGCGGAGCCACCGCGCCTTTGCTGACGCTGCGGGTCACGGCGTACCCACGTTCGAGAAGCGCCGTCATTGTGGCAAAGCGGTCGTCGAGTGGCGCAGCGCCCTCGCCTTCGTAAAGGACGACGCGAAGTGTGGATTCGTCTTTGAGCATGCGAGCGGGTTTAGTCGGCACTCGCCGCCGGGGAAAGCGCAAAGACGAGCACGGCGCCTCGTCTTGGTCGTCCACGATGGCGCAAAGTGTATGATAATTATCGCGCCAAACGCTGCGGGTGCTTTGAGAGGCTACAGCACGGGCTATTGTAAATCACGTTTAGCCTCGCGTGCGTGCGGAGTCGCTTGCGAAAGTAGTCAGCGACTTTAGTCGGCAAACCGTGGCGCATCGGGACGGGTGTTTCCTCAAGTGACGCCCCGCCGCCAAGCCACCCGTCCCCGCAACAGCCGCATCGCTCCGACTAAAGTCGCGGACTACTTTCGCAAGCGCGCATTCGGCCCTCGCTCTGTTAAACCCCGCCGTTCCTACGGCTGCAAAAGCGCGCTTGCGCCGTAGTTCACGCCGCCCCCGGCGTGATTCCCTCCCACCGCACAGCGCACGATCTCGTATTGGCCGACGCGAAAGATGTGCCGCTTCGCGGGTTTCAAGGAGCACGCGGAGGGCCACGTGCGCTACGACAGAAACGCCGCCGCCTACGGCTGCGAAAGCTTATCGAGAATCGCCTGTGTGAGCTGCAACTCGCGTTGCCAACCGAGGCGCGCGAAGCCGTCGCGGGAGCGAGTGAGCATTGCGATGCCCTGCTCGCGCTGGCGTGCCCTGCAGAGCAGTTGCCCGAGTTGAAGCTCCACCATACAGACGCCGTCGAGTCGACCGAGCTTAAGAAGGATTGCGTAGGACTCGGCGAGGTGGTCGTGGGCTTCTTGCCATTTCTGTTGTTGGACTTCGATTTCGGCGAGGTCGTAAGACGCTGCAGCGATTCCTTCCATGTCACCAAGGTCACGGTTGGTATTCATCCGTTCGTTCTGCAAAGCCAGAGCGGCTTCCACATCGCCCTTTGCGCTGAGGATTCTTGCGATGTCGCCCAGCGCCACCGCCCGCGAGCGCTGGTTTCCGGAGGCTTCAAAGATGTCGCGCGCTTCTGTGTGCAAAGCAAGCGCGGCGTCCACGTCGCCCTTTGCCGTGAGGATTCTGGCGATGTCGCCCAACGTCACCGCCCGAGAGCGCTGGTTTCCGAAGGCTTCAAAGATGTCGCGCGCTTCCTTGTGCAAAGACAGAGCGTTGTCCACGTCGCCCTTTGCCGTGAGGATTCTGGCGATGTCGCCCAGTACCACCGCTCGCGAGTCCTTGTCTCCCAACGATTCAAAGGCAGAAAGCGCACGCCTTAGTAGCGGCTCTGCTTCTTCGTTGCGCCCGGCTTCTTGAAGCATCTGCCCACTCTGTGCCGTCGCGTTTGCCAGCTCG
Organism: Verrucomicrobiaceae bacterium; assembly: GCA_043728745.1. Classification (GTDB taxonomy): domain Bacteria; phylum Verrucomicrobiota; class Verrucomicrobiia; order Chthoniobacterales; family Chthoniobacteraceae; genus SXWH01. Next base: position 4,541 of record JAYTMG010000355.1, read on the forward strand.
TACGGGGAGACGCCTTCTGCTGTCTCGGCGATGCTGAGATTCTCTTGCGACATGGCGAGCGCCTCATGCGTGCGATTCAATTGCCCCATCACATTCGCGAGGTTTGCGCGAACGTCGATGGTTTCGCGATTGCCTTTTCCGTGCATCGCGATGGCTGCTTCGAGCCCTGCACTGAAGATTCCTGCCGCGCGGAGCAGTTCGTCGCGATTGGCGTAGATGGTGCCGGGTTGGGCGTGCTGAAGCTCGGAACTGCTTCGGATCGACCAGCTGCCATCGGGCATCGCGGGCTCGGTGAAGTCAAACGTGTGGGAGCACCACTGCATGAGGTCCGGGGCGTGGCGGCGGAACTGGCCGTCGGAGGTAGGGGTGACGCAGATGAGCAGCGGGTGCGGGCAGTATTGGGGAAAGAGTTCCCGGTCCACGTTCGCTTGGTCGAGAAAAGGCGGGCGCGCTTCATCGTGGCCACGCACATGGGCGGCATCGGGAAGGTGATGGGAGACGCCGGTGACTACGACGGCTCGCTGGCAACCGGGGAGCGTGAGCACATCGCGCATGTGGGCTTGAATCTCGACGACTAGTCGAGGCGCGCCTGTCTCGGGGAGCTGACAATGGGAGAGATGGACGTTCGCTTTGGCCAACTCGGCGGTGATGTGAGCGAGCCAATAATCTCGCCGGGTGGAGTCGCCGAAGATCGCGGTGGCGAGCCGGAAATCGCCAGCTTCTTTTAGAAAGATGGTGGCCGCACATACTGCGCGCTCGACGCCCTCTGGTGGGAGTGCGGCTGGGAAGCGTAGTTTCGGCATCGTGTGGGACTCTAAGGTGCGAGGGTCTTGGCGGACTTGAGGGCTTTGGCGAAGTCGGTGAGATGATGAAGCGTGGGGTGGACATCGAACCAATTCCCTTCGCCGTTGTAGGCCATGATGGCGCCGCTCACGATGAGCGTGTGGAAGAATTCGCGGCGCGTTTCCACCTCTACAGAAGTGAGTTGTTCGTCGGCAGGGGCAGCGACGGTTTTGCTCAAAGCGACGCGTGTGAGGATGGGAAAGAAGACGCTACTCGGGAAAAGGGAGTTTTCTAATCCGACGGCGAGCTGTTGCGCGGCGGCCTTTACGTCGGAGGCTTCGATGACGGTATGGCCGTCCACGCGGGCGTTGAGGCGGGCGCGCTCGATGAGCTTGATGAGGTCGCGAATGCTACCTCCGCTAAGGAGGATCAGGTCGCGAACGAGCGCGGGCTTTGCGAAGGTAAGCGCCGTCACCAATCGCTTCTCCACGAGCGCCGTGAGTCCCTCGATAGCGATTTTATTTGGAGTGCCGGTCTTTTTACGAACGCTGATGGAGGGCATGACGAACGTGTTGAACTGTAGCTCGATATTGATCGGGGCGAGCTGGGAGCCGACAGGCGGAGTCCACACGAAGGTGCCGTTGAGCTTCTTCAAAAGGTCCGCGCTGTCGCCAAAGAGATGCGTGGCCGCAGAGCGCGAGAGGCGGTCGAGATTATCCTGAACAATGAGCAGGCGCGAGGGCTTGCCTGCGGCTTTGAGGGCTTCCACGACTTTGCCGAGGAAGTTGTTCACGCTCTGGATGAGTTCTTCCGAGCGTTTCTTTACTTCGGTGCGAACGAAAGTCCGATGGTCGGAACTGCCGACGAACCCACTGCGGATGCGGGCGAGGAGCTTTAGGCCAGTGCCAAACCACGAGAAGTTCGCAGATGCTTCGGCTTCTGTTTCCAACGTCGAAGTGGCAGTCTTGGCTGTGGTGTCGAGCTTGGTGATGTCGTTGAACCATGCGGCGATTTTGTTTGTCTCGGCGTCGTCGAAGGGTACTCCGGCTTTCCCGAGTTGCTCCGCAATTTTACTGACGAGCCAGAGCATGAGGTCGGGGTAATCGGCATCGTGCTGAAGGCTGGCGTCGAGCCACAGATGGATGGGGAAAAACACGTCGGCCAGCTCTTTCTCCATGCGAAGAAGCTCCGTGGATTTCCCCGTCCCTCGGTGACCGACAAAGGCTAGATGGCACCGCAGATCGCCGGCCAGAGCGCTTTCCCGCAAAGAACCGCTCAGGCGAGCAAGGCATGTAGAACCACGGGCGGCGGAAAGGTCCACGTATTCGGAAGATGTCTCGGACACTGGCTCAAGGCTGAGGTGAGCCCGCGCTTCCTCAAGGTTTTCTGCAGGTGATGGCATAACTGCGGCGGTGTGTAGCTTTGCGCGAAAAGAGTTTCAACATTCAATCTAGAGTTGCGGCGATTCCTTGCTCCCCTGTGCGCTAGAAGCAAAGGTCGAGGCGGTTTTCAGAAAGGGTAAGCGTCTGGTTCATCCAGCTCGGTGCTGCTATCCACATACGAAACGCCGGAATATTCGCATTCATCCCTCCGGGATTCCATCGCTTCGCATCCGTCGGTTGCATCCTTTATTCCGCATTCAATCACACCCGCGAGCGACGCTCTTCCCCGAGAAATCACGCCCGAAGCGGGAATTGCTTGTCAGCGCGCCCCCGCTCCCCTCTTTTTCCGCCCCAACAAATTCATGGCATCCAACTACACCGAAGCCAGCATCAAGACACTCAGCTCGCTGGAGCACATTCGACTCCGCCCCGGCATGTACATCGGCCGACTCGGCAACGGCAACCATGCGGAGGACGGTATTTACGTTTTGCTGAAGGAGACGATCGATAACTCCATCGATGAATTCATGATGGGGCAGGGCAAGAAGATCGAAGTGGAAATCACGGACCGCAGTGTGAAGGTGCGCGATTACGGACGCGGCATCCCGCTGGGGAAACTCGTGGACTGCGTGTCGATCATCAACACGGGCGCGAAGTATGACAGCGAGACTTTCCAAAAAGCCGTGGGGCTCAATGGTGTCGGGCAAAAGGCGGTGAACGCGCTTTCGCTGAACTATCGCGCACAGGCCATCCGCGAGGGCGAGACGAAGGTCGTGGATTTTGAGCAGGGGAAGCTGAAGGCGCAGTCGCGGGTGACGAAGACGACGGAGCGCAATGGCACGCTGATTGAGTTCACGCCGGACGAGGCGCTGTTCGGCAAGGACTTCAAATTCCGCACGGATTTTATCGAGGACATGCTGTGGAATTATGCGTTCCTCAATCGCGGGCTCGTGCTCACGCTGAACGGCAAGCGCTTTAAGTCCGAGAACGGGCTGAAGGATTTGCTGGCGAAGGAACTCAGCGGGGAGCCGCTTTATCCCATCATCCATCTCGAGGGCGAGGACATCGAAATCGCGCTGACGCACGGCAATCACTACGGCGAGGAATACTGGTCGTTTGTGAACGGCCAGCACACGACGATGGGCGGGACGCATCTTGCGGCATTTCGAGAGGCGCTCGTCGCGACGGTGCGCAATCATTTTAAAAAGGAATTCGACGCTGCGGACGTGCGGCAGTCCATCGACGCTGCGATCGTCGTGCGCGTGCAGGAGCCCGTCTTTGAGTCGCAGACGAAGACGAAGCTGGGCTCCGCCGAAGTCGGGCCGAAGGGGCCGACGATCAAGGAGTTCGTCGGCAAATTCGTGCAGCAGGCGCTCGACACCTACCTGCACAAAAACCGAGAGACCGCCGAAATCATCCGCAAGAAAATCGAGGAGAACGAGCACGAGCGGAAGGAGCTTGCAGGCATCCGCAACATCGCGAAAGAACGCGCGAAAAAGGCGTCGTTGCACAACAAGAAACTGCGCGATTGCCGGCTTCATCTCGGCGACAAAAATCCGCGCGCTGAGGAGAGCACGCTTTTCATCGTCGAGGGCGACTCCGCCGCCGGCTCGCTGACCTCCACGCGCGATGTGCAGACGCAGGCGGTCTTCGCGCTGAAGGGCAAGCCGCTCAACACCTACGGCCTCACCAAAAAAGTCATCTACGAGAACGAGGAGTTTCACCTTCTCCAGGCCGCGCTCAACATCGAGGACGGACTCGACGGTCTGCGCTACAACAAGATCGTCATCGCCACCGACGCCGACGTGGACGGAATGCACATCCGCCTGCTGCTGCTCTCGTTCTTCCTGCAATTCTTCCCCGACGTCATCCGCAACAACCACCTCTTCATCCTGCAAACGCCGCTCTTCCGCGTGCGCAACAAGAAGGTCACGAAGTATTGCTACAGCGAGCAGGAGAAACAGGCCGCCGTCACCGCCCTCGGCGCGAGCCACGAAATCACGCGCTTCAAGGGTCTCGGCGAAATCTCCGCGGGCGAGTTCAAGGATTTCATCGGCGAAAACATCCGCCTCGACCCCATCAACCTCCACCACCTCTACAGCTCCGACGAACTGCTCTCGTTCTTCATGGGCAAAAATACGCAAGAGCGACAGGAGTTCATCATCGGCAATCTGCGGGTAGAGAAAGATCTAATCGAGGCGTAAGTCTCGCTGCCCCGCAACCGTTCCATTTCAGTAATTCCGTAAATGCCAAAACGTCCGAATAAGCCTACCGGCAAACCAACGAAGAAACCGATCGTCAGCGATCAATCAGAGCTGCCCTTGGAGGTCGCGCCTGTGCCCGAGCCCGCCGAGCCGGAAGTGGACGCGCTGGAGCCGGGTGATGCCGTTGTGGCCGACGCAGCCGCGGATACGAATGGCGACGTCCCTGTGGTGGCTGAAGTCGAGCCGGTGAAGCGCGAGAAGGTGCAGAATGAGCAGGCTCCGCTCGCGGTCGCGTATCGCAATTGGTTCCTCGAATACGCGAGCTACGTCATCCTCGACCGCGCGGTGCCGCACATTGATGACGGGCTGAAACCCGTGCAGCGGCGCGTGCTGCACACGCTTTGGGACATGGACGACGGGCGCTTTCACAAGGTCGCGAATGTCGTCGGAGCGACGATGAAGTTGCATCCGCACGGTGATGCGTCCATCGGCGCGGCGCTTGTATCCATAGGGCAGCGCGGGTGGCTCATCGAAGGGCAGGGGAACTACGGCAACCTGCTCACGGGCGACGATGCGGCGGCTCCGCGTTACATCGAAGCGCGGTTGACGAATTTTGCAAAGGATGTGCTTTTTAATCCGAAGACGACGACTTGGCAGCTCAGCTACGACGGGCGCAACAAGGAGCCCATCACGCTGCCGGCGAAGTTTCCCGTCGTGTTGCTGGAAGGCGCGGACGGCATTGCGGTCGGGCTTTCGACGAAGATTCTGCCTCACAATTTTAACGATCTCTGCCGTGCGGCGATCAATCATTTGCAGGGGAAAAACTTCCGCATTCTCCCGGACTTTGTCACCGGCGGAACTGCGGATTTTTCCGAATACAACGACGGCGAGCGCGGCGGGAAGGTGAAGGTCCGAGCGACGATCGAAGTGCGCTCGAAGTACCTGCTCGCGGTGACTGAGCTGCCTTACGGCGTCACGACCGTGTCGCTCATCGAGTCCGTGCTTGCGGCCAATGCGAAGGGGAAAATCAAAATCAAGCACGTGGACGACAACACGGCGGACAAGGTGGAGATTCTCATCCATCTGCCGCAGGGCGCGGAGCCGGAGAAAGTCATTCAGCAGCTCTACGTCTTCACGAGCTGCCAGGTGCAGCTCAATCCCGCCGCGTGCGTCATCGTGCGCAATCCCGAGACTGGCGATGACAAGCCGCATTTCCTCGGCGTGCGCGACATCCTCAAGACCAGCGCGGAGGCGACCAAGGAGCTGCTCAAGCGCGAACTCGAAATCAAACTCAGCGAACTCGAGCAGCAGTGGCATTGGGATTCGCTGGAGCGCATTTTCATCGAGGAGCGGATCTATCGGAACATCGAAAAATCGAAGACTTGGGAAAGCGTGCTCGCGGAAATCCGGACTGGGCTGAAGCCATTCCTCAATCAACTCCGACGCGAGGTCATTGACGAGGATATCGTTCGCCTCACGGAAATCCGCATCAAGCGCATCTCGGCCTACAATCGCTTCCAGGCCGACGAGGCCATGAAGCGAATCGAGGAGGGGATGAAGGAAACAAAGGCAAACCTCAAAAACCTCACCGGCTACACGGTCGCGTGGTTCGAGATGCTCCAGCAGAAATACGGCAAGGGCATCAAGCGCCGCACGAGCTACGACGAAATTGCGCAGATCGACGCGTCAGCCGTCGTCTCGGCAAACCAACGACTCTACGTGAACCGCGCAGACGGCTTCATCGGCCTCAACTGGCGGCAGCACGAGTTCATCACCGAATGCACCATCCTCGATAGCGTGCTCACGATCATGAGGGACGGCTCGCTAAAAGTCGCGAAAGTCGCCGACAAGATTTTCATGGGTCGCGAGATCATCCACGTCTCGATCTGGCCGAAGGACGGCGACACGAATTTCTACACGATGGTCTATCTCGACGGCGAAACCGGGAAGACCTTCGCGAAGAAATTCCAAATCGGCGGACTGTCTCGCGACAAGCTCTACCAACTCGGAAAGAGCGAGGACTCGCGAATCATCTACATGCACGTCGCGGCTACCGAAAAAGAAATGCCAAAGGCGCTTCACGTCGCGCTCGATGGTCGGAGTGGTGTTCGTGTGCGCGAACTGGACTTCGATCTCGCAGCGCTGCCCGTGAGCGCCCGCACCGCGAAGGGCATCACTCTCACCAAATGGACGGTGAAGGATGTGAAGGCGAAGTTCGCGAAGTAGCCTATCGCAGCGCTGCGTCGATCATTTCGCGCCGCTGTGTGGGCTGCGTCCAGCGCCATTGCGCTTCCGCGTCGAGCGACGAAATCGGGTCGAAAAAGAGGAATTGTCTTCCGGGTTTCACGCTCGGTGCTGTGAAGACGCTGATGCCCGATTCCCGGTCATACACGTCCGACGAATGCACGTCGCGTTTGCCGCCGCCGCCGGGGGCGTCGAGGACGAAAGCGGGAGTGTTGAAGCCTGCTGTCGAGCCGCGAACATGACGCTCAATGTTCTGTGCGACATGCAGCGGCGTGCGGAGATCTTCCACTCCGGGAACCATGTCGTGGACATAGACGTAATACGGATGGACGTTGACGTAGCTGAGCCGCCGGACGAGCAGTGTCATTGCCTCGGGTGAGTCGTTCACACCGCGCTGGAGTACCGTCTGGCAGCGGACATGAATGCCGCGTTCGGTCATACGTCCGAGCGCGTCTTCGGTGAAGCCGGTGATTTCGTTCGCGTGGTTGAAGTGCGAATGCACCGCGACGTCTTTGTGCAGTTTGCGTCCGAGTTCCACGACCCGAGTCAGAGCGTTGAGCCATGCGTCGTCGGTGAGCATTTTTTGCGGCAGTACGCAGAGCCCTTTCGTCGCGTAGCGAATGCGCCGGATGTTCGGCATCTCCAGCAGGCGGCGTCCGATCGTCTCGATGTGACCGGCGCTCAAATTATAAGTATCGCCGCCGGAAATCACGATGTCCTCAAGCTGCGGCTGGCTGGCGATGTACGTGAACGCTTCCTCCCAGCGCGCCGCCGTCGCGGGCAGTTTCATCTTTTCGATGACGTCCGTGTCGTTGCCCACCGCGTAGCTCCGCGTGCAGAAGCGGCAATAAACCGGACAACTCGGCTGTGGTAAAAAGAGCGCCTTGTCCGCGTAGCGATGCGTGAGGCCGGGAACCGGCGAGTCTTCGCGTTCGTTGAGCGAATCGAATCGCAGCATCGGATGATCGGGCTGCTGCTCCGAATTAAGCGGGAGAAATTGCGTCCGAATCGGGTCGGCAAGCGGCGCACTCCAATCAACAAGTGCGAGGAGATACGGAGAAATGCGGAGCGCCATCGGCGCGTGCGCGATGCCGGCTTCGAGGTCGGCGAAAAAGGATTCCGGAACGAGTGTCCCGAGTGTAGCGCGCAGTTGTGCGACGCTGGTGACGGTGTGGCGCTGCTGCCATTTGTGGTCGCCGAACTCGGCGACGCCGGCTTGCGCGTAGGCCGGGATGTTTCGCCAGAACTCATCGCGCCGGAGGTCCCGGTGGCTGGCAAGGGGATGGGTTAAAGTGGTGTGTGAAAACGTGGAGGCTGAAGCGGGCGCGGAGCCTGCGGGCGGATCGACGTGTTCGGGATCCTGGACTGGATTTGTCGTGTATGTGGGCATGGTTGGTTTTGTGTTGAAAAGTAAACGGGGTACGGCTGAGGGCGGACTCGCCCAGAGCGCTGCAAAGCTGCTAGTTCATCAAAGCGCGAATAACGCGCAAAAGTGGAAGCTGGATAGTAATCACAATCGGATAACTGAACGGGATGCTCATACGCATCGCCACGCAGTGCAAGCGGAAGTTTTTGCCTCGACAGACCGCAATCCCCGGCGGACACTCAACACGCTTCAAAATGCAGCCGTAGCTCAACTGGATAGAGCGTTGGTCTCCGAAGCCGAAGGTTGTGGGTTCGACCCCCGCCGGCTGCACTCCTTGGAAATCTCTGAAAGCCCCTATCTAAGCGCATCGCGCGGCACTGAGGCTCGGTTTCTGTCCAGCCGCGTAAACTCTCATTCCAACCCATTAATGCTTGAAAAAGCGGCACGGCGAACCGCGAAAACTCTTCATCGACCATGTCATCGAACGGAAAGTTGGGAGGACGCTTTCGATGAACGTGCTTGAACAATCAAAGGCGAAAATCGCCGAGAAGTTTCAAGAGCTTTTCCGGGAGCCGTAAGGCCGTTGCGATTCGCAAAACAGCATAGCGACAGCGCAAAGCACCACCCTTCCCTGAACCGACTCCCCAGGCTCGCGCCGAATGAGTGAAGCAGCATTCCTGCGCACCGCGAAGCCTCCCCGGATTCCCATGAGGCTGAGCACGCGCAGCAAATCAACGGCGGGAGGAATGGAGCACGGAGCGTGACAGTGGATTGCAGGCACGTTGCGTGATTCGGCGGGCGGCGCGGAGCATTGAAATGCGACGCGCTGCGTAGCTGAAACACAGCGAGTCGCTTGCGCTCATTCGATAGAGAATGTGCGAAATTCACAAAACAACGCGAACGTATCTTCGGTTCGCAATCGCCGCGGCCGACTCCCCCTCGGCGACGGCTTTGTGATGGTCGGTGGGTATTTAGACTATTGCGCCTTGCACTAGTTCTGGAACGGGCGCGGCTACGGTTTGGCTCGTGCGCATGGTGAGTGAAACCATTGCCTTTTCCAAGGACTGCCAGTCGTTCACGGCGTCGTGCTCTAAGGCGTTCATGATCGCTATCCGCCGTAGCCGAGCACTTCGACCACGATGATGCTTGGTGGTTCCTGTGCGACTTCCTTCTTTTTCTCTTCCTCGCGCTCTTTTTCTGGCGCGGCGGCTTGGGTGGCTTGGTTATCGTTGGCGGGTTGCGGTGGCGGTGGTGCGGCGGGGATGCTCGGGGCGGCTGGCGCGGCTCCGCTTGGCGCGCCTGCGCTGGCACCGGAGACTTGGATGTTTTCAGCGTTGAGCACGACATCGGCGGCGACGTTTAGATTTCCGGCGCTTCGGATGCCGGCGTCGCCCGCGTCGATTGCGCCGTTTGGTGCGATGAGATCGACGTCGCCCGGCGGGATGCCTTCGACGGTTGTGAGGACGCCGATTCCGCCGCCAGTCGAGAGACCGGCGAGGTCGGTCTTGAGGTCGGCGCTTTGCGGGTCGATGAGCACGCGGGTCGGCGGTGCGCTGGCGACTGTTTTCGATGCGGTTCCGGCGGCGATGTCGCCATTGCTGGACCAGATGATTTCGTTTCCGCCGCGTAGGGTGAAGATACGCGATGTGCCGAGCGTGACGCTGCCGTCGGCGAAGATGTTTATGTTTCCGCCGCTCTCGGTGAGGATGCCTTGGTCGAGCGACTGACCGGCTCCGGCATCGAAGCCGACGATGATTTTTCCGCCCGGTGCGAAGATGCTCACGTCGCCGCCTTGTGCGGTCTTGATTTGACGCGCGGTGAGCGAGATGTCGCCCTTCCATTTGGATGCCGGGAAGAGCGTCGCAATCGCGTCGAAGCCAGCGTCGTAGTTGCCGAAATTCGGGCTCGTTTCGTCGTTGCGGTCGCGGCCTGCGTTGCGGAGCGACTTGTAGAAAAGGTCGAGCGCGATGAGATTGCGAAGTTCTCCCGAGATACTGTCGATGTCCTCGCCGGTTCCGAGTCGTGCGGTGATGTCGTCGGCGTAGCGGGGATTGGTGAAGACGTCCTCCACGAATGCCTCGAAGTCGAGTTGGCTCGCCCCGAGTCCGGCGGATGCGCCGATGCCTGCACCGACGACGAGATCCGCGCCGTCGAACGGCAAGAACGGATTGCGCGCATTTCCGATGCTCACGATTCCGAGTGCCGTGCCGTCGCCCGGGGCATTGCCGGTGCCGAGATCGATGTTGCGGCCTGCGAGCACTTCGAGCGCGCCGGGGCCGGAAATCTGGATGTCTCCGGCAAGCGGAAGACTGTCCGAGTTCACGACGTTGCCCGGCGAATTTGCGAGGACGCGCGTTTGCGTGTTTGCGCTGTACGGATTGATGTCACGCCCAGCGGCGACGATGCTCACGCTCTCTTCGCTGGTGTTTTGGATATAGAGTGCAACATCGGCGATGTCGCGCCCGGCGAAGACCTGCGCTGCTTTTGGCGAAAAGAGAGTGACGCCCTGAATGTCGCCATCGCCAGCATAAATGCGGACCGGCTCGCTATCTCCGCGATGGAGAATGCCCGCAGAGTGGAGCGCCTGCTTTGTTTGCAGCGAACTGCGGTTCGAGCCGGTCTCGGCGAAGAGTTCATCGACGGATTTCAGGATATCGGCACCGGTGAGGCGGGCTTGTCCTTGGATGGTGCCGACGGTCGATTGATACGCCTTTGGTGCGGCGATGCTCGGGATGGATGCAGGATTTGCGTCGGAGAGATTGATACGCGTCGCGCCCCATGCCGCCGTCGAAATGGCAGTATTTGTAGCGGTATCAAACACCGGTTTGAATCCCGTGAGATTGAGGCCATTCACGGAGCCGCTCGCCGCGAGTGTGAGGCTGCCTTTCGCCGAGGGCGAAAGTGTGAGATTGCCGACGATATTGATGTCTCCCGCGAAGGCCGTGGTATTGAGCGAGCCGGGCATGAGCGCGGCCACGCCGGTAAATGGCTCGATGCCGGTTTCGTTGAGCCGCAGCCATGTCTGGTAAAAAGACGCCGTTGAGGCGCCTTTGAGGAGCAGTTGATTTTTGAACCAAGTAGCAAGAAGCGACGCCGCAGAATCCACGGTCGAGTCGGTGGCGGCCAGACGGAGCGTGATGTCGCCGCTCAGCGAAGTCGCGCTCACTCCGCTATCAGCGCCATACGTGGAGAAATACGTTTTGTACCAGTACGTGTTGTTGAATCCGCCGGGTAGCAGGAACGGATTGGCTGTTGGTCCGAGCAGCAAATCGCCACGCGCGCTGACATCGAAGTTTCCTTTGCCAACGAACAATGTCGTCGGCAGCCATGTCTGCTCCGGCAAGAAAGTCGTGGGGCTTCGGAGGATTGTGAGCGACGGTGAGCGTGTCTCGTTTGTCTTGATGCTGCCGCCCGCCGAGAGCGTGCCGCGGCCTCGTTCGACGTAGTAAACACCACCATCGATATCATTTCCGGCACGCACTGTGATGTCGCCGCCGCCGAGTTCCACGAGGTTTGCAGCGTCTGGAGCGCCTTTTGTCATGCGGGCATTGGTCGGCGCGACGGCGTCCACGTTGGCGACGTTGCGGCCTGCATCGAGCGTGACATTTCCGCCGCCGAGAGCGCCGACTCCCTGGAAGAAATTCGAGAAGTCCACCCACCACGAGGTCGTTGCGACATCGCCGAAACGCGCCGTGCCGAATTCGCCAGTCACGGGATCGATAAACCCGCGGCGGTAGAGCCAGTTTACGGGCATCTGCCGGGTCGAGTCTGCAATCAGCGGGCCGGACCCGATTCGCGTGTAATGGGCGATATCGCTACCAGCGCTGAGTTTTAGATTTCCGCCGCCGAGTGTGTATTGAGCGGCATAGCCGGGGCTCTGCTGAGTTGCGCCGAGTTCGCCGCTGCCAGCCGCATTGAGAACAGGAAGGTCGAAGGTTCCGCCCATCGTCGCGTCTGCGACCTGCGTGCCGGCCGTGAAGACAACGGCGAACTGATTCAGCAATTGAATATCGCGTGCTGCGTTGATCGTGATGTCGCCGCTGCCTGTGCGAATCGCCTGGTAGCGATTTCCGATAGCGGTGGTGGTCGTGAGGCTCGGGCCCGATGCGCCGAAGACTCCGTTCCCTCCATTCTTCCCAAGTAAGAGCGAGCCGCTATCCGCAGTGACTGTCTCGAGGGGCCGCACGGACGAAACATCGGCGGAAGTGAAGTCCGCACCCGCTGTGATTCGGTAGCTCCACGACTGTGCGTTGACGGGTTTCGTTGAGCTTTGTTCGAGCAGCGCGGAGTTGAATGCTGCCGTCTGGAAGCCGTCCGAGATCGTGTTGAACAAGACGACGTTTCCAGCAGCACGAAGCGTGAGCACGCCGGGAGCGGCGTCTGTGCCGAAGCGGAAACTCGCGAGATTCCAGTCGCTGCTAGGCCTGGTAGTAGTGGCGGTCGAATCGGTGTCAGACGTCGTTGTGCCAAGCGTGATGTTCCCGCTCGCATTAAACAGTTCCGCACCCGCGCGCATGCCGAGAATCGGGTCGAGCGCGGTGTTTGTTCCGAGCACACGGACGAGCATCGCATTGTAGCCGGCGGCGGCTGTGCCGTTCACACCGATGAACGCATTTCCATTTGCGAGGACGTTGTTTTGAACGGTCGTGGAGATGTTGCCGCTCGCGCCTAGATCGAACGTCTTGTATCCCTCGACGATAATGACCGAGGCCCCGGTGACGGTGCCGCCGATCGTTGCGACGGCAAGGTCGTTGCTTGCGGCATTCTGCGGCGCGCGCAGATGCAGCGTGCCGGTAAAGTTTCCACCTGCGGCGCTTGTCGCGGTGTTTGCTTCGACGCCGAGGTCGATCGTCGAGCCGGTTTGGATATCGACCACGCCGCCCGCAAGCCCGCGGGTTTCAAGCGAGATTTGGCCGCCCTTTCCGGCTGCATCAAAGTCTTTTGCCGCAGCCGTGAGTCGCGAACCGCCCGCCACGACGACGCTGCCGCCCGCTGTGAGCGAAATGTTCCCGCCGCGCGCCCCGGATGCGTCGATGGTTCCGGTGACATTGATGCTGCCCGCGTCCGCCGTGAGGCCGAAGCTGCTCGCGCGGATGTTGCCGGAAAGAGTCACGTCGCCCGAGCGAATGCGGAACTTTTGCGAGCCGGTGAATCCGCCCTCCGAGAGCGTGGTCTGTAGAGCGTCGAAGCTCGCGAGCCCTGCTGTATCGAGCGAGAACGAACCGGCTTTTCCGCCAACGCCTGCACGCCCGACGAACTGCCCCGCACTAGAGAATGCGCCCTTCGGCGCGCTGATGAGCAGACTGCCTGCGTCGCCGCCGCCGGATGGAGCGGAGACGCTGATGACGCTGTCTGCGCCGATGTTTACGTTGCCGTTGTCTGCGATGAAACGCGCCGTCCCGCCACTCGTGGAGCGGACGAGATCGTAGAACGTCTGCTCCGTGCCGTTGAGGCTCACTCGACCATTCAAGAACACATCGCCAGTGGTCGCGCGGACTGTGAGCAAGCCGCTCGGCAGAACGATGTCGCTCGCTGCGGTGACGCTGGTTCCTTCGAGGCTGAGGCTGGCACCGAGGCCGCCACGCAGCTTCGATGCGCCGACATTTTCCAGCACGAGTGCTCCTCCGGCTTTGATCGACTGCGTAGCGGAACGCGCTGCGGTGATCACCGGAGTGAGAATCGTGAGATCGCCTTGGGTGCTGATGCCGCCGGTGTTTGTGACGAGCACGCCGCCTGGCGCGTTGATGACGACGTCCGAGAATTGCTGAATTGCGACGTTGCCTTTTCCGATACTGAACGTCGCGGCGCGGAGCTCGAGTGTGCCG
>JAYTMG010000356.1:0-9939 GCA_043728745.1 Verrucomicrobiaceae bacterium
GCTCTGTCAGTCGTGAGATGGTGGTAGCCGCTTGAGCAATCGGGCGGTGACTTGTGACTCGTGAGTGGTGACTGGTCGCAAGCGTGTTGGCGTGGTTCCTGACCCACGCCTTGCGACTAATCACTTCTCACCAGTCACAAATCACCGCCGGCAAACACGCTGGCTTACCATCGCACGACGATTGACAGACCACTAGGTTTACCAAGCACGGTTACTTCAGCTTGGAAGCAGCCCGAGCCGAAGAAATCACCAGCCTGCAAAACGCAGCAAGTCACTAACTGGGGAGCCCGACGTGTCGGGAGAAAGCCGCCAATCCGGTTCGGAAGGAGGGCCGGGGAGTAACATCCCTGTCCCTCCCCTATTCTTGGGGGCTATCCAGATTCGGCGGTTTCGCCGTTTGGCATTTCCAGACGGGGCGTCCAGGGCACGGCAGGTCCGTCACTTCTGCGTCGCTTCCGCTTTCGCGCCTTCGCCGATGGCGTAGAGGTGCGTCTGCGTGTTCACGTAGAGTGTGCCGTTTGCCACGATGGGCGTCGCGAGGATGCTGGCTCCGAGGTTCACTTCGTTGAGGATTTCCTTTTCCTTCTTCGCTGCGAAAACGACGAGGTCGCCGTCTTCGTCGCCGATGAATACTTTGCCGTCCACGACCATCGCGTTACCCCAGATGTGGGCCTGCATGTCGTGCTGCCAGTGTAGCTTTCCGGTATTCGCATCGAGGCAATAGACGAAGCCGCTGTAGTCGCCGATGTAGAGCAGGTCTGTCGCCGGGTCGATAGCCACAGTGCTGATGCTGCGTTTAATGTCTTTGAAGTCCCAGACGAGCATGCCTTTGGTTTTAGTCACGTCGCCTTTCGCACCTTTGGGATTCAGGCAAAGGAGACGCCCTACGCCTTCGCCGTGCTCTGGGTCCTGGCCGATGGCGATATACACGCGGTCTTTGTAATAAACGGGCGTCGCGATGATCTCCGACGGTCCCTCCGGTGCCGGATATTTGATCGGCTTACCGTCCTTCGCCTTGTACTCTGGCGGCACGCAGTCGTAAGACCACAGCGTTTTGAAAATACCCGTGTCATCTTCTTTCACCGGCTCGGAATCGAACGCGTAAAGGACGCCGTCGCCGCCGCCAAAAAACACCTGCCATTTCCCGTCCACTTTGCCCGCGCTAGGCGAAGTCCACAGACCGTGAAAAATGCGTGGCCCGACCTTCGCGTCGTCTTCGCCGATGAGCGCGCCGGTCTTTTTATCGAGGACGATGAAGCTCGGAGCTTGCGGTGCCGGGATGGTGACGTGCGACCAGTCCTGTCCGTTGCTGGTGCAGACGAAAATCTTGTCGTCGAGCACGAGCGGCGAGCTGTTCGAGGCGTTGTGCGGGAAGACGCCGAGCTCGTCCATCATGTCGAACTTCCACAAAATATCGCCGTCCTTCTTGGTCGCTTCCACAGCAGGCTTGGCCGGGCCGGGCATGTATTTGCCTTCGTCTTTGAACGGACCGTCGTTCCCATTTGCCTGTCCTGCGGAATCGAGCGCGATGACTTCGCAGCGACTGGAGACGGAGTAAAGCGTGTTGCCATCAATGAACGGTGCGCTGAGATAGCCGAGATACTCCCAGTCATTCACCTTGCCGCTGGCGAGCTTTGGCACGGTGAACTGCCATTTCAAATCGCCCGATTTTTCATCGAGCGCGAGAAGCACCGATTTATCGTCCTTGAAGCGCGGATCGCGCACGCCGGCGTTGTTCGTGCCGATGTAAACGGTGCCGTATCCGACGACCGTGTTGCCGTAAGTCTGCGAGCCGAGCTTCGCGATCCAGCGGACGTTCTGCGTCGTGGACATATCGATCTCCTCGGAGTTTTTCTTGAACTTTCCGGGATTGAATTTCGCCGGGATTCCCTTCGCCGGAGAATACATATTGCGACCCGGATCGGAGCCGCCCCATGCGGGCCAGTCTTGGGCAGTGGCAGTGGCAGTGATGACGGCGGCGCAGGCGATGGCGAGTTTCATGGCGTTTTTGGAAGATGCGTATTTACGCACACGTAGTATCTTTGGGGAAGAGTTTCTTTTGTCGAAAAGGGCGAGTTGCTCCCCCATTCATCTGCTCTGCACTGTGCATGGCGGGCCTATTTCTCCGTCAGTGTTTCCGAGCCGTCCCAGTCTTCCGCTGGGGCGTCTGCGAGGTAGCGGCGGCCGATTTCGAGATACCAGTCGCAGAGGAAATCATCGCCTCCGATGCGCTGTTTCACTGCGGCGAAAAGTGCGGCGGCTCCTGCAAAATCGCGGCTCCGGTGCAGCGCGAGCGCTTTGTCGTAGTCCGCGAGCCACTCGGGTGCGGGAGTGGTTTTCTCGCTGATCGGCGTGAAAATGTAGACGGGCTTTTTCTTGCCTTTCACGCGCACAAATCCGACTTCGCGGAACACGAAAAATTCCCGCGTCAGCTCCTCGACGCTTTGCCCGACGAGGCAGTCGGTGTGGAAAAGTTTCGTCGCCGACTCCAGCCGCGATGCGAAGTTCACGCCGTCGCCAAGGACGGTGAATTCCCGGCGCTCGGAATGGCCGACTTCGCCAGTGACCACACTGCCGTGATTGATCCCGATGCCGATGCTGATGGTGATGCGGTCGTCGCGCCCCTCCCATTTTGCATTCAGCTCGCGGAGCACGGTGCGCATTTTCATCGCGGCGACGACCGCGCGCCGGCAGTCCTCGGCCTGTCCGCTGGAATGCGTGTCTCCCCACGCCGCGAGGATCGCGTCGCCGATGAATTTCTGCGCATTGCCCTCGGTGTCTTCGATGAGCGGAACCATAGCCTCGAAATACTCGTTGAGTTGGCCGACGAGATTCTCCGGTGCCGCGTTTTCAGACCATGTCGTGAAGCTGCGTATGTCCGAAAAAAGGACCGCGACCGAGCGACGCTCACCGGAGCGTGCTTGCGCGAATTCCTCGGCGTTTTTTAGCACCACTTCCGCGATGCGCCGCGAAACGAAACGGCCAAAAACCTTGCGCACCTGCGCCCGCTCAAGCCGCTCCAAAACGAAGAGATAGACGAATCCGCAGAGTCCGGTCCCTACGCCGGCGAAGACCCAGTTCGCTGTCGGGAAAAATGCACCGCGTAAAAACGCGCCGTGCGTGAACGCAAACCCCAGCATGAGAGTTCCGAGGATCGCCGAAATCTGGAGCACTGGATTGCGAATCCAGAGCACGAACACGCCGCAAAAAACGGTAATCAGAAATGCGAAGGCCCGTGATGAAATCCGTGAGACATCGGTGATGCGTCGCCCCTCGATCAAGGCTGCTGCGATGTGTGCGTGGATCTCCACGCCCGGCATGGTGCCCAGCGGCGTTGCATGTACGTCGTGCAAAACCTCAGCGGTCGGGCCGTAAAGAACGAGCTTTCCGCGCAGGC
This sequence comes from Verrucomicrobiaceae bacterium, assembly GCA_043728745.1. Classification (GTDB taxonomy): domain Bacteria; phylum Verrucomicrobiota; class Verrucomicrobiia; order Chthoniobacterales; family Chthoniobacteraceae; genus SXWH01. The sequence goes on from JAYTMG010000356.1 coordinate 3,398, forward strand.
TCTCACCGTTATTGAACATCGGGCTTCCGCTGCGAAAAATCCGGTCCACAAAAAGCTGCTCCACCGGAATGTAATTGAACGTTCTCGGCCCGCCAAAGAAGGGGATGACCTCGGAGTAACGCGGCGAAACGGTAATCCCGGAATAGAGTCCGGCGCTGAGCGCGGCGAAGTGGATAAGGTCGTGATTGCCGTCGTCCAGATCCGGCGCAAATTCCCTCAGTTCGGACGTGTGGGAATCATACCGCCTCACAACGGGATCGTCTTCGGCCTTGCGATATACGACGACGCCGCGAGAATGTTCGCCTGCGGCGGCGGCGAGATTCGGGTGGGGATGAATCAAGGTGACTTCGGATTGACCAATTTGCCGGTCTTGCAAGACAGACGCCAGGACCACTCGACCCGCATATTTCTTCAGAACAGCGATCAGTTCTTCATCGCCGGCTCGCTCGCTCGGCATCGCGATATCTATGGCGACAACCTTTGCGCCTGCATCAAAAATCCGCTCGATCACCCGGGCATGGATCGGTCTTGGCCAGGGCCAAGTGTTTTCGGCCATCAGACGAACGACTTCCGCATCGCTTGCGAGGCCCGCAAGCGCCGTAGGATCGAGACTGGATCCGTTGATCCCGACGATGGCGACTTCACCCCGAGGCGGTGATTCCTTCATCATCGAAAAATGCGTATCGTGCGCGAATGACGCGAATCGCCTGACTGCGCGGAGTCGCTGGAACCATTCCGTCTCGCTGAGGGTGAAGAGAAAGAGTCCGAGGCCAAAAATCGCCGCAAACCGCCCTTTTCGCAGCCGCCTTAGCAGTGAGCCTACGTTGCGCTGCCGGACCGCAGCCATGCTACGCGCTGCCTGCAGGTTCGATGATCGTCAGGCCCGTGGTTATGGTCCACGCGTCGTCCATCGACATCCGTTTTTTCTCATGACCCGCGCCCCAGGAGTCGCTGAAGATGATCTCCTTTGTCGCAGCGTTGTAGCCGATGATGAGGCGCATGTGGCCGCCTGCGCCTTGCGGGATATTCGGCTCTGGAACGAGGCCGAGTTGGACGCTCCAAGCGAGCGGCACGCCTTCGTCGATATGCTTGGACAAAACGCGCACGAATTTACTGAATCCCGCAGCGTCCTTCGTTTTCACTTCTTTGAGGATCTTGGATTCCATCTGGCCGTAGGCTGACCAAGGGACGAGGAATTTCTTCGGGTCGGGAAGCTCCGTAGTTTTCGCTCTTTTCGCGGCCCGGTTGTAGTCCTCAATGAGCTTGGTGAAATCGCGATACTCGGGCTCTATTTCCGGTTTTACGCGGATGCGAAGCCGCCCCTGCAACTTTTTCAGACCCTCCATCATCGCTGCCGAGTTAGTGCCCGAGCCAGCGTCCGAGTTGGCGATCTGGGCGAGCTCGTTCGCGTCGGTGTTCACGCCATAGTAGCGCATCACGCGTTCGGTTGTAGCCACTGCGCAGTAGCCCTTTTGGCCTTGGTCCACCATCGGGACGGAAGGGATGAAAACGTCACCGCCCGCTTCTTTTTTAACCTGCGATCGAGGGTCGAATCTCTTCGCGGTCGTGGATGTCGCGAGCGCCGTTTGCAGGAGGTTTTTCTTCTCGGGCGGCGGCGTTATTTCCAGTCGGATGAACTCGGGGCGGAACAAGATACCCTTGGATTTGTTCTCCTTGGTGAAGCTGTATTCTAGCGTGTAAAGCGCCTTGTCCGTCTGCCAGAAAACGCCATTTGCTTTCACTGCGCTTTTCGCGTCCTTGCCTCTCGGCGTGAACTTTTTCTTAGTCAGCGTGTCGAGCGCGCCGATGGTGGACTCGAGCAACGCGGTGAATTTCGCCTCGCTGATTTCACCGCTGTCTCCGCGGGCGTAAAAAAGCGCCGTCGCGTCCTTCGGCTTGTCGCCGTTGAAGCGCACAATGGTCTCGAATACCGCCTGGCCGTTGTATTTCGACCGCCCGCGGTCGCTTCGGGCGGCATCCTGCGCGGCCGAGGTCCACTCGAAACCAAGCGGCGCAGCAGCTTTTATAAATCCGTCTTTGGTCTGCGCAAACAGCGCGTCGGGAGCAAGGATCGAGTCGAGCGTGACGTCTTCGCCGTGAATCAACCGGCTGATTTGAGTCTGGGCGAGTGATGGAGTGGCGAGCGTCGCCGAAGCGAGCGCGAGGATGATGGCGAAGTGTTTCATGGGGTTTTGTGCAGCTCCTAGAATGGACACACCGCAACTAAGATTCAACTCCGCAATTTCATGCCGATTCGCTTTATGCGATCGCCGCCGCAATCGCCTCGCCCATTTCGCTCGTGCTCGCGCGCTTGCAGCCTTCGCTCCAAATATCGCCCGTCCGCAGACCGGAGTCGATGACCGTCTGGACGGCTTTCTCGATGGACACGGCTGCGGCATTTTCGCCGAGGGCGAAACGGAGCATCATCGCCGCGCTGAGGATCTGAGCGATCGGATTTGCGATTCCCTTGCCCGCGATGTCCGGCGCCGAGCCGCCGCCGGGCTCGAACAGGCCGAAGTAAAGCCCGCCTTCCTTGCTATTGCCGAGGCTGGCGCTGGGCAACATGCCGATCGACCCCGCGATTGCACCCATTTCGTCGCTGATGATGTCGCCCATCATGTTCTCCGCGAGGATCACGTCGAACTCGCGCGGCTGGCGGACGAGCTGCATCGCGGCGTTATCGACATACATGTGGGAGAGCGCCACGTCGGGGTATTGCGAATGGATTTCGATCATCGTCTTGCGCCACAGCACGGAGCACTCGAGCACGTTGGCCTTGTCGATGGAGCACAGCATTTTCCGCCGCCCCTGCGCCGCGCGGAAGGCGACATGGGCGATGCGCTCGATCTCGCTCTTTTTATAAATCATCGTGTCGATCGCAACGGGCTCTCCGCTTTCGTCGCTCGTCTTTTTTGGCTGGCCAAAATAAAGTCCGCCCGTGAGTTCGCGCACGCACAGCATGTCGAAGCCGCCCGCCACCAAGTCCGCGCGAACCGGCGATGCGTGGGCGAGCTGCGGGTAGCAGATGCCGGGGCGCAAATTCGCAAAAAGGCCGAAGATTTTCCGCAGCGGGAGCAATGCGCCGCGCTCGGGCTGTTCATTGGGCGGGAGGTTTTCCCACTTCGGTCCGCCTACGCTGCCAAAAAGGATCGCATCGCTGGCTTTGCAAAGATCCACCGTGCTTTGCGGGAGAGCCTTGCCATCCACATCGATGGCGATTCCGCCCACGCGGGCCTCGGTGCATTCGAGCGTGATGCCGAACATCTTTTGCACAACGGCGAGGACGCGATGCGCCTCAGCCATGACTTCCGAGCCGATACCATCACCCGGCAAAACTGCGATTTTATACGTGGACATAGGGCGCGGGAACGTAGGGATTCGGGCGCACTTGCCAAGCGGAGAGTGGAGGATTTTCGCGCCGATGCCGCCAGCATCCGGCCACAGCAATTGCCGCCAGCACCTCGCGCACACGGCGGATCGGGAGCGAGAAATGAGCTTCGTTTTCCACAAGAGCGAGGCGCGCTCCAGGAATTCGTGCGGCGAGTTCGCTGGCGAGCGAGTGGTGAAAATTTGCATCGTCCTTCCCATGCCAGAAATGCACAGGCACGCGGATTTCCTCCGGGCGAAAACCCCACGGCTCGGCGTAAATCTTCGCATCTGTGAATAGCCCATCAAGGTCCGCAAACGCATCGCGTTGGCATCCGAAAATCACATCGAAATACGTCGGGTCAGAAAGCGCTTCGGCATCGGGTCGCGGCAAAACGATGCGCAACGGCGGAAGAAATCGCGCCGCTCCCGTCCACAACATGAACGGACGAGCAGCGGCGAAAACGGCGCGGACGGATTGCGGATGATTCCGATAAAGCCAGATGAGAAACCGATAGCCCGGATGAAGCCGCCCCGTCCCCGCGAGATCCGCGACAGGCGGCGCACCGCAAACTACATGGGCGCTGACGATCCTCCCCGGCAGTCCCCACGCCGCAACCAGCGCATACGGCCCGCCACCGGAAACTCCGAGGACGGAAAAACGACCAATCCCGAGCGAATCGGCCAGCGCCGCGACTTGCGCGGGCCAATCGGTAAGTGTGCGGCCCGCAATCATCGGAGAAGCACCGATGCCTGGCCGGTCCGGCGCGATGACGCGAAAGCCCAGCTCGGCCGCCACCGCGTGCATCATCGCACCTTGCAGCGCACTGCCCGGCCAGCCGTGGAAAAAGAAGAGCGGTGCTCCAACTGGGTCGCCATATTCGCGAAAGGTCACACCCGCTTTTACAATCGAGGGCACGCAAGCGCGAGCAAATGAGGAGACTCTCAGTAGAATCCGAAAAAATCTGAAGGACAGATTGATAGCTGAACTTCAAGGGCGGCGCCGAGCTGCACAAGAGCGGTCTGTCCAACCAAGTGCTCTGGACGTTCCGTGCCCTGCGCCGTAAAATGGATGTGCCAAACGCGGCTCCGGTTGCTGAGATTTACGGCTCCGTCTCGGCCGTCAGATTCATTTATGCTTTGGGGTCTTTACCCCACTTTCGCTGTTCACTGAATCGAAGATGGTTCACGCCTCTCGCGGTCTTTTGCTGATTACCGCCGGACTCGGTTCCCAACGAAACCGTAAGGGGAATCTCATTTGCGCTTGTTCGGATTCCGTGGGATAAGGCCACTCTATGCGTCTTACATTTCTCTTGGGCATTATTGCTTTCTCTCTGACGTCGCTTTCCGTCCAGGCGGCTGTCTCGATTACCGGCATCGCGGACAAGACGAAATACTCCAACACCTGCACTTACACGGTCGTCGCAGACACCACGGCGGGCACGACTACGACTGCGACGCTCAACGGCGTGCCGACGACTGTGGGCAGCGCGGTGGTGCTCACAACGGTGCGTTACCACGAGCTGCTCGCGGAGAGCCGCGACGGCGGCGGGGCGCTGGTGAGTTCGCAACTCGTGCGCTTTATCGTGCATAATTCCACGCGCAACGGCAGCGAGGACGGCATCCCTACGCACACGCCATACAAGAGTGTGCAAGACGCGCCGTCCGCGTTTGCGGGCAAGACTTTTAAAGCAATCGCGCCTGCTGCGTGGCCGGTCGGTTTGCCGATGCCGCTGGCGGTAAAACTCGTCGATGGTGCGAATGAAACGGTGCGGCTCAACGGCCTCGTGGCGATGTCCGGCTTCCCCGCGACGAAAGTGCAGATGCGGCGCGGCTGGGGCTCGGTTCAAGTGCCAGCGGCCACGGCAGCGGGGACGGTGAATGTCGGCGCAGCGCTAAACGGCCTCGTCTCAAATCCCGCCGTCACGTTTGAAGCAGCGCCCGTTTTCACCACGGTGAGCGGCACTATCGGAAACACGACATGGCCTCCGAACTCGCGTATCCACGTCACCGGCGGGCTCACCGTCAGCGCAGGAGCGACGCTCACGGTGGGCGCGGGCTCCATTGTTAAAATATACACCGGCACCGCCACGAATGGCTCTGCTGCTGAGTTGCGCATCGATGGCAACCTCGTCGTGAACGGCACCGAAGCGAACCCCGTGACCTTTTGCCCAGACACAGCGGGCGGAAGGTGGGGCGGCATTGAGCTGCGCGTGGCGACTTCAAACGTCACGGCGCAGCACACCTTTTTCACCGGCTCCGGCGAGGATGAAAGTTGGACGACCAACAACTCCGGCGTGGCGGGCGCGACGCACCAGCCGCATCAAATGCTTTTCCTCGTCGTCGGCAGCGGCAGCGGCACGGCGATTGGCGCACAGCTTCACCTCACGGACTGCTTCGCCATCGACAACCAGCAGATCATGAACTCGAAGACGAACGTGTGGGTGGACCTCTCGCGCACGCTCTACCAGCGCGCCGTCACGAGCGGCGAACTCACGGGTGCGAAAGTGACGATCGACCGCTGCGCACTCATCGAATTCCCGAGCGAGACGGGTGCTTTTGCCGATAGCGATAACGACGCACTCTACATGCAAAATGGGGACATCTCGCTGACGAACAATATCATCGGCTTCACCAAAGACGACGGCGTGGACAGCGGCGGCAGCGGCGGCACCAGTCCGTTTGGAACCATCGATCCAGACACCGGCACGACCACCACGCGGTACGATTCCACGAACAATTGGTTCGAAGGCACCACCCACGAAGGCAACAGCCTCTCCGGCCAGCGCAACGTGTATTTCACCGGCTGCGTCTTCCTGAACTGCGGCCAAGGCGTCGAGGCCGGCTACAGCAACAGCGGCACCAGCGACGGCCCTCACGCCAAAGTGGACGGCTGCCTTTTCTCCAACAACATGGTCGGCGTCCGCTGGGGCGATAACTACGGCAACGGCTACAGCTACAACGCCTCCTTCGAAGTGAAAAACTCCCTCATGCTCAACAGCGGATTCCGCGACGCATTCAGCGGCCAATGGCACCCCACGCAGGCCAACGCGTGGATTTACCAAACCACGAACCTCAACTCATTCGGCAACCCCTACTTCAACGTCCACGACAACCACCTCTCCCAGCCCGACTCGCGCCACCCGCTCAACACCACTTGGAACCCCGCAAACCCT
>JAYTMG010000357.1:0-4078 GCA_043728745.1 Verrucomicrobiaceae bacterium
CGGCTGTGGGGCCAACGGGCGTCCCGCCCAATACTGTTCACTTAGCACTTTACGCACCGGCTTTTTGATGCTCAATTTGCGTGCATGGCTCGACATGCAAAATCACTGCCCGTGGGAAATGAGAACACTAAACACATCAGCATGGGCGTCCTTGCGCTCTGCTTCCCGGTCTCTCAAGTGCAGGCCATCATCACGCGATGCGGCAAGGCCAGTCAGCGCATCCGGGATTTGCCGGCAGTGGTGGTCGTATTTTACGTCATTGCATTGAGTTTGTTCTCGGGGGCGGGCTACCAAAGCGTGTTGCGCTGGCTCCTTGCGGGGATGCAATGGCTCGGGGCGGGCACATTCCGGGTGAGTGGAAAAGGGGCGCTCAGCGCAGCGAGGCAGCGCCTCGGAGCAGAGCCGATGCGCTGCATTCATGAGCAATTGGCGGCACCGCTGGCGGATGCAAATCTCGCCGGTTGCCTTTGGAAAAAGATGAACGTCGTCGCTATCGACGGCAGCACTCTGGCCCTCCAGGACACAGCTTCCAACGCGCAAGCATTTGGACGCTCATCCAATCAAAATGGCGACGCCGCGTATCCGCTGGCACGTTTTGTAGCCCTCGCCGAAACAGGCACGCACATGATTTTTGCAGCGCAACTGGGCCGGTATCGAGACTCGGAAATCACCCTCGCCGGAAAACTCACAACCTCCCTCAAGCCAGGAATGCTGTGCCTGGCAGACCGTCTCTTCCCCGGCTACGAGCTCTGGGAGCGGTTCGCAGCGACCGGCGCACATTTGCTTTGGAGGGCAAAAACGAACCTCCACCTTGAGCGAATCCAAGACCTGCCCGACGGCTCGTGGCTCGCAAACTGGCGGCCCGGAAGGAAAACTAAAATCGAGTCCACCGGGCAAATCGTGCGCGTGATCGAATACAAACTGACCCCGCCCCGCACGAGCACGGGCGAGCAAACAAAAGCGGGCCCGGAAGTCTATCGACTCATCACTACCATCCTGAACCCAGCCACGGCCAACGCCCAGGAACTGGCGGAATTTTACCCCCAGCGATGGAAGATAGAACTCACCATCAAAGAAAACAAAAGCATCCTCCGCAAAGGCCAGGTGACCCTGCGCAGCAAAGTCGCCGAACTCGTGGAGCAAGAATTTTGGGGCCTGCTACTCGGCCACTACCTTGTGCGCAAAATGATGGCGCAAGCCGCATTAAAAAAGGGTGTTGACCCTGATATACTCAGCTACCAAGGAAGCGTAGAAATCATCAAAGCCACACAAGCAGGAGCGGTCCTGTCCTTTTCCCCCTCGGATAAGAAAAGCGGTGTTCAACACGATGCTCGAAAGCATCGGGACGAGCAAAGCGGCAAGCAGCCGCGGAGTGAGTAAAGAGCGAACAATCAAAAGCAAGCCACGCCCTCGATTTCCGGTGAGGAAAAGAGGAAAATCGCCGATCGCGCGAAAAAGGGATTTTGTGGTGGATGTGTGCTAAGTGAACAGTATTGGGCGTCCCGCCCGTTGCAGGCCGACAGCAGCCGGGACGGCTACTGGCCCCACAGCCGGGACGGACTGTGCTACATCACGCAAGCGGTCACACCCCTCGCGTAGCTCGACATTCCGATGTCGAGAATCAGCGTGCGTCGGTGGGTGCGAGACATCTCGGCTGGGATCGCGCATGCACTCGACTTTGGAAAGTCGAGTTTCCACACCTTATGAGGTGTCCCGCATGGAACGATGGGCGTCCCGCCCGCCGCGCTGCGCATCTTGCGCAGCGCCCGGTGGAGTGTTCTGACGTGCCTCTTCGAGTATCGCGTCGTTTGTGCGTTCGGTGATTCAGGCGGGGACGCCCACCCTACCCGCGGCCCGTCGTCCGTAACTGCTTACTGTCTCTTTGATTCCGAAAGACGATATTACTTCTTTTTGAGCGAGGCGAGATACTCGACGAGGTTTACGAGGTCGTCTTGCGTGAGGATATTGCTGAGGCCGACGGGCATTAGCGATGCAGTGAGCTTTTGGCGCTTGGTGATGCTGTTTTTGGCTACGTTCTGCGTCGCGCCGCCGGGGAGGACGACGGTGATTTGATCTTTGGTCTCGCTGCGGACGATGCCGCTGGCGACTGCGTTGTCTTTGAGTGTGAAGAGCTGCGTCTCGAAGCCCATGGAGAGTCCGGAGTTGGGGTTCAGGATGCTCTCAAAGAGCGCTTCTTTTGGGAGTTTGCTGCCGATTTCGCTGAGGCCGGGGCCGACTTCTACGCCTTTTCCGCCAGCGGTGTGGCAGGTGATGCAGGTGCTCTCGGTGCGCTCGAAAATGGCGCGTCCCTTTGCGATGTCGCCGGTGAGTTTTGCAAGTTCGGCGATGGCTGGGAGTGGCTTGCCGCCTTGCGCGCTGGGCATCGGGAAGAGGGCGGCGATGTCTTTGGCGAGGGCGGGATATTGGACGGCTGCAAAGGCGCTGGCGGCGCTGAGCTTGAGGTCTTCGGGGAATTTGCCTTCCTTGGCGAGTTTCACGAGAGAGTCGGCTCCGGCTTGGGTGCGGCTGAGTGCGCTGATGGCGGCTTTGCGGTGCTCCGGTTTTTTCTGCGCGTCGGCGAGCAGCGCGGTGAGTTTGCCCGCAGCGCGTCCGCTGCCGCTGGTGGCGAGGACTTTGATGACGCTTTCGGCGTCGGCTCCGGCGAGGCCGTCGCTGAGGACTTTTTCCCAATCGCCGTCATTGAGGATGAGTTTTACAGCTTCGCCCGCAGCGGGATCGTTGCCGAGTTTGATGGCGGTTGCGAGGAGCGCTGCGCCTTGTCCTTTCGCGCCAAAGTCGCGGGCGAGCTCGATAAACGCGGCCGTGCCTTTTGCTTTTTCGAGCGCACCGCTGATTGCTTTTGCGACGGCGTCGTTGTTCACGCCTTTGAGTCTGCCGAGAGCTTCGCGGGCGATTTCTTCGGATGCCTTGCCGCTGGTGGCAATCTCAATGAGCGCGGCGTTGCGGGCGTCGCCTTTTGGCAGGAAATCAAACGAGCGCATGTAGCGAAGGTGCGCGCTTTCTTTGTCCTGGAGCAGCTTCGCGAGGTAGCTGGCGGCTTTTGTGGAGCGGGTGCGCCAGACGATGTCGCGTCCGCCGGGCGTGTTCCATTTGTCGCCGACGGCGGCGAGCCAGGCGTCGAAGCAGGCGTCTTCATTGCCGGCTGCGCCGATGCCGAGGGCTTCGAGATACCAGCGGTCCCGGCCGTCGTGCTGCCGCGCGAGCGCGGCCCAGAGCGGGGCGATGTCTTTGGCGCGGTGCAGGGAAAGGGCGATCTCGCGGCGGACCTGCGGGCTCGGGTCGCGCAACATTCTGGCGACGAGCGCGGGGTCTTCATCGAGCGGCGAAGTGTCGATCACGCCCGATCTTTCGAGCGTCGTGCAGAAGCGGACGGCGGCGCTGCGCACGTCGCTGCTCGCGTCGCCGAGCGCGGTTCGCAAATGTCCCAGCCCCTTCCCCGGGATGCGGGCGAGCACGCCGAGGGCGCGGGCGCGCAGGCGGGGATTTTCGTTTTTGAAAAGCGTGAGCAGCGCGGGCTCGGCCACCGCGCCCATTTTGTGGAGCGCCTGCCAGGCGAGAAATTGCGTGGGCTTGTTCGGCGACTGGAGCGCGGCGACGGCACCGGCGGCGGTGGCCACGTCGGGCCGGGGCGCGGGGGCTGGGGCCGTGGCGGGCGCGACGCGATAGATGCGGCCCATCATTTTGCCTTTCACGTTGTCGCCCATGGCGTGACCGCCGACGCCGGGATCATACCAGTCGGCGATGACGAGCGTGCCGTCGGGCGCGATGGCGACATCGGAGGCGCGGTACCAACTGTCGCTGGAGGTGAGGATGTCGGTCATCGTCGCCTTGTAACCTGCGCCGTCATTTTCGACCGGATACGCGCGGACAGTGCGCGGGCCGGAGTCGCAGTGGATCATCTGATTGGTGAACTGCGCACCGAGTGCGGTGCCTTCATTCACGAGGATGCCGGTGGGCGAGCCGCCGCCGGTCTGGAGGAGATTTGGGACCACGCCGGGATCATTCAGGTGCCAGTGGCGGCGCGGAATCTCGCTCTCGAGGTTGGTGCGCTTCGACT
>JAYTMG010000358.1:0-14267 GCA_043728745.1 Verrucomicrobiaceae bacterium
CGGCTCCGCATCGCACACACCGCCGCCGCCGAGACCGAGCCGCGGCTCCGGCGAGACCACTTCGCGGATGGGCAGCGCAAACTTCCGCGCAAACTCCCAATCGCGCTCATCGTGCGCAGGGACCGCCATGATTGCGCCCGTGCCGTAGCCCGTCAGAACGTAGTCCGCGATCCACACGGGGACCTTCTCACCCGTCACCGGATTGATGGCAAACGCTCCGGTGAAAACGCCGGTTTTTTCCTTCGCCAGCTCAGTGCGCTCCAAGTCGCTCTTGCTCGCCGCCGTCTTGCGGTAAGATTCGATCTCCGCCTTTTGCTCGGCCGTAGAAATCACATCCACCAGCGGATGCTCCGGCGCGAGAACCATATAAGTCGCACCGTAGAGCGTATCCGGACGGGTAGTGAAAACGGTAATGCTCCGACTTTCGTCATTCGTCATTCCGTCATTCGTCATTTTAAACTCCACCTCCGCACCCTCGCTCCGCCCGATCCAGTTGCGCTGATGCATCTTGATCGAATCCGGCCAATCCAGCCCGTCCAGCTCATCGATCAGCCGCTGCGCGTACGACGTAATCCGCAGCATCCACTGCCGCATCGGACGCCGCTCAACCGGATGCCCGCCGACTTCCGACTTCCCATCGATCACCTCTTCGTTTGAAAGCACCGTCCCCAGCGCCGTACACCAATTCACCGGCGCATGAGAAATGTAAGCCAGCCGCACGCTATCCACATCATCCCCCGTGTAAGTCGAGATGGGCTCCGCGCGATTCGTCGCCGGATTCATCCACGAATTATAGAGCTGCAAGAAAATCCACTGCGTCCACTTAAAATACCCCGGGTCCGTCGTATTCACCTCGCGCTGCCAATCGTAGCCAAAGCCAATCGCCTGAAGCTGCCGCTTAAAAGTCGCGATGTTCGCCTCCGTCGTCGCCCGCGGATGCTGCCCCGTCTTAATCGCATACTGCTCCGCCGGCAGCCCAAACGCGTCCCACCCCATCGGATGCAGCACATTAAACCCGCTCATCCGCTTAAACCGCCCGATGATATCCGTCGCCGTATAGCCCTCCGGATGCCCCACATGCAGCCCCGAGCCGCTCGGATACGGGAACATATCGAGCACGTAGTATTTTGGCTTCGAAGCATCAAAGCCCGGCTCGCCCGGATTCAGGACGTGGAAAGTCTGCCGCTCGTCCCACACGCGTTGCCACTTGGGCTCGAATTGATCAAAAGGAAAAGGTCTGCGTCGCTGCTCAGTGCTCATAGAAATGTGGGCGCGAGGCGGTATCCGTCCGCGCCCCATCCGGCAAGCGCGGAGTGAGGATTTCCACCCAACGAGCCACACCGTCTCTTCCACCGCCCTTTTCCCGCAGAGCGGACAATCCCGAGTCGTGACCACCCATGTCTGACACATCTCAATCGACTTCCCACAATGAGGACAGCTCAGCCGAAAGTCCCGACGCCCCCAGCTCTCCACGATGAAAAGGCCGCGCTCTCGGACCTCAAAAAAGCGCGAACGACTTTACTTCGGCAGAAAAAACCCGCGCTGTTTTTCGGTGATCGGTTTCCCGAGGCGCTCTAGGACGGCGAGCATGTCTTCCCACAGGTGGCGCTTTTCGGCGAGGGACTGGTTGTGCAGGAGGTATGTCGGGTGGTACGTGGGCATGACGGGGATGCCGTGGAATTCTTTCCACGTCCCGCGCTGCTTGGTGATAAGCACTTTGTCCTCGCCGAGTAGCCCTTCGACTGCGGTCCCGCCGAGCGCGACGATGACGCGGGGCTGGATAATCTCGATCTGCTGGAGGAGGTAGGGTTTGCAGGTGGCCAGCTCGGCGGGCGTGGGCTTGCGGTTGTCGGTTTCGCCGGGGCGCGGGTTCGGGCGGCATTTGAGGACGTTTGCGATGTAAACGTCGCTGCGGCGCAGGCCCATCGTCTCGATGATCTTGGTGAGAAGTTGCCCGGCTTTTCCCACAAAAGGCTCGCCGACCATGTCTTCATCCGCGCCGGGAGCCTCGCCGATAAACATGATTTCCGCGTCGGGATTGCCGACTCCAAAGACGACTTGCGTGCGGGACGCGACCAGTTGCGGACATTTCGCGCAGATTAAAACGGGGCCGCTCAATGCCGCGAGTCGCTCCGCTTTTCCGCCGCCGCCGGAGCGGGCGACTTGCGGTGGCGCGACTTTTTGCGGGGCGGGCGCAGCGACTTGCGCGAGAGGTGCGAGCTTGCGGATTTCCGGCGCGGCGGCGGGTGCTGCGGAAGTTTTCGCCCCGGCAGTTGCGGCCAGCCGCTCCAGTGTGGCTGCGGATGCGCGGGCGGTGGCTCCGCGATTTTGCAGGGCTTGGACGGCTTGATGGACGATGTCGAGAGCTTGTTCACTCATGGCGCTAGTTGTGTTTCCGTCGCGGGGAAATTACAATCCGCGATGCACGTTCGCGGATCACAAATCGGTCATCTACTTAGAATTTTACGCCGATTTCACACCGGGCCACGAACCCTTTTGTCAGTGTTCGAAAGTTTTCCGGCTTGACCCTTTGTTCAACTCCCAGCTTCTATCCGCCCCTCGTTTGCCCGAATAAGGCTAAAACGGACATATCTATGCCCGAAAATCTGGGAAATCTTGTTTGGACGCTTTGCTACATGGCGGTGCTTTTAGGTCTATCTTTGTATGGGCTGCACCGCTACGTGATCGTGTATCTCTATCTAAAAAATAAAAAGAACATCCCCATGCCTGCGAGCCAGTTCGAGGAGCTGCCCCGCATCACGGTGCAGCTCCCGATTTTCAATGAGCTTTACGTCGTCGAGCGGCTCTTGGAGTCCGTCTCCAAACTCGAGTATCCACGCGAATTGCTCGACGTGCAGGTGCTCGATGACTCGACGGATGAGACCCGCGAACTCGCCGAGAAACTCGTGAGGGATTTGCAGAAGACGGGCCTCGACATCGTTCACATCCACCGCATCGACCGGACGGGGTTCAAAGCGGGCGCATTGGAAAACGGCCTGAAGACTTCCAAGGGCGAGTATATCCTCATCCTCGACGCCGACTTCGTCCCCACGCCGGATGTGCTGATGAAGACCGTGCATTATTTCACTAGCCCGAATGTAGGGATGATCCAGACACGCTGGGGCCACCTAAACCGCACACACTCGCTCCTCACCCGCGTGCAGGCCATGTTCCTCGATGGACATCTGCTGCTGGAGCAAACGGGACGCAACCGCAGCGGTCGCTTCATCAATTTCAACGGCACCGCAGGCGTCTGGCGGAAATCGTGCATCGTCGATGCCGGCGGCTGGCACCACGACACGCTCACCGAAGACCTCGACCTGAGCTACCGCGCGCAATTGAAAGGCTGGAACTTCGTTTTCCTCCCCGATCTCGTCACGCCAGCCGAGCTGCCCGTGGACATGAACGGCTTCAAGAGCCAGCAGCATCGCTGGACCAAAGGGAGCATCCAAACCTGCCGCAAACTTCTCCCCGCAGTGTGGAAGTCCAGCCTCCCGCTCAAAGTGAAAATCGAAGGCACCGTCCACCTCACTTCGAACTACGCATTCCTGCTCCTTTTCTGCATCTGTATCCTCCTGCACCCGACGACGGGCGGCATGGCGAGCGTCGCAATCGAAGGCAGCAATACGCATTCGTGGCTGCGGACGATCCTCATCGACATCCCGATTTTCATCACCGGCTCCTTCCCCGCGATCGTCTTCTACATCGTCTCGCAACGAGAACTTTATCCCCGCTCGTGGCTGCGCGAAATCCTGTATCTCCCGGCGCTCCTCGCGCTCACCATTGGCCTCGCAGTGAACAACGCGTGGGCCGTCATTCAAGGCATGGCCGGTGCGACCGGAGAATTCACACGGACGCCGAAATACGGCATCCACAGCCAGTCCAACGGGTGGAAAAAGGCGAAGTATTCGCCGATGAAAACGATTTTGCCATTTATTGAGATTGGCTTTGCCGCGTATTTCAATTATTTTCTCATCAACGAAATCACACATCGGAATTGGTTCGCCCTTCCGTTCCTTGTTCTTTTCGCCACCGGATTTACTTACGTGGCTCTTTGCTCGCTTGCGCAGTGGTTCCCCGGACTACGCGCACCGTGGAAGACCTCGGATGACTCCGTGTCGGCTAATGTTTGAGGCAGTGTGAGGTTTCCATTTCCAACAAAATGAGCAGCCCAACCAACAACAACAACAAGTTCGCACGGAGGATCGAAAATTGAGGACATCCCTCATACTCGCATCGCTCCTCAGCACAGTCATCTCTTCGTCGGCGCTCGCCGCCCAAGACCTCCAGATCCGGGTCAGCGTTCCAGAACAACGACTCTACCTTTTCGACGGCGAAAAGAAGCTCACCTCCTACCGCGTCTCCACATCCGCCTTCGGACTCGGGGACCGTTACGGAAGCTACGCCACACCACTCGGGCACCTCGTCGTCGCATCAAAAGTGGGCGATGGAGCGGCGATCGGAGCCGTCTTCAAAGGGCGCTGCCGCACCGGCGAGATCTGCAAGATCAACGCGGCGGGCCGCGATCCCATTGTCACACGCATCCTGCATCTCAGCGGCACGGAAAAACAAAACTCCCGCGCCTACAGCCGCGGCATCTACATTCATGGCACAGCCGACGAGCGCCACATCGGACGCCCCGTCAGCTACGGCTGCATCCGCATGAAGAGCAAAGATGTCGTAAAACTTTTCAACACCGTCGGTGTGGGAACATCCGTCGAGATCACCGATCGGCGAATTGGTTCGGGCATCTTCAGCTTTGTCTCCAGCATGACCTCCCATGCGCCGAAAGTCGCGACGAAGGTGAAGTGACGGGCGCTGATAAACCCACAGCGCCCCAAGGAAAGTGACACAGCCCGTCCCGACTGTGAATCCGCGCGACCACACAAGAGAAAGCCGGTAATTACGTGGCCAAACCAAATAGCCTCTACCTCCCCGAGGGGGTGTGATTAAACGTGGAAATGCTCAAGTGAGCACGCTTGCGCCGTGGCGCACGCGGCCCTCCGCGTGCTTCCCCTCACGTGAAGCGCATTATTCTCGGTGGAACGCTCATTGGATCAGCGCTTCGCGGGGAGCAGTTTCACGCAGAGGGCTGCGTGAGCCACGACTGGTTTGCCACGAGCTTTATTCACCCTCGCCGACGAACGCCGCTCCCTTTAATCCCATCAGCGGCTAAGGTTTACTTTCGCCGACGCTCACCCCGACACTTTCCCCGCCAATCCCGACACACTATTTCCATGAAACACATCTTCACCATTCTCGCATCCCTCGCGACTTTCGCGAGCGCTGCACCGCTCGATTCCGGTGCGGCGGCAACCTTGGCGACGGGCAAGCCGGATGACTACCGCAAACAACTCATCGACTTCGTAAAGAAAACGCGCGGCGCAAAACCAAGCGGAAAGCGATTCCCGCGCAGATGGTAAGCCAGCGTGTTTATCGGCTGTCATTTGTGACTGGTGAAAAGTGATTAGTCACAACCACGAAACGCAAGCATGGGATTGCGCCTTCTCGCTGACCTATGTCTTGACCAACGCCCGTGTTCAACTCGCTTGCGTTTCGGCATTCGGCATTCCCGCCCCCACGGGCAACCTCCGCCTACTGCTTCTTTTTCTTCTTCTCGATTTTCGCGAGCTTCTTTTCTTTTGGAGTGAGCAAAGGGGCCTTCTTCTTCTCTTTTTTAGCGTCGTTTGATTTCATATCTGCGGATTTAAAGCGCGTTTGGAAAATGAGCAATCCAATACGGCTGAACTACGCAATCATCCCCTGCCACGCGGCCCCGTAAGTCCCCGCCCACTCCCCAAGTTGTGCGGAGAGGAGCTTCACCATCGCGCCGCCGGGACGCCACTCGACTTCGTCCAGCACTTCTTGGAGCGGCAGAAAAAGTGTGCGGCCAGCCGCAGCGATTCCCCCGCCGATGATCACTGCTTCCGGATCGAGGATGTTCACCAACGAAGCCACCGTGCAGCCGAGCGCGCGGATGCTTTTGCTCCAAACTTCCGCAGCGAAATCATCCCCGGCGACGACTGCTTGAACGAGCTCATGCGTTGTTGCGAAACGCCCGTCGCTCCGCTCGGCGATGTTGTGGTTCCCGATCCAATCCTCCAGCCCGCCCGGCGTCCCGCTGATGCTCGGCTTTCCGTATGGATTCAAACAGATGTGCCCGAGGTGCCCCGCGCGTCCGAGTCGCCCGCGCAGCAGTCGTCCTTCGGACCAAATCGCGCCTCCCACGCCCGTCCCCAGCGTAAGCAAAATGGCGTGTTGAAGCCCCACCGCCGCGCCCTGCCACACTTCTCCGAGCAAGGCCGCGTGCGCGTCGTTCAGCACAGCCACATCGCGCTCCAGCCACTCGGACCAATCGAATCCCTCCAGCCCGTGCATCCGTCCCGGCATATAGGCAATCATGCGCCCCTCATCGTCCGCCAGTCCCGGCGCAGAAATCCCGATCGTCTCGGCGCGCCCCGCGAGTTTCTCGAGTTCATCGACCAGCGTGCGAACATTCACCGCAAACGCGGGCGGCCCCGTCGCCTCGCCATCTTCGGTCGGCAGCGTGCGCTGAAAAAGCAACTCGCCCGTCTCCGAAAAAGCCGCCGCCTTGATCTGCGTGCCGCCGATATCGATGCCGAGCGCAACCATGGCCTACACGCCTTCGCTCACCGTCCATCCGCCATCCACAGCGAGCACCTGGCCCGTGCAAAATCGCGACGCATCGCCGAGGAACCACACCACCGCTGCATCGAGATCTTCCGGCGTCCCCACGCGCCCGCCGTCGAGCGGCTGCTTCGCGCGAATGAAACTCATTATTTCCGTATTCTCCACCGCGCGACGGGACATCGGAGTCTCGACCAGCGCCGGTGCCAGGACGTTCACACGGATATTGTGCCTCGCATAAAATGACGCCGCACTTTTGCTAAATCCGATGATCCCCGCCTTCGCCGCCGCATACGCGTGCGACGCAAAATGGCTCGGCGATGGCGACCATGCGAGCACGCTGCCCATGTTCAAAATCACGCCGCCTTTTCCCTCCGTCATAAAGTGGCGAACAGCCGCACGATTTGAATACATGAGCGTCGTGAGATTCATATCCAGCGTCTTGCTCCAGCCCTCGTCCGAGATTTCGTGCAGCGGACCATCCCCCAATTTCCGCCCGCTTCCACCCGCGACGTGATACAAGCCGTGCATCCCGCCGAAAGCCGCCACCGCTTCGCCAATCGCCCGTTCCGCCGTCGTGGAATCCGTGGCGTCTCCGGTGAATGCGAGCGCATTTTCCCCGAGCACGAGCTCCGCGGTGGTTGTCGTCTCCGGGTCTTTCCCCACGACCACGACGCGCGCTCCCGCAGCGATGATGGCTTTGGCGGCCGATAGCCCGAGCCCAGTGGTTCCTCCGACGACGACGATGACTTTTCCAGATAGCGGTAATGGCATGAGTGCAGGATCGCGGTTCGCGGCGGAAGCTGCAATCAGGAAGTGCAGCCGCTAAGGGTTCGATTGAGAGGGAAACAAAATGCCTGACTCGTTTGCGTTCGTCGTTCCCGCCCTGCGTCATGCGCCGGCCCGCTAATAACTCTTGGCGACAAGGACGAGATCTTTCACCGCCTTGAGCAGCTTTTCCGCTGTGTAAGGCTTCTCGATGACGGATCGGATTCCAAGGGTGTCCAGCGCATCCTGGTTTTCTTTTTCGATATGCCCGCTTGAGACGATCACTTTCACGTCCGGGTTGATCTTCCGCATTGAGCGAATGAGCGTGAGTCCGTCCATCATTCCCATGTGGATGTCGGTGATCACGATATCGATCTCACGCCGCTCAAAGTAGAGTGCGAGCGCGTCTGTGCCGTCCTCGGCCGTAAAACAGCGATAGTTATTCGTTTCGAGAATACGGACGATCGCTTCGCGGAGCGGCGCTTCGTCATCCACGACAAGGACGAGTTCCCCATTGCCGCGCAATGTTTCGAGGGAGATGTCCTTCGATGCCTCGGTCCTCGCCTCGCGGTCTGCGGGGATGAACACCTTGAAGGTTGTGCCGATGCCCACCTCGCTTTGAATCGTAAGGAAGCCCTTGTGCCCTTTGATGATGCCGATGACGGTGGCGAGTCCGAGCCCGGTGCCCTTTCCCTGTTCCTTCGTTGTGAAGAATGGATTGAATATCTTCTTCATCACTTCCTCCGACATTCCGGAGCCTGTATCAGTGACGCTGAAGCAAACATGCGGCCCGCACGCGGCACCCGGATTTGTGCTGACGAGATAGTCGTCCACCTCCAAATTTTCGCACGCGACTTTGATCATGCCGCCTTTTTCCCCCATCGCATCGCGGGCGTTGACGCAAAGATTCAGTAGAATCTGGTGCAGTTGCGTAGAGTCGCCGCGGACCATCCAGAGGTCATTCGGGAAGTGCGTTTGGATATCGATGTTCTTCGGGAACGTCTGGTGCATGACCTTCGTCATCTCCGTCGCAATGTGCTTCGGCTGGAGGACGACGCGTTCGCCTTCTACTCCGCGTGCAAAAGTGAGGACTTGCTTCACGATGCCCGCGCCACGCTCCGCGCTCGCCTCGATGATACCGAGCATCTTCTGCTCTGTGGGGCCGAGGGATTGGCGCATGATTCCCACCGCCATCATGATGGGGGAAAGAATGTTGTTTAAATCGTGCGCGATTCCGCTGGCTAGCGATCCGATGCTTTCGAGGCGCTGAGAGCGGAGGAACTGCGACTCCAATTTTTTGGCCTCCGTCACATCGGTGCTGACCATAAGAATGGCCTTGGGTTTGCGGTCTCCACAGTCGCGGGCAAGCGTCCAGCGACAGTCCACGATCACCTCGCCGACATCTTTCCGCCCGTGCATCACCTGTCCGCTCCACTCGCCGCGCTCTAAGAGTTGAGTGATACACGTCATTGCGCTGTCCGCGTCGATTTTCAAGATCTCCAAAACGTTGCGCCCCACGGCTTCGGCAGCGCTCCATCCGTATGTAGTTTCCGCGCCCTTATTCCAGAAGAGGACTTCGCGGTTGAGATTGCACACGATGATGGCGTCGGTCGCGAGATTGAGAACTTGAGCGAGTTCGTAGTTCTCCTGCTCTGCGTTTTTCTGGGCGGTGCAATCGACGATGTTCACCAATGCCGCGCTGTGTCCGCGAAACCGGATGAGTTGCCACGCCGTCTCCACACTTTTCTCCACGCCGTCCTTGCCGAGGTGCTTCCACACGTCCCGGGTGCTGATGCCGGAGTTCGCGATGGATTCCATTTGCCGCCGGTAATCTTGAAATTGGGCGACATCATCCAGCGCGAGAACTTTGTCCGCGCCCATCGCCAGGAATTCTTCACGAGACCACCCATATTGCTTCACTGCGGCCGCGTTCACATCGAGAAACCCGCCCGTTTTCACATCGAAGATCCACATTGGCTGCGGACTGAGATGAAAGAGTTCCCGAAATCCCGGCTCCTCGATCTCAGGCACCAACAGTGCGAGCGCACCGGGCACGGACGCCGGTTGCGGCTCAAGCGGCTGCGTCGGAAAAAATGGAATTGGCTTGGGACTCGAAAACATCATGCGAGGAGTTCAGTCCTGACATTAGCAAGTTTCCGGCCAACAGAAGTTACTCTTGGGCTTTACCCGAGGCCACCACGGAACGACCGGAAATCCCTCTTGCCAGCACCGCTCCCAGCACCAACACCGCACCGCAAATACTCCACGGCCCTGGAACCTCGCCACTTTGCAATGCGACCCAGATGGGATTGAGAATCGGCTCCAGCATCGGGATGAGGATCGCCTCGATCGCCGAAACGCGCTGAATCGAAATACTGTAGAGCACATACGGGATGCCGAGTTGGAAAATGCCCAGCACCGTAAGAACCGCGCACGTTTGCGCAGAGGGCATCCCGGCCTGCGCGGCGACTGGCAGCGAAATGAGCACCGTCAGCAGATTCCCCAAAAGCAGCGATGTCGCCGGCGAGCGTTCCCGCTCCATCCGCAAACAGAGCACCATGACGCCAAACGAGAATCCGCTCCCCAGCGCCGCAGCGATCCCCCACGCTCCGCGCGTGTCAAAGTGATCGCGGAAAAATAGAGCGATGCCGAGCAGCGCGACGCCGATGCAGATCCAATCGATGCGCCGGGCTTTCTCACCCAGTAACCATCCACCCAGCAGGGCCACATGGATCGGGGCGGTGTACTGGAAAAAGATGGCGTTCGCCGCTGTCGTCCGGTCGTTCGCAACCACAAACAGCGACACAGTCGCGGCGTATGCGATGGCCGCGCCGATCTGCGAACGCGACCATGTGATGACGGGCCTGCGAATCCACGCCAGCAACACAATCGCAGCGAAAAAGGAACGCGCTCCCGCCTTCGCAAGCGACGGCCATTCGGCGGACTTGATCAATACGCCTCCGAGGCTCCACAGCACCGCCGTGATGAGCAGAAGGCCGACAGCAGAACGGTGCTGCACCTACTTTTTGCGCAGTGGCTCCCACCACGCGCGATTCGCGACATACCACGCGATGGTTTCACGGATTCCGGCGTCCGGGCGGTGGCGCGGCTGCCATCCGAGTTCACTTTGGATTTTCGAAGAATCAATCGCGTATCGGCGATCGTGACCGAGACGGTCCGCGACATATTTGATGAGCGAATCGGGCTTTCCGAGCTCGCTGAGAATCATCCTTACCACCTCGATATTCGTCAGCTCTCCATCGCCGCCAATATTATAGACCTCGCCGCTGCGGCCCCGCTCCAACACGGCCAGCGCAGCTTCGTTGTGGTCATGAACGTGAATCCAGTCGCGGACGTTTAACCCATCGCCATAGACGGGCAACTGGATGTCGCCCATCGCATTCGTGATCATCAATGGGATGAGCTTTTCGGGGAACTGATACGGCCCGTAATTGTTCGAGCAACGGGTCACGAGCACATCCTGCTTGAACGTGTGAAAGTGCGCCAGCGCGAGAAGGTCGGAACTCGTCTTGCTCGCCGAGTAAGGCGAACTCGGCTGGATGGGCGACTGCTCGGAAAACCGTCCCGTCGGCCCGAGTGATCCATACACTTCGTCCGTTCCGATTTGCAAAAAACGCCCCACTTTGTGCCGCCGCGCCGCGTCGAGCAGCACGCCGGTACCGACGACGTTCGTCTGGATAAATGCCATCGGTCCCGAGATGGAACGGTCCACATGCGACTCAGCGGCGAAATTCACCACCGCGTCGAATTTCCCATCTGCAAAAACGCCTTCCATCGCAGGAGCATCTGCGATGTCCGCGTGGTGGAAAACGTAGCGTCCACCGACATTTGCGACGACACCCGCGAGGTTCGCAGGATTGCCCGCATACGTGAGGGCATCGACGTTGTGCACCGTCCAATCAGGACGCGCAGAGAGCAGGAGACGAACAAAATTGCTGCCGATAAAGCCGCAGCCGCCAGTGACTAGAATACGCATGGTCGGAGCGGGTGTAGCACGCCCCGCGCCGCTGAAAAGAGTCTATTCACCGCGAATCGCCTGAATCGTTCGCGTCAGCGCCTCCTCCGGGAGCTTCCAGTAGAGCGGCAGGCACAGAATGCGTCGCGCAATATCCTCCGAGATCGGCGTGGGCTGATACGGCACGATCGCCGTGTAGGTGTTCACCGACGGATAGAAATATCGGCGCGGAAAAATCTGGACCGCATTGAGACGCTTCTCCGCAGCGAGCAATGCCTCTTCAGAATGAAAGATGATGGGGAAATACGAGTAGTTCGACTCGCCATGCCGGAACGTCTGAAAGCGAACGCCGTCGCAACCTGCGAGCGCATCCTTGTATCGCAGATACATGCGGCGCCGCTCGGCGAGGACCTGGTCGTAATACTTCAAATTTGCGAGCCCGAGCGCCGCGTGAACCTCGGTCATTTTTCCGTTGAAACCTTCTTCAATCACGTCCTTCGCCAAATTATGGCCGAAGAAGCGAATGCGCTGGAGCTTCTCTGCCAGCGCCGAATCCCGCGCCGTGCAGCCGCCGCCTTCCGCAGTGTTGAGCAGCTTTGTCGCGTGCAAACTCGTCGCCGAGATGTCGCCAAATTCCAGCAGGCTTTCGCCTCTCACCGTCGAGCCGATGGCGTGTGCGGCGTCATAAATAACTTTCAGTCCGTGCTTCGTCGCGATGGCCTGAATCGCATCCACATCGCACGGATTTCCAAAGACGTGAACCGGCATGATTGCGACCGTTTTGTCCGTGATGAGCGCCTCTATTTTTGCGGGGTCCATATTCAGCGTCTCCGGATCGATATCGCAGAAAACCGGCGTGCAGCCCTCCCACTGAATCGCGCTCACCGTGGCCACCCATGTGAATGGCGTCGTGATGATCTCGCCCTTCAGTTCCAGCGCTTTGATCGCCATCTGAATCGCGATTGTCCCGTTGGACACCGCCACGAAATGCTTCAGCCCCAGCTTCGCACAAAGGTCGCGCTCGAGCTGCTGCACGAGCGGTCCGTTGTGAGTGAGGATTCCGCGCTCCCATACACCGCGCAGGATTTCGGTGAACTCCTCCAGCGGAGCTAACGACGGCATGGTGACGAAGATCGGTTTATTTTCCATTCGAGAGAGTTCTAAATTGTTCGATGAGTTCCGCCTGCCGCACGTTCTGGCGATACTCATCGGCGGCGAGCTCGGGGTTCTGGATCAAGTGGTGAAAGTGACCGAGCATTTTTTGAAAATGATTATCCGCCGGGACCTTCACAACCTCGCGCCCGTCCTTTGTCTCCACAATCAATTCCACTTCGAAGCCCGGAGGCGCGGTGAAAAGCCGGTTCGCGGTCAGCTTGCCACGGCTTCCCCAAAGTTCGATTCCGCACTGATAGTGGTGGTCAAAACCGAACGCGATTTCCGAAAAAAGCGGACCGTCGTTCTGGGAAAGAAATCCCCCGCCCCAAATGTCCACGCACTTTTCCGAATCGACGAAAGTCTTCGCCGCTGTGACCGACAAATCCTCACCCAAAAGGATCTGCGAAATTTTGATCGGGTATGCCCCGACATCAAGCAACGCGCCACCGCCAAGTTCCGGCTGGTAGCGGATGTTTCCCGCATCCGGAAACGGCGGAAAACCAAACGATGCGCGCACGCAGCGCAACTCGCCGATCTGCCCGCCATCCACGATTCCACGGACCTCCGCGAGCTGACGATGAAAGCGGAACTGAAAGTTTTCCATGAGCACCAGTCCCTTCGATTGAGCCAGCGTGTTCAACGCTTTCACATCTGCCGCAGAACACGCCATCGATTTTTCCACGAGGACGTGCAGCCCCGCATCGAGCGCCTTTCCGATCCATTCAAAGTGCAGCGAATTTGGCAGCGGAATGTAAACCGCCTGCAAACCCGGATGCCTCAAAATCGAATCGTATCCGCCAAATGCCCTCACTCCAAACCGCGTCGCGTTCTCCCGCGCTTTTGCCTCATCGCGGCTCGCGATCCCCACAAGCTGGAAGCAATCCCCTCGTTCGACGATTGCTGGGACAATGGAGCGGTTGGCAAAACTCGAACAGCCGAGCACCCCGATCTTCACAGGTCCGGTCATCAATTGTATCTCCTCGATTTGTAGTTGCGGGCAAATTTGCACATCTCACTCGGTAGCCGTGATCTCGCGCACAGGTCAACCCGCAGCTATCACTACGCCCGTCGCCATAAACCGTATCGCCCGGATTCACAGGCACATATTCGTAATTTTCGTAAACCCCATTACCCACCGACTCCGCCCGCCCAAGCACCGATTGAAGAAGCAGCCGCCCCACGGCTTCTTCTCCCTTCAGGCAGCATTCGCTGTCTGTCTCCGCTCCCGCCAGTCGCTCCGTCTCCGCCAGCGTCTCCGCCAGCGTCTCGTAAGTCACGGAAACACTCGGCTTCCATGCCGTGCCCGGCTGTGTGGTGTAGTTGATCTGTGTCATCCGTCCCTGCGTGTCATAAACGACCCTCCGCACATTGCCACGCGCATCCGTCGTTGTCGAGGGCCAGCCCACTGCGTCGAAAGTGTTCAGTTGCACCCGCACGGCGCCGTTGCCGCCGGGTGTGGCCGGGTCCCGGCTCCTGCGGGAAAAGGATGCGGTTATCAGAGAAACATGCTTCATCCATCTGGTCGCTTCTTTACTATTAGTCTGTCACTCTGTGCTTTGGGGTCAAGGGAAACGGGGTCAAAGGGAAACGGGGTCAGGCGATAAAAAAGAAATGGGATTGTGCATTTGTCGATGTGAAAGGCAGTAGGAGGCGAGTAGTGCGAAGCATTAGAACCGAATAACGAATGGCAATTTATGAGGCAACTCATTTCTTTTTTGTC
>JAYTMG010000359.1:0-5951 GCA_043728745.1 Verrucomicrobiaceae bacterium
CCATCATTCTGTGCCCATCATTTTGTTTCCATGTAACGCCAGAATTCACAAAATGATGGTTACAAAATGATAGAGTGATGGTTTCCCCTCGCTGTCCTCTGTCGGTACATAGTGGAAATACTCCCCGAGTAACAAAGCAGAGTTAAATTGTGGCCCAAAAGCCAATGCACTGGAGGGCCGAGTATCTGGATAGCCTTGCCTGAGACGAGCGACGAATCGGAGGGGGGCTTTCCAAAGCCCCGCTTGTCCCGTTCCATCGGGATCTTGTGCGATTGCCACTTGCGTGGCCTCGGGGCTTAGGAAAGCCCCGCTCCGATTCGCTTTCCGCGATTCCCTTATCGCTCGTCTGGCGAGGGTAACCACATACCAGCGCTAGCCCGCCCTTCTCACACCAATTTCCCGCAGATTCAAGGAGGCCAGCAGATTGCTCTTTTAAACCCATCTGCTGGCCTCCCTGAATCTGCGGGAATTCCTTCTACTCTCTGCGCCTTTCTTTCTCTTTGTGTGAGAAATTCGGGATAGGGCTGCGCTCGTTCCTCGCTGACCCTGGGCTATTACATTGCCGGGCTTTCAGCCCTAATTTGACACGTTCAATAACCGCCGCAACTCGCGTGCTTCCCACTGACCGGGCGCATTCGGCTGGTGAAGGTAGCCGTAATTGAGCACCGAGCCCGCCTCCGCCAGCGCAAGACGCGAGGCTTTGCCAAAGCGGCCCATGCCCATGATGGAGCGAAATCTTTTGGTCGGACGTGCTGAAAACTCAAGCATCCTGGCCAGTTCGCGCGCAGTCGGTGTGGCGCAGGCGATTTTGAAAATGTCCGCTCCCGCTGCGAACGCGCGCTTTTCACGGGTGATGAGTTCGGCGACTGACGGCGTTTTTTTGAAGTCGTGGTTCGAGATCACGATGGCGCAACCCGCCTGCCTCGCCTCTTCGAGAATATCCGCGAAATCGGGAAGTGAACGCAGCTCGATGTCCACCAAGTCCGCGTGCTGCAAAAAGAAACGGTAGAGGTTTTTTCGCTCGCCGGAACTCAGCTTGCTCACGCCGCCTTCCGCCGGATGCCGGGCGGTGACGAGCCACGGGATCGTCCGTTTTTCCATCGTCACGGCCAGCGTGCTCAGTTGGTCCGTGAGTGCATCGAGCCGATACTCGAGAACGTCCACATCGCCGGGCTTGAGCGTCGCAGCGAGGCGCAGGCTGGCGAGTGAATGAACCGTGCCGACGACGAGCGGGCCGCGGGCAAGTAGACTTTGCGTGGATTTTTTCAAGAGCGGCTAGAAATCAAACCCGTCGATATTCTCTTTCGTGAACACGAACGGCTTTCCGAGCAGGATGTCGGAGCCTTGGATTTCCATGTCGCCGAGCTTGCCCGCCTTGAATGTTTTGTCGCCCGCTTTGAGCGTGCCCTTTACGGAAGCGACCGCAGCTTGGACAGCGAGGTAGCCGAGGTCTTCGACTTTCCAAAGGATCACGGCCTGCGTGACGCCGTCTTTGACATACTGCTTGTTCTCGCTCGGAAGACCGAGGCCGAGGACTTTCACGGTTCCGGCTTTGCCCGCTTGCTTCACAGCCTCGGCAGCTCCGGGGACGGCTGGCGAGCAAATGGCCATCACGCATTTGAGCGCAGGATATGCGCTGATGAGATTCGTGGTTTCCTGCTGCGCCTTGTCCTTTTGGTCGTCGCAGGGCTTCGTATCCACGAGCTTCATCTTCGGGTATTTATCCTTGAGCCGCGCCTCGATATGCTTGCGCCATTCGTTCATGTTCGCGGCGGTGAGGGTTGCGGTGATGATTGCGAATTCACCTTCTTCGGCGCAGAGTTTCGCGGCGGTGTCCATGAGAACCTCGCCGATTCCCTGTGCGGTCGCCTGGTTCACGAAAAAGCCGCGCGCATCGGGCTGCACATCGCTGTCGTACGTGACGACCTTGATTCCTTTTGCCTGCGCCTTTTTCAGCGCTGAGCTGAGTCCGTCCCGGTTCTCAGCGGCTGCGGCGATGACATTCACTTCCTGGGTGATCCAATTCTCGACGATCTCATTTTGTTTCGCGGCGTCCGTGTTTGTGGGTCCGTCAAAAAGCAACTGCACTCCGAGTTCCGCCGCTGCGACATTCGCACCTTTCTCGACGGTCGCGAAATACTGGTTGCCTTTGCTCTTGGGCAGAAGGCCGACGATGATTTTGTCGCTACCGTTCGTTTTTCCGCCCGTGCTGGACTTGTTATCGCAAGCGGCGAAGAACGCGATAGAAGCGACGAGTAGTGAAGAGATGATTGGTTTCATGTGGTTCGTTTTGGAAAAGGGCGCGCAGCTTTCCCGACTGCGGCGCTCCGTGCAAGTCTGGCGTTTTCCGCGCTCGTGGAAATTTCGTCCTTCCGTAGCGGTCCATGTTCGCGGTATTAGAGAGGGATGCTCGAATTTATGCAAAAGGGCGGGCCCATCATGTGGCTCATACTGGTTTGCAGCGTACTGGCCAGTGCGGTGTTTCTGGAACGTGTACTCTACTTTCACCGGATCAGCGTCCGGGTGGGAGAACTTATGCGCGGGCTGGCAGTGCTCATCCGGGGCCGGAATTTCGGCGAAGCACAAATGGAGGCGGCTGCGACAAACGGACCAGTGCAACGTGTGGTCCACGCCGCAATCATTCACCACAGCGCCCCGCGCGAAGAGTTGAAAGAAATCGTCCAGGAAGCAGGCCAACTGGAAGTCCCGAAAATGGAACGCCGTCTGGGGATGCTCGCGACGCTTGCATTTGTCACACCGATGCTCGGTTTGCTTGGGACGATTGCGGGGCTCATCGAAGCCTTCTCGACCATGAGCGCCGCGAGCGGACTCGCCAGTTCTGCGGAAATTTCGAACGGAATTTACCAAGCCCTGCTCACAACGGCTGCGGGCATCGCGGTATCGATCCCCACGGCAATTTGTTATGCCTACGTGAATGCTCGCGTGAACAGCTCGATGCACGACATTGAGCGCGCCGGGATCGAAGTGGTGTCGCTCATCATGGAGAGCCGCAATGCGCCGGAGATTATTGAGTTCGACGAAGCGCGGAAGTCCGCCGCCAAACGCTAGGCCCCGTCTGTTCAGCGATGAAACTTCGGCGTTCCTTTAATTTTTCCCCGGCGCTGTTTGGGTTCATCCCGCTTCTCAACGTGCTTTTTCTCGTGCTCGTCTTTTGGGTCACGGGCTCGAAATTTATCCTTCAGCCTGGCGTGCAAGTGAGCCTACCGGCCACCTCGTTCGCCCTCGGCCCACAGCGCAACGCCGACATCGTCACCATCACTGCGGGCCTGACCCCAGCGATCTATCACCGCGGCAGAAAAGTGACCGCCGACGAACTCACAGCGCAGTTCGCGCTGAACAGCGCTCCGGACCGCACGGTCATTATTAAAGCGGATCAACTCGCTCCATCCGGCGTCGTCCGCGACATCATGGACAAGGCGCAACGATACGGGTTCACCGTCATCTGGGCGGGCGCATTTCAGCAGCCATGAGCAAGCGCCCAGACGAGCGGATGACGTTTGACTGGTCCGGCGGCCATCGCAGTTCATGGACGCTGGCGTTGCTGATTTTCGTGTCGCTCGTGCTGCACAGCGCCGCATTCTTTTTTGTCCACATCAGCACATCGGAGCGCCAGCTCATCCCGAAATCAGCGCAGCCCATCCAGCTCCTCACGCGGTTCGCACCGGACGGCTCGCCATCGCCGGAAAACGAAGCCGTCCTCCGCTGGATCGCTGCGGAAGATCCCGCGATCGTAGCGCGCGTCACAAACGTGGAACCTGCCGGACTTCTCACCGTACCCTACCGCCCGTCCTACGCCGTTTCCCGGACGCGGCCTCGCGACGTTCCGGCAGAATCCGCGACGATTCAGTATCCACCCGCAAGGGACTCGCTGGAATTCATCATGAGTGCCGATGAAAAGCCGACGCCCGCAACTGCGCCGCTGCCGGAGCGCGCAACGGAAATCGCCTTCCGAAGTCCGCTCAATTCGCGCGTTCCCGCAAAGAACACCCTCACACTCGAAGCGACATCGGCGCAATCGCTCAGCACTGTGGAATTGCTCGTCGGGGTGGGCGGCGAAGGCGATGTGCGCTTCAGTTTTGTGCAGGAAAGCTCCGGTGTTCCGGAGATGGACGCGGAAGCAATCAGACTCGCCTCCGGCATCCGCCTCGGCCCTGCGCCGGAGCCCATGACATGGGGCTCCGTCACCGTCCGATGGGGAATCGACGCCGTCACAAAAGCACCATGATTCGCTTTCAACTCCACGAACTTTTGTTCGCTTATGTCGCCGTGTTTGTCGTCGCGATTTTCGTCGCGTGGTGGGTTCACAATATCGTGCGTGGCAGCCGCGAGCGCCGGGCTTTGAGGAATGTCGTGCGCTGCGGATTCTGCGCACACGAGTTCCGCGATGGGACGGGCACTCCCCTGCCCCGCTGCCCTTCGTGCGGCGGACTCGTCGAACGAAAGCTCCTTTCCCGGCTGTGAAAATGATCGTTCCTTCGCGAAAAAATCACGCTATTTTCCTCCAACCCGCACCGTATGCAGGCTGAAGCTTTCTATCTCTATCATCTCGGCGAACAGCGCGGGCCCTACACGGTCCGGCAGGTGAACCACCTGCACAAATGCGAGTTTATCGACGACGACACGCTATACTGGCGCGAGGGAATGGAGCAGTGGGCACCCGTCACGCAGATCGTCCTACACCGCAGAAAACGCCGCCGGATGCTCGGCTGGACGCTCACCGCCGGAGTCCTAGCGGGCATCGCTTTGCTAGCATCGTTTTTCGGCCCCGTGACGATCGATGCGTGGCGCGAGATGACGAGCGGCTCTTTCACCGAGCACGATGCTTACTGGCGCTCGCGGCTCATCGTCCGGCAGTCGCTCGAAAAATCTGCATCGGTGAAATTCGACTCGCTAGAGGAGGCGAAAGTACTGCTTGAGCCGCCCTCGGGCGCTTCGGTCGTGCTGAGCGGCGTAGTGCGCGATTCCAGCGGTACTCATCCGGCAAGCTGGCGCGTGCGCCTCGTCCATGTCCCCGACCAGCAGCAGTGGTTCCCCGCACCTTCCGAGCCATGAAATACGCTGTCGCTATCGCGGGTGCGCTCGTCCTCGCGAGTTGCGGGGAAAAGCAGACAGCGCCAAAAGCGAAAGCGCCCGAGCAAATCAGCGCCAAAGACTTATCCCCACCCGAAAATGCGCCACCGCCAGTCGAGACGCAGCCTTACGAAGACGGCTTTGCAGCAGGCACCGCCGCTGGGGAAAAAGCCGGGCGAATCCGCACAGGGCGCGCAATTCCTAAATCGCCAACGGAATCCGACGCCCAAGTTTTGGCCCTCGAAGCCGCAGGAACTGACGCGGATCGCGGGGCTAAATGGCAGCGCGGATTTACCTCGGGATACATCGACGGATTCAACCGGGTCGCGAAGGGAATTCGATGACCAAAAGATTTTGTTCGGAATGCAGCCGGGAAAACCCGATGCTGCCTTCGTGATTACACCGCTGACCAGCGCCGAGAAACGCGCACTCAAAGCCAAAGCCCAACTTCTAGAGCCCGTAGTAAAACTCGGACATGCAGGAATGACGGACGCATTTATCAAGAGCATGGACTCCGCTCTCGCGCTCCATCAACTCGTGAAAATGAAGTTCACCGACTTCAAAGAACAGAAGCGCGAACTCGCCCCGCAAATCGCGGAAAAAACGCAGAGCACCATCGTGATGCAGGTCGGCAACGTCGCTGTCTATTACCGCCCAAAGGCCGTTCCTGGAGCCGAGCAATCGGACACGTAGAATCGGGCGGAGCGAAATGAAAGAGTGACGAATAGCGCCCGTCATTCGTCATGGGCATGGGTGTGATAAAAAGTGGAAATGCGAGCGTAAGCGAGCCAAGGAGCGGCGGCATTTGCCTTTGGCTGTCTTACGGCTCTGCCGCCGTTTTTGTAGCGCGCAGCGCCTGA
>JAYTMG010000360.1:0-4853 GCA_043728745.1 Verrucomicrobiaceae bacterium
GAGTTTCGCGCTGATCTTTCCCACGAGGCTGGATGATGATCCCTTGGAGACCTTCGCGGGCTTCTCTTTTTCGACCTTCGCAGCCTTGGGCGGCTTGGGAGCTTTTTCCTTTTTGACCTTGGCAGCCTTCGGCGGCTTGGGAGCCTTGGCCTTCTTGCCAACACTTGATTTGGCTGGTTTCAGCGCCTTTGCGGGCTTCTTTTCCTCTGTTGGCTTGACTTTTTTAGCCGGCTTCGCACTTTTCGCGGCGGGAGCTTTCTTCGTGGATTTTGCTTTGATTTTTGCTGCTTTTGCTTTGGTGTTCGGCATTGGTTTCCGCGAAGTATTTAGAGATGAAAATACCCACCGCGGAGAGCAGAATGCCCCCAGCGGCGGGAAAAAAGGAGCGGGATATAACGCGGAAGACACCTCATTAGTCAAGCTGGAGTTCCACTTTAGAGGATTTATTTTACAAATATCGCAGGACCGCTCCGCCGCCCCGTGCGTGATCGGGAGCCATCCCCAGGGTCGGGCGGCCTTGCGGGGGCCGGTGCTATCCGCTGGCTGAGTGAGGGATGGAACCTCGTTGTTTATCTACTCGTAGATTTCGTAGATCTCCCGATCCAGCGCGAATGTGACATTATTCCCAAGTGCGAGCCATTGCGCCGAGGCGGGCTTGTCGTTCAGCAGGTCAAAGTATTCCTTCGAGGCGAACTGCACGCGGTTGCGCTTTGCGTCTTGCACGGCCTGGAGCGAGGTGTCGTTCCACTGGTTGCCGTTTTGGGTGAATGACTTGCCGTTCACCACACGCGCAGCCTGCTCCACATCCGTCGCCTTGCGTGCGATCTCCCCGGCGATGCCCCTTGTGCCTTCGCTGCGATCCCGCTTGTCCGCATAAAGCGGCGCGGATGGCTTCGCGGAAACGGCACCGGCAGCCGATGCGTCGGCGGCAGGCGCGTTGTTCGCGATGATGCTGCCGAGGTTTTCCTGCTTGGCCTTTTCCAGGCCTGCACTGAATGAATCGGCGCTCTTGAGCGCCGAGTTGCCGCGGCCGGCGAGCGAACCGTTGTAGCCGTCTTTTCCTTCGGCCATCTGACTCCAATTCCGCTTGTACTAGGTCTGCGCCACGGCATCGCGATCGAGCATCGGCAGACTGCGGGAAGTCAGCGGCACGCCGCGGCGCGCTTCGTCCTCCACGATGAGGTAGCTCGTGTAAGGCGTAACGATGGCGAAGCGGCGCGCGAGGTCCACGACTTCATCGCGCAGCTCTTTGTTCTCCCCTCGCAGACGGACCTCATCCAGCAGCCAGCCCACCCGCCGCAGCGCCCAGAGCTGCGCGATGAACTCATTGCCCGAGTCCCCGGAAAACTTCACCCGTTGCGCCATGCGCTTGGGCTGCCCATTGAGCGTTCCATCGAGCACAATCTCGCCCTCACCTTCGCCACTGTAACGGCCCGTCAGCACGAGTTGGTCGCCGCGAAACAAGTCCGGCAGAGGATTGGGATACAGCTTCGTTGCGCGGATGCCGGCGGGGAATTCGAGCTTCAAATTCGTGAGCAACGGCTCGCGGATCTTCAAAAAGAAGTTCGAGACTTTCACTTCGAGATCTTCCTCCGGCAGCACAAATTGCGACACTGCGCGGGTCCGCTCGGCGATTTTATCGAGCAGGTGCGTGTTGATGTCGGTGCCGATTCCGAAGCAAAAAATCCGCGTGCTTGATGCTTGGTCGCGGGCCACTTTTGCCACGATACGATCTTCGTCGGTCTCGCCGATCGTCGGCTTTCCGTCGGTGAGAAATACCACGACGAACGGACGCGACGAGTCTGCGGGCTTCAGCTTTTGCGCGGCTTCCAGCGCTTCGGCGATGGCCGTTCCGCCGATGGGTTTTAGCTTCGCGATGAAGTCGAGCGCTTTGTCGCGGCTGCCGCGAGTCACGTCGGTGAGCTTCTCGAAAAGCGGCTCGGCCTCAGTGGAAAATCGGACGATCTCGAAGCGGTCGGAGTCGTTCAAATTATCCACACAAAACGTCATGGCTTTCTTCGCCTGCTCGAGTTTTTTCCCC
Source organism: Verrucomicrobiaceae bacterium (assembly GCA_043728745.1). Lineage (GTDB taxonomy): Bacteria > Verrucomicrobiota > Verrucomicrobiia > Chthoniobacterales > Chthoniobacteraceae > SXWH01. The sequence goes on from JAYTMG010000360.1 coordinate 2,042, forward strand.
GCCATAGAGCCGCTCGTATCGAGGACGAATACGACATCCTTCGGGTTGAGCTCCTTGGATTTCGTCATGTCTGCGCCGGGCGATGCGAGCAGGAGGAACCAGCCGTCTTCACCCGCTTTTTTGTGCGTGAGAAGATGCAGCCCGACCTCCGTTTCGGCGGTGGAAAAGATGAGCTGAAAGTCCGTATCGGGCCGCACATTGGATGCCTCCCAGCCGAGCGTCGCGCGCTTTTCGCCGTCGCGCTTGATGTCCACGGGATGCGATGGCGAGTAGAGCGCTTTGATGGGCGAATCGCTGTTCACTTTCACCCGTAATGAGACCGTCTTGAGCGGCTGCGCGGAGAACTTTTCCGTGTTGAGCGGATACGTGTAACTCGCAAGCCCGGCGTCCACTTTGAGGAGTTCCGTGTACTCGAGACTCACCTTTTTGCGCGAACGCGCCTCGATGGGGAAAATGCGTACGCGAAACGCCGCGCGCCCTGTGTACTCCAGCAGCGCAGGGTCTTTTTGCCGACGCACGATGTCTTCGTAAATCGCCCGCGCCTTCGCCGCATCGAGCAGCTCTGCCTCCATATCCTTGTCGCCGATGCGCATGGTGAACTTGTCGAGATGCGCGCCTTTTGGGATGGGGAAAATGTAGTCGCCTTCGAGGTTTATGTTGTTCGGATTAAAGAACTCCTGCTCCACGCGAGTCGTGGCTTTTTGCCCGGAAATATCGACGTCCACTTTGTGAAACACGACCTCCAGCGGCGCAAAGACAAAGTGATGCCCGATGCGCGGCGGCGGGTTATGGATGATGATCAGCCCGTCGGCGCGAGCGCCGGTGAGCAGGGCGACGAAGAGGGCGATTAGCGAAAGAAGGCGTGTGTTCATGTTTACGATTCTGCCACGTCCGCCCGGAGAAGTTGTCAGCCGTTCGTGCCGTGTTTGTCAGAAATACGTCACGCGACGGCGGGATCTTAGACTGTCACTTTTTGCGACGCTTGAGCCACTCACGAAGGATTTCCACGACCATCGGCAGGATGGAGATGAAAATGATGCCGAGCACCACGAGTTCGAAGTTCTTTTTCACCCACGGCAATCCGCCGAAAAACCAGCCGGCAGGAACGAGCAGGCCGACCCACAAGATCGCGCCGGTGACGTTGAAATACATGAACTTTTTGTAGTCCATCGAGCCGCTGCCCGCGACGAACGGAGCAAAGGTGCGAACGATTGGAACGAAGCGGGCAATGATGATCGTCTTGCCGCCGTAGCGGTCGAAAAATTCGTGGGTCTTTGCAAGATATTCGGGCTTGATGAGCCGCGGGTATCGCTTTGAAAGTCGGACGCCAGCGAATCGCCCGACGGAGTAGTTCACCGAGTCGCCGAGAATTGCGGCAACCAGCATGATTCCGCAGGCGAGCCAGAAACCGAGCCCGCTTTCAGGATTTGCCGCGATCGCACCGACTGCAAAAAGCAGCGAGTCTCCGGGGAGAAACGGGGTCACGACCAAGCCTGTCTCAGCAAAAATAATCGCGAAGAGCAGCACGTAAACCCATGTCCCGTGGTCCCGTGTGAAGCCGTGAAGGTGCTCCTGTAAGTGCAGCACGAAATCGAGCAAATATTTGATAGTATCCATGAAAGGCGGGGAACGTGCGGGAAAATGCCGCTCCGAAGCAAGCGCTGTGATGAGCGAACAAGCAGAGCACTTGCGGTCCGCTGAAAGTTCCGCTTTATCGGTGCTGTGCAATTTAAGGACTACTACGCGATACTCGGCGTGCCAAAGACGGCTTCGCAGGACGATATCCGCAAAGCTTTCAGAAAACTCGCCCGTCAATTTCATCCCGACGTCGCCAAGGACAAAAAGGCGTCGGAGGCGAAGTTTAAGGAGATCAACGAAGCCAATGAGGTTCTCAGCGACCCGGACAAACGCCAGCGCTACGACAACCTCGGGCCGGATTGGGAAAATGGCGGCGGCGGTCGGCGTGGACCGGGACCGGGCGCAGAGGGATTCCAAGGCGGCGCGGGCTTTAGCGATTTTTTCGAGACCTTTTTCGGCGGTGGCGGCCAGCAGGCGCGCGGGCGAAATCCTTTCGGCGGGATGGGTCGCCAGCCGCAGAAACGGCGCGGACAGGACCTCGAGTACGAACTGCCGGTATCCATCGAAGAAGCACTGAAGGGCGGGAAAAAATCCTTCACAATTCCCCGCAACGGGCGCAGCGAAACCATCACCGTCACCATTCCGGTAAATGTGCGCGCCGGGCAGCGCATCCGCCTCGCCGGGCAAGGCGGCGAGGGCATCGGCGCGGAGGCAGGCGACCTCTTCCTGCTCATCGATATCGCACCGCACCCGGACTACCGGGTGGAGGGAACGGACCTCATTCGCGAAGTGCCCGTGACCGTCACCGCCGCAGTCCTCGGCGGCGAAGTGGAGATCGGAACTCCCGACGGATCGATCAAACTGAAGATTCCCGCAGGCACCCAGCCGCGGCAGAAATTCCGGCTGAAAGGCCGTGGTCTTCCAAGTGGCCCAAGTGGCGCACGCGGAGATTTTTTCGCCGAGGCACGCATTATCATTCCGAATATCCTGACTGCGGAACAGCGGCGAATCTGGGAGTCACTCGCTGCCTGTCACACGGCGGAACCAGCGCGCTAAGGAGCGGCTTGCGGTATGCCTGCTGAGGGCGTGATTAATTCTACTTTGTTACGCCTTTGTAGCACGGTGTTTCAGCCGGATGGCCTGTGCATTCTGGATTCTGGACAGCAACGATATCTGGAGAAATAGACCATCATTCTGTGCCCATCATTTTGTTTCCATGTAACGCCAGAATTCA
>JAYTMG010000361.1:0-9101 GCA_043728745.1 Verrucomicrobiaceae bacterium
AGCGCCGTCCCGCTATCGCGGCACGCACGGGGCTTAGGAAAGCCCCGCTCCGATTCGCATTTCCCGCGCTTCCATCAGGGAAATTAAGATGCGTGAGCCCTGGCAGAATCGCCGCTACGGCTTCACGGCTTTCACGCGGCCAAATTGCTTTGGTCCGCTGTTCATCGGATTCGCAGTGCGCCATGTTTCTAGCACGCTGCCGTCGCCCATTGGGACGCTGTTTGTGAGCGTGCCGTTGGCGGTCCATGTGGCGTTTAGATCGCTGGTGAATTCCACGCTGTACGTGAGGTCTTCGGCGCTCGGATAGCGGCGGAAGGTGAGCGTGAAGTAGTCGGCTGGCGTGCCGCTCACGGTGATGTTTTGCACGGCGCGGGTCGGCAGCGGCGATTGGGTGTTTGCGTTTGGATTTCCGCCAAATGCGTATTCGAGCTGGTTCACGATTCCGTCGCCGTCGGTGTCGGTGAGTTGGCCGATCACTGCGTTGAGCGTGGCCCAGTCGCTGAAGATGGTCCCGTTTTCTCCCGGCGTGCCGTTGAGCCGGACGCTGGCTCTCCAGCTTGTTCCGAGCGCGTGGTTCGGCGCGAGTGTCGGGTTGATGAGCACCATCGAGTAGCCGGGGACATCTGCACCGACGGGCCATGGCGCGATGGTCTTGTAGTCGATGCTGCGGATGATGTCGTTCACGCCGAAGACAAGGCGCAGCAGTTCGCCGTTGTTGCTGAGTCTGTCGCCAGTTTGCCATGTGCCTGCGATGGGCTTTCCGGCTCCGTAGCGCCAGTTGAATGCGGACGTGTTGCGGACGACCAGGATGCGTGCGCCGGGCGCGAGCGTGGTGCCGGTGGTAAATGTAAAGTCCACTCCGCGGTCGAACGCGACATTGCTCAGGTTGAGCGTGAGTGCGCTGGAGATGTTGGCGAGTTCGATGTATTCAAAGTCTTCCTCCAGCCAGTTGCTTCCGGGGTTGCTGTCGAGATCGGCCTGGCTCGGCGGGGCGGGATGATACATGACTTCGCTGACGACGAAGTTTTCCCGCAGGACTTGCGCGTAATTGGAACCGGCCGAGATGAACGCGACGGGATCGCTCCAATGGCTGTAGCGGCCTGTGCTGTCTTTGTGCCGGACGCGGGCGCGGTAGGCGTGGCCAACTTTGAGCACGTTGGCAGGCACTGCGATACTCGCGTTAAACGCCGGCAGTTCGCCGCTGCTCCAGACTTCGGTCATTTCGTAAATGCGCTCATCGGTCGCGACGTACGCCGGTGCCGCCAGGTCGGTGACTTCGCCGATGCGCCACTGCATCGCGCCAAAAGTTCCGGTTCCTTGCGGGTCTGCAAATGCGCTGGAAGTCAGCACGATTCCATCGACGGGATTTCCGCCGGTGCTCGTGTTGGTGATCGTTGGTTTCGCGGGCAAAAGGCCGGCATCCACGGTGTCGCTGATGCTGTCGAGAAATGCCGCGCGTCCACCCGCGCCCACGGCTGGGTCGCCCTCGCCAGTGGTGTTTGTCCAGCCGGTGAAGAGAAACGCTTTCATGTCGGCGATTTTGGCCGGGACGCCGCCGGGGTAATTTGCAACTGCGCCTGGATCGGGCCACCGCGCGATTTCCGCAGGATAGAATGCGGCGAGTTTTGCGGCGGTGTCGTCCATGATGTCATCGACCGGCCCACGGCCCGAGATTGCGTCGCGGTAGAGCAGAAGGTCGCGCAGCTCGCGGATGGCGTTGCGATGGGCGATGCTCATGGACGCGCGCGGCGTTTGTTTTGGCAGCAGCCAAGTCGGGGAATCGACGATGTCGTTGTGGTCGTAAAGTGCGTTGTGGACGAAGTCCCAGCCATTGTTCCAGTTTGGACCAAAGGACGCATCCCAGTCGTATGGCATGAACCACAGTTTCCCGAGCGGATTGCCCGCGATGGGCTCGAAGTACCAGATGAGATTTTTCACGCGATGGCGACCCGTCGGCTCGGTGAAAATATCGTAGTGGCGGATCGCTTCTTTCACCGCGTCGTATTTGTAAAAGAGCGGCATGTTTACATACTGCTCCATGTAGGAGTCGGATGTGGTCTGGTGGATATTGTAGCGGATATTGTCGAAGTCTTCGCCAAAATCGACAGCGCCGGGAGCCTGACTGCGCGAGGCCATTTCGCCATTCTGCTGCCAGTCGCTCATCTTGTAAAAATTGCCGCGCTCGAGTTTGCGCGCGTTCAGGAAATTCGGCCCGTCGGGGAATTCCAGCGCCTGATACATGCCCCAGAAATCGCCGAGTGTTGCGTGCGATTGATCGGCATCGCGGATGACGCGGAATTGCACCCAGTGGCTCTCGGGAATCGGCACTCCGCTGAGCGACCACATTTTCCCGCCGATCTCGTACGGCAGCCCAAAGTCGTAGTAGCCTTTGTTGCCAAATTGTTTGTTGAAAAGCATGTCTTCCCACGGGCGGTTGTATTTGCGCCCGGCTTCGTCGGCGGCGTGAAATGGCGTGCCTTTTGGGAAGACAAATCGGAAGTGGCGTTTGCGTTCTTGCGTCGTGTTTCCGACTGGATTGTAGCGGGAGTTTCCGCCGCGAAGTCGGACTGCGGTGTGGTCGATGACTTGATCGCCGACCACGAGCGCGCCTTCAAAATTCTCGAATCTGCGCGCCTGAAGAACGTTCAAATCGGGGAAATTGTCGAAGCGGTCTGCGAGGTTGTAGGCGAGCAGTTTCGTGAAATCTGTGCCTCGCGTGAGCCAGTGATATGCGGGCAGCGTATTGAGCGTCGCAGGCGCGTAGGATGTGCCGCCAGTGATATAAGTCGGCACGCCGTCATACACAAAAAGCGCGAAGTTTTTCCGCGGATCGTCGGTCGCTGGGACTCGCGTGCTGAGCGCGGTGAGGTCGTTTGCCGTGATGCGGTAGCGGACGAGCGTGCGGTTCGGTTGCGCGGGAATCACCGCCGTATAAACACCGTCGCCCACGATGTCGCCAGCGATGGAACCGTTGTCCAACATGGTGACGGTGATCCAGTTTGCAGGCAGCTCAAATGCAGGGTTTGCGGGCAATGTCTCCGCGGGGTTCGCGAGAATCTGCGCATTGGTCAGCGGCAGCGTCGCGGGGATGAAATTACCGGGGGCAACAATCTGGTAGCTGAGCGTCACCGCGCCGACGCCTTGCGAATCGGTGACTTTTGCCGAGATGGTGATCGGCTGTACGGAGGTCGGTGTTTTCGGCAAATGCTCGATGCTGCGAATCACCGGACCGTTTGTCGCGGAGAAGACGGAGTTTTGCGCGCCGGGCGTGCCGAGTGTGTCGGGCACGTTGGTGAGCGCTGCGTCGATGGAAAAATCGAACACGTTGTAGGTGGCAAAATCTTCCTGCAAAGCGCGCGTCTGCGGCGCTTTCGCGATGCCGTGAATCGCGATGGTGTTTGTTCCGGCGTGGAGCAGCGTGTCGGCATTGGCGAGGACGAGTTCGCTCCACGGATCGTTGCCGCGCTCATAGACGGCGGTCGTATTAAACGCTGCGTCGCCAACGGCGGCGGGCGGGAATCCAAAGCGGATGACTTCGACTCCGTTGATCCACACAATCGCAGAATCGTTGTGCATGACGCGGAGCAGGATTTGTTTCGGAATCGTGCCGCTCACGGTGAAAGTCTTGCGGAAGTACGCGGTGCGATAGCTCACATTAAACGGGAGGTTCGCTCCGCCGTGTGTGATCATGTCGGTGAGTTGCGTCCCAAGCGTCACGCCGGTTTCCGTGTTGGCCGCAGAAAATGAACCGTCGTTTTTCATGAGCACGCCGATGGGCGCGGGGCCGGTGAGCCAGGTGCCGTCGAGCGCGAATGTCTCGGCGTGCCACGCGCTTTGCGGCGAAGAGGCTTCGCTCGTTCCTTTGCGATAGCTCCAGCCGGTGCTGCCTGCGGCCACATACGTCACAGCGGTCGGCGCTGCGGTGCTGGCGCGCCAGTTGCCGCCGAGATCGTTGTCGAGCGATGGGTGGATGAGTTCGAGCGTGGGGCCTTCGCCATTTGGATTTGCGGGCCACGGCGACGTGATGCCGTAGTTTACGCCATCGACTTTCGTGCCGAGTTGGTCGCGCAAAATCACTTCTTCGCCCATGCTGTCGAGCCCGCCGATCCAAGGCCCGAGCGCGGTGACGCCGTAGAGCGATTGGATGGTAATTGGGTCGTTGGCGACGACGAGGTAGCCGCCCGCTGGGATGCTCGTGCCATTTGGAAAAATGTAGCTCACTCCGCTATCGATGCGCCATCCGCTCATGTTCACGGCGGCTGCCGTGGGATTGTAAAATTCGATGAATTCGCTGAGCTGCGTGTTGCGTGCGGAGTTGTAGTGCAGCTCGTTGATCTTCACGTGCAAATCCGGCGCGGCGACTGGAAACGTGAGCACTTTATCGAATGTGCGCCCGGTATTGTCGGTGACGCGGACGCGGATGGAAATCGTCTGCCCGAGGTCTGCGCTAAAATCGTGCGTGGAGATGAGCTGCGTGCCGCTGAGGGTGAAGAAGCCGTTGTGCGTGTCGCCAGCGCCAGCGACGAACGAGAGCGTGAACGTATCCGTCGGGTTCGGATCGACCGGGCGAAGTTGCGCGATGAAGCTGCCATTCGCTGCGGTCGTGCGAATGACGCTGTCGTTTGGAATGATGTCCGTCGGCGCGGATGGCGGCGGGAGCACGGTGATCGCGACGGTGGCGATGTTGGAATTGCTGATGCCGTCGTTCGCGCGGAACGTGAACGAATCGCTGCCGGTAAAGCCCGCGTTTGGCGTGTAAAGGCGAGTCGCTCCAGTGCCGGAGAGCGCGCCGTTCGCTGGGTTCGCGAGCACATTAAAAGTGAGCGATCCAGCGGGCGTGTTTGGGTCCGTGGCGATCATGGTGACGTTTGTCGCCGTCTCGTAGTTCACTTGCGCAGTGCTGTTTTGCGCGATGGGTTCGCTCGGGAGCACGGTGACTGTCACGGCGCTGGTGCGAGCGCCGGCGGAGTTTGTGACGGTCAACGTGTAAGTCGTCGTGACCGTGGGCGTGACATCGACGAAGCCAGTCGAGCCAGTCAGCGCGCCGACGCCTTGATTGATCGATGCCGTGATGCCGAGGCTGGCAGGGTCCGCGAGGATGTAGCTGAGTCGCGCCGGTTCGCCGCGATAAATGGTCGCGCCGGAGACAGCGGCAAACGCATCGACGCGCGGCGGCTGCGGGAGCGCATCGGGGCCAGCGGTGGTCGCATCGGCGATGGCGGAGGCCGGGAGCGCGCCATTCCAGATGCGGAATTCGTTGTAGTTCCCTTGGGTATTGAGGTCTGGGCTTGCAGGATTCCAGTTCGAGCGACCGAGCCAGTTGTTGTGGTCGAGGATGTTTTGTAGCCGGAATGTCGTGGAAAGCGTGCCGACGAGAACGCCGTTTTTGTAGTAATAAATCGTCGGCTGATTCGATGCCGCGTCCACTTTATAAACGTAGGCAAAATGGAACTGCGTGCCGTTCGTGGTCGGGTCTGCGACGTCGATGGATTGCTCCACGTTGGCATCGCGAATCGACACGCGCTTCGTCGCCTGCGAAGCGCCGACTTGCGCGCTGAGCATGAGGTATTCCGTGCCGGTAAATGTGCCGCCGGGCGCGGTGATTTCGCCGCTGGTGTTGGTTCCGAAGTCAAAAATGCGGGACCAATTTTGCGTTCCATTGACCGTCATCCAGCCCTCAATCGTCAGCTCGTTCAGCGAAGAAATGATGCCATTGGGAAGGTCGATGTATGGAGCCGCCGACGGAGCGCCGCCAGTCAGCGAAGCTTGGCTGCCAGTGAATGTCGCGCCGGTTCCGCGAATGAATCCGTGTGCCGTTCCGACGAGATCGTTCACCTGCGCCCCAGCCGCAGCAGCACCGGCGGTATTGGAAAAACTCCAGCGATTTCGCAGCGCAATCGCACCTTGTGGAGTGATGGTGACGCTGGCGGTCGCGGTGCCCGTCGCGCTGGTCGCCGTCAGCGTGTAGATCGTCGTGACGGTGGGCGAGACGACGGCTGTGCCGGACGAGGCATTCACCGAGCCGACGCCCTGATCGATGCTCGCGCTCGTGGCACCGACGATGTTCCACGAGAGCGTCACATTTTGCCCCGGCAGAGTGGCAGTCGTGCTCGCGGTGAAGCCACCGATGGTCGGCCCGCCGCGCCCAAAAGTCGGGCCTTCCGTGACGTAGGCGGTCTGGATTTGCGAGAGCGAGAGCAGCTCGTTGCGCACGCGCAGGCGTCCGTAAAACATGCTGCCACAATACGTCGCAGAGCTATTCACCGTGTTGCCGGATTCTGTCTGCGCGCCGACTCGGAAGTTGCTCGTGGCGTGTGTGGCGAGCGCTACGGCTTTGTTGCTCGACTCGATGCCATCGACGAAGACACGGGCCGTCGTGCCGTCGTACGTATAGACGAGATAATGCCAGACATCCGCAGTCGGCATGGCCGCGTAGCCCATGTCGAATGCTGCGCCGAAGTGCCCGACTGCGCCGAATGCTGCGCTGCTTCCGTAGTTAAAAGAACTGTTGTTCGCGTTGGTTCCGCGGCGTCCCCACGAAATGATCGTTTCTTCCGTTGCGACCGCCGTATTTCGCACCCACGCCTCGATGGAACGCGGCGCATTGCCTCCAGTCAGCGTCGCAGGAACGACCGGGCCGACGTAGTTGCTGAGCGTGCCGGTGAGTTGCACGGCTTTGACCGTGCTTCCGGGGATTGCGAGCGACACGACGCTCGGCGTGATTCCGCCGGCGGTGGTGAAATTGCCCGTTGTCGTTCCTGTATTCGTCCAAGTCGCGAGTGGCCCGGTCGCTTTATCCGTAGCGTCGAGGTTGATGAGGATATCCGCGCGGAGCGTGCCGAGGAGCGCGAAGAGCGCGAGTAGAATGTGCCGGAGTTTCATGTGAATTTTTTGGAGCGGGTCGGTGAATATAAAACGGGAATCGGCGAACGCACGGGATGAGTGCGTTCGCCGATGCACGAGTTGCTATCGAGAATCCACCAGGAGTGATTGGCGAAAACCGATATTTCGGCGGTGCAGGCCAATCTTCGAGCGCAAAAGAAAACAGGCGGAGCATTAATGCCCCGCCTGTTTTTTAAGATTTGGATTTGGGTGTTACGGTGAAACGACTAGCCCTTCAAATTCTTGAGGGCCGCCACGACGTCGTCGAGCGTTGCTGGTGGTGGGCCGACTGGCGCTGGTGGCGCTGGTTTCGGTGCCATGAGTTTGCTGGCAGGCTTCACGATAACGAAGAAGACGACGGCTGCTAAAATCGTGAACGCAACTACCGCATTAAGGAAATTGCCGATCATGATTCCACCCTCGAGGACTTCTTTTCCGTCCTTAACGACTTTCGTCGCGCCGATTGCAAATTTTGAAAAGTCAGGCGTGCCACCGACCATGCCGATCAGCGGCATGATCAGGTCTTTCACAACGGAATCGACGATTTTCCCGAATGCGCCACCGATGATGACACCGACGGCGAGATCGAGGACGTTTCCTTTAAGGGCGAATGCTTTGAATTCTTGGATTATGCTCATAAGAACCCTATTATGAACACTCTACAGCTTGTAGTAAAGCGCCGATTTCTACAGAGAAATACCATCTCCGGCCCAAAGATCCTTTGCCTTTGCGAGCACTCGGAGGATAAGCGGCGGCATGTCACCTTTTCTGCAAACAATCGGGCTTCTCGTGCTTTCAAACGCTTTCATGACCTTTGCTTGGTACGGCCATTTGAAGACGCTCGGCACGAAGCCGCTTTGGATCGCGATTCTTGTCAGTTGGGGTATCGCGTTCGCCGAATATTGCTTCCAGGTTCCGGCGAATCGCATCGGCTACAACGCGGGCATATCCATGCAGCGGCTCAAGATTATTTAGGAGGTTATCACGCTCACGGTGTTCGTGGTTTTCGTCCGGTTGTGGGGCGGCGAGAGCGTGAAACTAGATTTCCTTTGGGCGGCCCTCTGCATGTGCGGCGCGGTCTATTTTGTCTTCCGCTCGTGAGATATTCCAGGCGCTAAAATGAAACAGAGAAACGCGGGCTGATCGTCTTTTGCTCCGCGACAAATACCTCCACGGAATCTGCGAGTGCGCCCGCGCCTTCGACGCTTTTACGCACGGCAGCGGCGGCGAGCTCGGGGGAATTACAGTCGCGACTAAGGTGCCCGAGAATGGTCCGCTTCAAATTCCCGCCGACCATTCCCCCGACGACGCTTGCGGCGGCATCGTTGGATAAATGCCCGTGGCGGGACATGATGCGCTGTTTGGTGGACCACGGGCGCTTGGTGTCGTTTTGCAGCAAATGTTCGTCGTGATTCGCCTCGATGACGAGCGTCTGCGCCTGCCTCACACGCTCGCAGGCGAGCTTGGTGGCAAAGCCGAGATCCGTCAGGAAACCCAGCGCTGCTGCGCCGTGGTGCAGGACGAACCCGACGGGATCCATGGCATCATGCGGCACGCTAAACGTCTGAATCGCGATGTCTTTGATGGCGAAATCCGACCCGGTCACGAAAATCCGCCAATCCTTTGCGAGCGTCGGGGACTGCCGTTTTAGCGCCTCGGCGGTAAGCGCATTTGCATAAATGGGCGTCTGGAATTGACGGCACCAAACGTCCAGCCCGCCGGCGTGATCGCCGTGCTCGTGCGTGAGTAGAATTCCATCGAGCTCCAGCGGATTCAAACCGCAGAGCGCAAGCCGCTGGCGCATCTGCAAACAGCTCAATCCCCCGTCGATCAGAACGCGGGAATTCGGCGTCTCTACGAGCGCGCAATTGCCAGCACTGCCGCTGCCGAGGATGGTGAGATGAAACATCGTCGCTCCTTTTGCCACAATGCAGCCGGGTGTCGAGTTTCGGATGGGCGCGCAGAGAACTTTTCGCGTGCGCTCATCCCCAAAGCCACGCCGCAGCCGGCCATTTCAGCAAGGCGATGAGCGCGGTGACGGTAAACATGCTGAAGATCGTGGACCAGAAAACCGCGCCGGACGCGTATTCCGTGTCCGCCTTGAATTCATGGGCGATCAGCGCAGTATTCACGGCAGTGGGGAAACTCGTGCTGAGGATCATCGCTTTCGCCAGATCGCCCTCAAAATGGAACGCCCGCACAAGCGCCCATCCGACAAC
>JAYTMG010000362.1:0-5591 GCA_043728745.1 Verrucomicrobiaceae bacterium
AGCGCCGTCCCGCTATCGCGGCACGCACGGGGCTTAGGAAAGCCCCGCTCCGATTCGCATTTCCCGCGCTTCCATCAGGGAAATTAAGATGCGTGAGCCATGGCTTCCAGCCCGGCCCTAGCGCCGACGTTTCGTGACTACCTCCGTTGCAATCCGAGTGCTTTGATCCGCGAAGCGAGGGTGGTGGGCTTCATGTGGAGGAGGGCGGCGGCTCCTTCGGGGCCGAAGATCTTTCCGCTGGTTTGCGCGAGGGCGGCGGCGATGCTTTCGCGTTCGCGTTGCTTTAGGTCGGCGCGGGTGAGGACTGGTGCGTTCTCCCGTGCGGGCAGGGCGCTCGGGGCGGCAGGGACGGCGAAAACGAGCGGTCCATTTTGGGCGAGGAACACGGCGCGCTCGATGGCGTTTTGAAGCTCGCGGACGTTGCCGGGCCAATGCTGCGCGGAGAGCTCGCGAGCTGCTGCGGGGCTGAGTTTGGGCGGGCGACGGTTCATGCGTTTTGCGGCGGTGCGGATGAAGTGTTCGGCGAGCGTTGGGATGTCGTCGCGTCGTTCGCGCAGCGGCGGACTCTCGATAGGGAAGACGCTGAGTCGGTAAAACAGATCCTGTCGAAAGCGCCCGGCTGCGACTTCGGCGCGAAGGTCGCGGTTGGTGGCCGCGAGGATGCGGACGTTCACTTTGTGCGTGCGGGGTTCGCCGACGCGCTCGATTTCCTGTTCTTGCAGAACGCGCAGGAGTTTGACCTGCATCGGGAGCGGGACTTCGCCGATTTCATCGAGGAAAAGCGTGCCGCCGTCGGCGAGTTCGAAGCGCCCGGCTTTGTCGCGGAGCGCTCCGGTGAATGCGCCGCGGACGTGTCCGAAAAACTCGCTCTCGAACAGCGACTCGGGAACGGCGCCGCAATTTACGGTGATGAGCGGGCGTCCGTTGCGCGGGCTGCGTTCGTGGATTCCGCGGGCGATAAGCTCTTTGCCGGTGCCGCTTTCGCCGGTGATGAGCACGGTGGCGTCCGTCGGTGCAACGAGGTCGATTTGCTGGAGCACTTTGCGCAGTGCGGGGCTGTCTCCGATGATTTCGCTGGTGCCCCGCTGGGCGGTAACTTCTTCGCGGAGATAGCTGATTTCTTCTTCGAGTCGCTCTTTGAGAAAGGCGATTTCCTCGAACGCGTTCGCATTGGCGATGCTCACGGCGGCGTGGTCTGCGAAGATGCGCAGCCATTCGAAATCCGCAGCATCGAGCAGCAGGCGGTCGAAAATCGCCAGCACTCCGAGCACTTCTCCGCGGAAGACGAGCGGCTGACCGGCGAAGCTCTGGATGCGTTCGCGTGAAAACCATTCGCGGTCGGCGATCCACGCTTCCGCGCCGTGAACGCCAGCGATGAGCAACGGCTGGCCGCTTTTTGCTATCTGCCCGATTTTTCGGACGCCGAGCGGGAAACGGCGGAATGTGCCGTCGGTCCGCGTGTGGTCGCGGTCCGGGTCGGCAGAAGTGCCCGCGCTGGCGACGAGATGCAGGCAGCGCGTCTGATCGGGGCATTCTTCGCGGAACCGGCACGCCGAACAAAGGTCTCCGGGATTCAGCAGCCAAATCCGGGCGAGCGCAACGTGCTCGCACTTGGCGATTCCGCTGACGATGGAGCCGAGCACTTCGGGCAGTGCTCGGTTTTGGGCCATCGAGACCATGATCTTCGGGAAATCGGCGCAGTTCACTTCCGTGAAACTACGAGAAACCGTTTTTAAAATCAACGAGTAATCGTAATATACGAGTTATCGTAGCGGTGTGCCGAGCGCTGGAAATGATCGTTTTTCTCTGTAGGAAGGCGCATTCCCTCCGGCCAATGGTGATGGCACGCGAAGTGATAAATGGGAGTGCCATGCAATCCAACGCAACAGCATTCATCCACTTCGTCTTCGTCCTGGCTTTCCTTGGCACGCTCGTCGCGGGCGTCTTTTTGCTCAAAAACGCCAACCGCCTCTTCGGTGCCGATACCGAGATGCCGAGCGAAAACAGCAGTTCGCGCTCTTACGGCAAAATGCAGGTGCTCGTCATATGGGCGCACGTCGCAATGCTCACCGGAGCGTTCGCATTCCTTCTCCACTGAACCAATCCAATCGACATACAATGAACACGCTCGACCTCACAACACGTCCGCCACGCAGCCCTCGCGTCCGCCTTGGCGGGTACGCCATGCTCGCCCGCGTGCTCGACAAAGCTCGCGCCCTGCTCGTTGGAAAAGTGGGAGACTACAAATACAACAACCCGATGGATCAGCACTTTTTAGCCTTCACCGGCATCTCGGCAGAGGCGCTTTTGGAGCAAGCCAAGAAAGGAGCGGGCGATTGGGCGCTGCTGGTTTGGGTAAACGAGAACGCATCGCCGAAACGCGCGCCGCACGAAATCCGCGCGTGGTCCGCGCGTGGTCCGCGTGGCTCGAAACGATGCCTGTCGGCGAGGCCGAGGATCTGGAGTGGTTCGCGGCGCAAGCGAAGCGTATCAACCCCGCGCGCACCGACCTCCAGACCATCATGGACTATCTCGACGCCGACGACCGCGTGAGCTTTGGTGGTGCCGCTTGAACCATGAGCACTCCACGCCCACCGCTCCCGCCATTCACCGAGGAGACCGCACGGCAAAAAGTGCAGCTCGCCGAGGACGCATGGAACTCCCGCGACCCCGAGCGCGTCTCGCTCGCCTACACGCCGGACGCCGAGTGGCGCAATCGTACGGAGTTCCTGCACGGCCGCGAGGAAGTCGTCGCATTTCTCCGCCGCAAATGGGCGAAGGAACACGACTATCGCCTGCGCAAAACGCTGTGGGCTTTCACCGGCAATCGCATCGCCGTGCGCTTCGAATACGAGTGGCGCGACGACGCCGGCCAATGGTGGCGCGCGCACGGCAATGAGAACTGGGAGTTCGACGCCGACGGCTTCATGGCGAAGCGCTACGCGAGCATCAACGACCAGCCCATCACGGAGTCGGAGCGCAAATTCCGGTGGTGACGTCTCAAGACATTGAGGTAACTACGAAGGCCGCGAAGCAAGCGAAGTCCCGGGAATCTTCGCGTCCTTCGCGCGCTTCGTAGTCACACCGCGGTGCCCGCTTTTTAACGATACTACGACTCACTATGGCCGCAAAATTCATGCAAATCATGCTCACGCCCGCAGTCCAGGCCGCGCAGGAGCGATACTTCGGTAAACATCAATCGGTTGCGCAGGCACCCGAGCGCGATCCTTTTACCGCCGACGAAGCCGCCTTCATCGCAGCGCGAGACAGCTTTTACATGGCCACGACGAATCCGGACGGCTGGCCTTACATCCAGCACCGGGGCGGGCCGGCGGGCTTTCTCAAAGTCCTCGGACCGCACTTGCTCGGTTTCGCCGACTTCAAAGGAAACCGCCAGATGCTCACCACGGGCCACCTCGACATCAACGATCGCGTCGCACTTTTCCTCATGGACTATCCAAATCGCGACCGCCTGAAAATCCTCGGCCACGCCCGCGTCCTCGATGCCCGCGAAAACCCCGAGCTCGCCGCACAACTCTGCCCGTCGCCGGAGCTCGCGGATAGAATCGAACGCCTCTTTTTGATAGAGACGGTGAGCTTCGACTGGAACTGCCCGCAATACATCACCCCGCGATTTACCGCGGCGGAGGTCGAGCAGGTTGTCGCTCCACTCAGAGCGCGGCGAGCTTAACTCTTAGTCCGACTGCCCGCAGCGAGTGCGATGGCGGAGAGGATGCCGAGGACTGCGCAGCTCAACCACAGGACGGGCGGATTCCAAGCGTGGAGGCGGAGGCTGGCATGTGGGCCGAGCGCTGCGGCTGCGGTGCCGGCCATCGCGAGCGCGCCCATGTAGCGCCCGCGCAGGTGGAGTGGTGCGATTTCGGCGATGTAGGCGCTGCGCATGGGCTGGCTGAACATTTCGCCGATGGTAAAAAGTGTCATCGCGGCGAAGAAAAATCCTGTCCCGCCGGGCAGCGCGTTGAGCGCGAAGCCGAATCCCATGAGCAGATATCCGATGAGGATGATCCGGCGCGAATCGAAGCGCTGCGTCCATCGAGTCATGGGCAATTCGAAGCAGGCGACCATGATGCCGTTCCAGCCGAGGAGCAGCCCGAACACTTGCTCGGGCGTGAATTTCCACGAGCCGATCGTGAGGGTGAGGGCGCGCTGTTTGATCTCAAGGCCGAATGTGGAGTTGAACTGCTGGAAGACGAATGACGATAGAATTGTCGCCCAGAAAAGCCCCCAAAAATTCCGGTCGTGTTTGATGTGCTGCCATGCCTGCGACCACGATGCTTCTTCCACGCCGACCTTGTGTCCACGCGGGAGGAATCGCCATGCGATGATGCCGAAAAGAGCCGTCGTGATGGCATCGCCCGCGAACAGCGCAAATGTGGAAATCGTGATCAGAAATCCCGCCGCCGAGGCTCCGCAAGCGAAGCCGGCATTGATGGCGAGCCGTTGTCCCGCGTAGGCGCGTAGCCGCATTTCCTGGGGGACGATGTCGGCGAGCAGGGCGTTGCTGGCGGGCATGTAGAATCCGGACGCGAACCCGGCGAGGAGCATCATTCCGGCTATGGCCCAAAGCTCATGCACATAGAACATCGCGAAAATCGCCGCAGCATTTCCGAGGGTGCCGAGCACGATGATGCGGCGGCGGCCAATCCGGTCGGACCAGTATCCGCCGAGGACGGAGGAGAGGAGCTGCCCGAGGCCGTTTGCGGAGAGGACCCATGCGATGGCCGAAGGTGGATGCCCGCGCCCGGTGAGAAAGAGCGTGAGAAACGGCATCACGAAGGTGCCGAAACGATTCACGAACCATCCGGCGATGAGAATCCAGTACGCGCGCGGGAGCGTGCGTAATTCGGCGAAGAGCGATGGTCGTTTCGGGTCCGTGGGCGTGTGTTCCAAAAAGCAAAAACCCCGCTCCGTGTGGAGCGGGGTCTTTGCGAATAAACCTTGTTGCTGTGTCTAGCTCGCCGAAGCGGGAGCTGCATCCACATTTACGCGCCGTCCGCCACGGTCGAAACGAACCGTGCCGTCCACCATTGCGAAAATCGTGTAATCGCGGCCGAGACCGACGCCACGACCGGGATGAAATTTGGTGCCGCGCTGACGGATGATGATTCCGCCGGCGTTGATGAGCTGACTGCCGAAAACTTTTACGCCGAGACGCTTTGATACGCTGTCGCGGCCGTTCTTGACGCTTCCTTGTCCTTTTTTATGTGCCATAAAGCTTGTGTGTTCTTCTGTTGATTGAGAATTAAGCGGAGATACCAGTGATCTTCACTTTGGTGAGTTTTTGGCGATGACCGACGGTGCGGTGATAGCCTTTCCGGCGGCGGTACTTGTAGGCGATAACTTTGTCGCCCTTCAGGTGGTCCACGATTTCAGCCGAGACGGTTGCGCCGGTGTTTCCGACTTTGATGGATTCGCCGCTGCCGACTGCGAGGACGTCTTTGAATTCCACGATGGAACCCTTTTCGCCTGTAAGTTTTTCGATCGTGAGGACTTCACCGGTTCCGGCGCGGTATTGTTTACCGCCTGTTTTGAAAATTGCGTATGACATAGTGTTTGAAAAAGGGGCGCGG
>JAYTMG010000363.1:0-1378 GCA_043728745.1 Verrucomicrobiaceae bacterium
GTCATCCAAGAGCAACGGCTGCCGCACCAACTGAAATGAGCGACCGGCGATCCGCAACGTGAGTGTAAAAGCCATGAGACCTTCCCTGGTCTGAGTCTCGCACGCCCACCAAGGAAGGTCTCACCGAGGGCGATTCTGAGGCCAATCCGGGCTCACCACCAAGAGCAAGTCGATCCATCGCCCGCGCCAAACTGCTTGCCTCACAGACCGCGACCGCATCTCATGCGCGCGTCAGTCCGGGTTGCGCGCCGAACTCGCCATGAAGGGGTCGGCAGTGCCATTCGGGTCAGGCACTTCGGAATTTCGAAATTTCCTGACCCTACCGGATTGTTGGTGTCGGTGAACGGTCAACAAACCCCAACGGGGCAAAGACTCCGACGCCCGCCAGCATCGTCAAAGAGCACACCTTGATGGGTACGGCCAACGCAGAGTTTCCGCACTGACGTACCGATCTGTCTTTCGAACCGAGCGAAACGGCGGTCCTCTCGGTCGTCTCCGGCAGCGGCGACACGCTGGGGAGTCCGCTCGCGGCCACGGGCTCGATCATTCAGGTGGCCCCGTTCGCTGTGAGCGTCGCGGTCAGCCCGGCCACGCTTACGGAGGACTCGGATGGCAGGCTGGTCTACACCTTCACGCGGGTCAATTCGACGTTCGCGGAGCCATGCTCTCGGTCGTCGAGTCAGACGGCGAATCACGCTGAGCGGCGTGGAGCATTGGGACTCCATCCGTTCGGCTGACGCTGGCCTTGCTCTTCCAGCGTCAGTGCTCGACCTCGCGTTGCAGCAGTTTGATTTCGTCGGGAGTCAGGTCGAAGAGCTTGTAGACGCGGTCGTTGATCTCGGCTTCGGCGGCGGCGAGTTGTTGGGTTAAGGACTGGTACTCGCGCTGCTTGTCGGCGAGATACGGTTCCCACTCGTCAGCGGTCTGCGGCTTCTTGAACGGGTTCGACTTCAGACGGAAGCTCGTTTTCAGCGCCGCCGCTCACAAGAGAATCCAGCGAGGCGAAGCCTCAGACCGTTTAACCGCGACCCTCTGGGGAGCGCTTTTCAATCGCGCGGTTGAGCCGCAGTTCAAAAGCGCTCCCCAGAGGGTCGCGGTTAAACATCGCGGCGAAGCCGCAATCTGTGGCGCACGCGGCTCGCGTGCGTTTGAGTCGCCAAAGGCGACGAGGATGCACGCGAGCCGCGTACACCACAAAAAGCGCACGACAACAAGACGCTGAGACCTAGTTCGACAGCGCACCTTTCCCCCGCCGGGACAAGCCCGACGGAGAACATCGAAAACTCACCGTCTCGGAGCCCTCATCATGCCGCTGCGTGCGATGCTTCTGCTCGTGCTACTGATTCCGCAAGTCGCGGTCGCTCAACCGTCGCCCGCT
>JAYTMG010000364.1:0-1512 GCA_043728745.1 Verrucomicrobiaceae bacterium
CCGTCATGCGCATCGGCGCAAGCATTCACACACGCATCGCAGCGCGTGCAGTGGTCGAGATCGATCAGCAAAAGATTCTGCGCTTCGTAGAGTCCTTGATTCAGAAAATCATCAAGCTGCAACCCCGGCGGCGGGCGGCGCTCCGCGTCTGCTGCGATGCGGACTTCCGCGATACGCATGAGCGAATCGCGAACGACGGGAAATTTCTCAAGCAGCACCCGGAAGTCAGCGGCGTTGATCTTCACGAGGTCCACCGCATCGAGCGCAGCGCATGTCGCATTCCGCGGCTGTTCCTTCAAAAAACCAATCTCTCCGAAAAACTCTCCGCGTTTCAAATAAGTGCGCACCATCTCGCCTCCCGGCATCGCCTGCGAGACACGAACCAATCCACTGCGGATGAGATAAAACGCATCTGCAACATCGCCTTGCTTGCAAATTACCTGACCTTTTCCACAGCTCACGAGCTCCGCGCGGTCTCGTAAATAGTGAAGAAATTCATCGCCCAAAGTCGCGAACAGCGGGACCGAACTGAGATGATTTGCCAACGAGCGCGCGCGGTACTTGTCGTCCATCGCGGTCTTGAAACTCGTGCCCTTGAACGTAGGCGCTTTCACTTTCGTGCTGGCTTTCGTATCGGCATCCACGTCGCGCGTCCCGAGCAACATGTCGAGAATCACGCGGAGCATTTCGATCATCACGCAGTCGCCCTTCGCCCGCACCGTCGCAGACCGCGGTTGAAAAGTCCGGCACGTCATCTCCCCGAAAAGATCGGTCGCGTGCAGCGTCGCGAGCGGCGTGGTCTTGGGCAGATCCACGTCCGCGTCGATCGCGATGAAGCCGTTCGGATCATCCCCCGCCTCGCGTGTTCCGCCAAAAAGCCCCGTGATCTTTTTGAAGAAACCGAAGATCCCCTTCCCGTGCCGGGCGCTCTGGACCTTGGCCAGCGGGTTCTCGATGTAAATATCCACGTCACCCTCCACGATATAAAACGCAGTGGAGCCGAACTCACCTTCGTGGCACACGATGTCCCCTTCGGAGAATCTGCGGATCACCGCCGCGCCAAGCGCGTAGTTCTTCAGGAGCCCCATCGGGATTTCACCGAGGGCAGGCAGATGCTTGAGCATTTCCTCGATGCTGAGAGGTTCACCCGTCGTAAGTTTTTCCGGTGCTTCCATGTACGTAGCACCATATATTCAATTAAGACTGAAAAAGGAAAGCTTCTCTTTCCGTTTTTGCGATGCGACGCGCCGCACCGCCTATCCGCACTAAAGCCTCCCGTGCAAAACGTAGCGTCCGATATCGAAGTTGCGGAGCGTCGCGACGGATTGCTCTTTACCCATTCGGCACCCGCCGGAAATTTCGCTACAAGCGCTTCCGTCGGCATCATCCCTCATGATAGCGACCCTATTTCTCGAAACGCTTTGACCGGACCGCTTGCACTCCCGGTTACCCCCACAATTCTTTTCGCGGATGCAACCAATCAACGTTGCGCATCCGATCTACTGTCATGAA
>JAYTMG010000365.1:0-1101 GCA_043728745.1 Verrucomicrobiaceae bacterium
CGGCAGGCCGAAGCGCTCCTTCACACGGAAAACGAGGTCGAGGTACGGGAGGCCGGGTTTTACCATGACGATGTCGGCTCCTTCCTCGATGTCGCGGGCGACTTCGCGCAGGGCCTCGGCGGCGTTGGCAGAGTCCATTTGGTAAGTGCGGCGATCGCCTGCCATCGGGGCGCTCTCGGCGGCGTCGCGGAACGGGCCGTAAAACGCGGAGGCGAATTTCGCAGCGTAGCTCATGATGATCGTGTTCACAAAACCCGCTTCATCGAGCGCGGTGCGGAGGGCTCCGATCCGGCCGTCCATCATGTCACTCGGCGCGACGACATCGGCTCCGGCGCGGGCGTGGGAGACGGCGGTGGCGGCGAGGAGTTCTACGCTAGGGTCGTTGTGGACGTGCGCGACTCCGCCGTGAAACTCCGTGATGCCGCAGTGCCCGTGGCTCATGTATTCGCAGAGGCAAACATCGGTCATCACGACGAGCGTGGGGATCTCCGCCTTGAGCTTTCGCACAGCACGCTGGGTGATTCCGTCGTCGGCGTATGCTTGCGTGGCGTGTTCGTCTTTGTGCGCAGGGATGCCAAAAATCAGCACGGCCCGAACCCCGGCGGCGTGCGCGGCGCGGGCTTCGACGATGAGTTCCTTTTCGTCGAGCTGGAACACTCCCGGCATGGATGCAACCGCGACGCGGCCCGTGATTTTCTCCGAGACGAAGAGCGGTAAAATGAAGTCATCCGCCGTCAGCGTGGTCTCCCGCACAAGGGCGCGGAGCTGCGGCGTGGCGCGGAGTCGGCGGAGTCGGTGTGTGATGGTCATGGGGGACTTTACACACAGCGCAATGCCCGATGCCAGCTTGCTTCAATAGATGGACACTTCGGTGCCGAGGGGTACTTTTCCGTACCACTTTTTCGCGATGGCGGCAGGGAGCCGGATGCAGCCGTGGGAGGCCGGCGCGCCAGTCACAATGCCCTGGTGCATCCCAAAGTCGCCGCAGTTTAGCCGCATAAACCACGGCATCTTTGCGCCTTTGTAGATGTTCGAGATGTGCATCGGCTCCTTGTTTGTGACGATGAACTTCCCCGCCTTCGTCTCCTTTCCTTGCACGCC
>JAYTMG010000366.1:0-1325 GCA_043728745.1 Verrucomicrobiaceae bacterium
ATGAAAGTTTTTGCCGCGCGCGCCGGTTTTGCGCATTACACTCCGGCTTGTTGAATACCGTCGGCAATCTTCTCGATCTTCCTTTTCCAGCGCTCGAACGCGCGCTGGTAGAGGACGGATTGCGCCCGATTCACACGAAGGCGCTTTGGGGCGCGGTCCACCGGCGGGCGATGGGCGACCTCGGAACGTGCGGCGAGTTCCCGCCTCCGCTTCGGCGCTGGGTGGAGGAAAAACGAATGCGCCTCGAAATCCCCGCAGTCGCCGCGGACACGGCGAGCTCGGACGGCTTGACGCGCAAGTTCCTCCTCACGCTCGACGACGGGCAAACCATCGAGACCGTCCTCATGGGCTACCGGGGCCGGCACACCGCGTGCGTCAGCACCCAGGCGGGCTGCGCGATGGGCTGTGTGTTCTGCGCGACGGGGCAGATGGGATTTGTCCGGCATCTCCGCCCCGGCGAAATCGTCGCGCAAGTCTTGCACGCAAACCGCGCACTCGCGGAACGCGGAACGCGGCTCCGCAATCTCGTGCTCATGGGAATGGGCGAGCCACTGCACAACTACGACTCCGTGATGACCGCCTTGGAAATCATCTCCGACACCGGCGGCATCAACATCGGTCCATCGCGCATCACCGTGAGCACCGTCGGCGTCGTGCCGGGAATCTTGCGGCTCGCGGAGGAGCGCCGTCCTTACAGCCTCGCCGTAAGTCTCCACGGCGCGACGGAAGAAGAACGCGCCGCGCTCGTCCCCGTCAGCAAACGCTGGCCGCTCGCCGAGCTCATCGCGGCTTGCCGACACTACAGCGAAGTCATGGATGCGAAGATCTTCTTCGGCTGGACTCTCATCGCCGGAAAGAACGACTCCGTGGAAACCGCGCGCCGCGTCGCCGCACTTCTCACCGGAATCCGTGCGCACGTAAACCTCATCCCGCTCAACCCCACACAGGGCTTCGAGGGAATCGCCACCGCCACCCAGGCCGCAGAGGAATTCCAACACACCCTCCAACAATCCGGAATCCCGAGCACCATCCGCCAGCGCCGAGGGATCGATGTCGCTGCGGGATGCGGGCAACTCCGGGCCGAACGACGCGAGCGGTAAGCGCCTATAATATTGGAGCCACGGAGAGCTTGCACTTGCGCCGCGGATTCTCCATTTGGAGCGCATGAAACTTACCTTTCTGCTCTCACTCGCAATCTCCACCCTCGGCTTCGCTGCCGACAAAAAGAACATCCTCATGATCGCCGGCCGTCCATCGCACGGCCCCGGCCAGCATGAGCACAACGCCGGCGTCCAACTCCTCGCCAAGTGCCTCGAACAAGGCGC
>JAYTMG010000367.1:0-2425 GCA_043728745.1 Verrucomicrobiaceae bacterium
GTCTTCGAGTAAGTCGGCGAACTCGCCGCATCCACCTTCAGCGCCGCAATCGCGCCAGCCTGCGTAAGGTCCGGCTGCGGAGAAGCCGCCAGCGCAGACGCAACGAACAACAGCGCCATGAGCGCACGGTAAAATAGGTTCTTCATAGATGGGTAACGGGAGATAAACTCACGCTGATACTACGCAAAAGTCCACCCCGGTCTTGGCGATGCAAACCAAGGAAGCGTGAAACTCGGCATAGGGCGAGGAAGCCGAAGATCAACTCGACATTGTACGCCTTCAGCAAAATCTGCGAGGCTGGCGGAGAAGAGTGTTCCGTTTCACCGCCGAATCCGCGAAATTGGGCTAGTCACCATTCATAAATTACAGCCGACCTCTACTCGTCGTTTTTCGGCTTTTCGGGCTCAGCCATCCGCAGTCGCAGTGGGATGAAATGATGAGTCGGTCCACCGCCGTTGTCGGCGACTAGGATGAGGCTGCGGCTACCGTCGGCGAGCGTCGGGCCGAGCGCGATTCCCTCGAAGTTCATGGCTCCGGAAAGCTGCTCAAAAAGGAGGTGCTTTTTCGCGGGCTTCACATCGTCCGCTTTTTTCAGCGATTCGACCTTTGTGATGTCCGTCGCGCCATCCAGTTCCACGCGGAAAATGCGCACGCAGAAGCCGACGGTGATCACGCGCTCCAGCACGAGCAGTTCGCCATTTGGCAGGAGCGCCATGTCCGTGACTCCGGTGCCTTGATGCCCGATGCGAAACAGCGACGGCTCGGTGCGATAGGCAAATTGCCCGGACGGTGCCAGCTTGTCGTTGAACCGTTGCAGGCGCACCAGCGCGCCTTTTTCCCGGACGCTCTCGGCACCGTCGCACTCGAGTGAGTCCTCGTTTGCGGTCCACATCTCCTGGCGCTCTTCGCTCCATGCCAAGGACTCCAGGCTCTTGTTCCGGCGGGACTGGCGGAAGATTTTTGGCACTTCGACTTTGAAGGTCGCGTCGCCATCAAGATCGAAACCGACGATTCGGCTGCGCGCCTCGGTGCTGACGTAAAAGCGGTTTTTCGAAGGCATGTAGATGAGCCCTTCGAAGTCGGACTCTTCCGTTTCTAGCGGAATCTTTTTCCCGAACTCCGCTTCGGAAAGCCGACCCGTCTCCGGGTTCACATCCATTCGCAGCGGGTAGAGCGCCTTCTGGCGATTGGAGACGACGAAGAACCGATCTTCGCGCAGCCAAGTGATTGCGCTGAGATCCGTCGCCCCGTCCCATTCGACAGAAAAGTCTGACTGGCCGGCGACCGATTCGATCTTCGTTTCCGCGAAGGTGACGAGCGGCAGGAGTAAAAGGAGAGCGATGCGAAAATTCACGCGGGACTATTTCGTTTTGTCGGGCAGTCGGTCGAAGTATTTTTGAATCGCCCCGTGATAGCCGGGCGGGATGCGCTCGTTGCGAATCGCCTCCGCGACCCCTTCACGCACTGCTTTCACTGCTTCTTGATATTCCTGCGCCTTTGCGCCGGTCTCGCCCACGCCTTCCTCTTTCCACTGCATGAGCAGCTTTCCCGCGCCCATTTTCGTCTTCGATTTTTCATCCTTGGTTTTTGTGATGGCGTTTGGGTCTTCACCGGGAGTTCCGCCGTTGCCTCGTCCGGGCTTCTGGCCAGCCTTGCCTTGTCCGTCGCCCTGTCCCTGGCCTTCACCGTCGCCCATGAGTTCTTGGTAGAGCTTTGCAAAATCCTCCATGGTTTTCGCGTTTGCGGCGTCTGCGCCGTCGAGTTTGCCGTCCTGATTAAGTTGCTTTGCTTTCGCGAGATTCTTGAGCGCGTCTTCGAGGTTGTTGGCGTCTTTAAAGTTTTCGGCCATTCGCTCCAGCTCTTCCTTCGTGAGATTCAGCGAGTCGGCGGCTGCTTGAAGCGCCTCGTTTGCGGCGTCTTTGTTTTTCGCCATGCCCATTTGCTCCAGAGCCCGCTTCAGCGCTTCGTTCGCGCCTTTGTCGCCGAGTTGTTCCTTCATTTGGTTGGACAGCTTTGCGAGCTCCTTTGCCAACTGCTCCATCTGCTTTTGTCGCTCGGCGCCGTCGGGCATTTTCGCGAGTTCCTCGAGTTTTTTGCGGGTTTCTTCGAGAGCTTTGTTCAGCGCGGAAGCATCACCTTTTTTGAGTTTATCGAGCATCTCCTTCATTTCGCGGGCTTGCTCGTTTGCTCCGAATTGCTGCGCGGTCCGCTCCACGTTTTCCATGAGCTTGGGCAAATCGGCCGTCGCCTTCTTCCATAAATCGGAGACGTCCTGCGCTTGCTCATTGAGCTTCTTCGCATTGTCAGCCTTTAAGTCCGGCTTCATGTCCTTCAGGGTTTTGTCGAGCTTGGTGAGCGCTTGCTCGACTTGCTCTTTCAAGATGCCGCCTTTTTCTTTCAGCTCTTCTTTTCGGAGTTCGGTGAG
>JAYTMG010000368.1:0-6691 GCA_043728745.1 Verrucomicrobiaceae bacterium
CGAGCGTCACGCGTGGCAGCAGCATCTTTCAAAAAATGCCGCCGTCGCCAACGCCGGGCTCACCGTCGAGCAGTCCCTGCAATTCGTCCACGACCCACGCTGGAAATGGTTCGAAAGCGCGGGCAATCCTGTCCTTCGGTAGCCTGCGTTAAATAAAGCGAACAAGGCATTTTCGCGCTCAGCGTTCAGTCGCACTCTGAGCCAGTCGCCATCGATGAGGCGGAGGCCGAAGTTCGGGGTATTCCGAGTAGCGAGGCAAGTATCGTGTATGTAGTCGTTGCTGGTTGTGACCGTTGCGTGATGTAGCACAGTCCGTCCCGGCTGTGGGGCCAGTAGCCGTCCCGGCTGCTGTCGGCCTGCAACGGATGGGACGCCCGTTGGCCCCTCAGCCGGGACGGACTGTGCTACGGGCTACATCACGCAGCGGTCACACCCTCGTCGCTTGCGGTATCCATCCGGCCCCTTCGCACACTTTTCCGC
Organism: Verrucomicrobiaceae bacterium; assembly: GCA_043728745.1. Lineage (GTDB taxonomy): Bacteria > Verrucomicrobiota > Verrucomicrobiia > Chthoniobacterales > Chthoniobacteraceae > SXWH01. Next base: position 481 of record JAYTMG010000368.1, read on the forward strand.
AGTTCGCTCAGCTGACTCTGACTGGCCCGGTGTCAGGCTGTTTGTTTTTGGAAGATGATGCGAAATATTCGATACGGCCCATGTGGTCCTGAGATCCGATTAAGCATCGAAGGGGCTTCCCTCGACTATCATGACCAACGACTCATCGCCCACCGACAGCCAGGTGCGCCTAGCCACGCTCCGCGAGTATGCGGTGCTGGATACGCCGCCGGAACCGGTCTTCGATGATCTTACGCGACTCGCGGCAAAGATTTGCGATGCACCCATTGCGCTGTTCACGCTCATTGATGAGGACAGGCAGTGGTTTAAATCTCGGTTTGGCACCGAACTCACGGAGACACCTCTCGATGTTTCGTTCTGCGTGCATGCGCTCCATAAGCGCGATCTACTTATCGTGCAGGATGCTACGAAGGACGCTCGTTTCTTGGCAAGTTCGCTCGTCACCGGGGAACTCAATATTCGCTTTTACGCTGGCGCGCCCCTCATAAGTCCGGAAGGTGTTGTGCTGGGAACCCTCTGCGTGCTCGACCGCGTACCGCGCACCCTCACCGCTTCGCAGGCGGAGGGTCTGCAGGTGCTCAGCCGCCAAGTGATGGCACAATTGAATCTAGGCCGTCAGGCTCGAGAATTGGCGGCAAGCGAATCTCGCACTCAGCTCCTCGTCGAATCATCTGGCATCGGGCTGTGGAGCTGGGATCTTGTGACCAATGAGCTCTCTCATTCGAACGAGTGCAAGCGGCAGCTCGGGTTTGGGTCGGACGATTTATCCGGCGGTGTCGATGAGTGGGTGAGCCGTCTGCACCCCGAGGATCGGGATTCCACGCTCGTCGCGCTGAAGGACTTCGTCGAGGGCCGGAGTGCGACTTATGATCTGGAGATCCGCCTGCGACACAAAGACGGCTCGTGGCGCTGGATTCTTGACCGAGGGAGCTTGATGCGGTCCCCCTCCGGGAAGCCCTTGCGCATGACGGGCTGCCACATCGATATCACAGACCACAAGCTCGCGATAATCGCTTCGCTCCGGCTCGCGGCAATCGTCGAGTCATCGCAGGACGCAATCATTAGCAAGGACTTGGACAACATCATCACGAGCTGGAACAAAGGCGCAGAAAAGGTTTTTGGTTATTCTGCAAACGAGATGTTGGGGACTTCAGTCATGCGGCTCATCCAGCCCGACCAGCAGGACCACGAGAGCCAGCTCCTCGCGAAAACGATGCGCGGCGAACTGATCGAGCATTTTGAAATGAAACGCCAGACCCGCGATGGAAAGCTAATCGACGTTTCCATCACGGCGTCGCCGATTAAAAACGCGGAGGGAAGACTCATCGGCATATCCAAAGTGATGCGTGACATCACCGAAAAGCGAGAAACGGAGCGGTTCTTACTCGCATCGGAACTACGCTACCGCAGACTTTTCGAGTCGGCTCGGGACGGGATTCTGATCCTCGATGCGGCAACCGGAATGGTGGAGGAGGTGAACCCATACCTTAGGACCCTTCTGGGCTATTCGCATGAGCAGTTCATGGGGAAGGCTGTGTGGGATCTGGGCATTTTCAAAGATGTTGTGGCGAACGAGAGCGAGTTCGCGGAACTGCGGGCAAAGGAATACGTCCGATACGAAAATATGCCGCTGGAAACAGCGAGCGGGGTGCGTATCCACGTCGAGTTCATCAGCAATGTTTACCTCGTGAACGGTGCCAAGGTAATCCAGTGCAATATCCGGGATGTGACGGCACGCAAGCGTGCGGAGGAGGCCGTGAAACAGCTCAACGCGGACCTCGAGCAACGGGTGATGGAACGCACATCCGAACTGGAAAGTGCAAACAAGGAGCTGGAATCTTTCTCCTACTCCGTCTCGCACGACCTCCGCGCACCGCTGCGGGCAGTCGATGGTTTTTCACAAGCGCTGCTCGATGACTTCGGACCCCAGCTTCCAGCCGAAGCACTCCGCTATGTGCTGACGATCCGGGATGGTGCGCGAAGGATGGGTAAACTTATCGACGACTTGCTTACTTTTTCCCGGCTCGGCCGCGCTCCGTTGGAAAAAGAAAATGTGAATACCGGGAATCTCGTTCTGAGCGCGCTCTCAGAGCTGAAGAGCCAGCAGGAAGGACGGAATATCAATCTACTCATCGGCGACTTGCCGCCGTGCAACGGGGATCCATCTTTGCTCAAGCAAGTGTGGCTCAACCTCCTTTCGAACGCCTTGAAATACACGCGAAAGCTCGACGCCGCAGTGGTGGAGATTGGATGCAACGCGACGGCGGAGCGCGATGTCTTTTTTGTCCGCGACAACGGGACGGGATTCGACATGCGGTATGCGGGCAAGCTGTTCGGCGTCTTCCAGCGATTGCACCGGGCTGAGGACTTCGAAGGGACCGGGGTCGGACTTGCCATCGTCCAGCAGATCATCACACGGCACGGGGGACGTGTGTGGGCCGACGCCGGCCCGGATCGGGGAGCAACATTCTATTTCACTCTGGGAGGATTCAACACGCCATGAACCAAACTACTTCTTGCGATATTCTACTCGTCGAGGACAACCCGCAGGACTTGGAACTGGCCTTGAGAGCGTTCGCGAAATCCGAAATTAAGCGCAGCATTCATGTCGCGCGTGACGGCCTGGAGGCGGTGGACTACCTCTTCTGCGAAGGCGAGTTCGTGACGCGCAGCATCAAAGACACGCCGCAGTTGATTTTGCTCGATCTGAAACTACCGAAAATCTCGGGCCTAGAAGTCATCGAACGAATCAAGGTCGATCCCCGGACGTGCTCCATCCCGCTCGTAGTGCTGACCTCGTCGAAAGAGCGGCGCGACCTCGTGGATAGCTACCGGATGGGCATAAACAGCTACATCGTGAAGCCGGTAAGTTTTGAGCAGTTCGCCGAAGTCGTCCAACAGCTCGCCATTTATTGGATGCGACTCAATCAACCTCCAAACCCCTGACTAATATGACCACTCAGCCCCTGCGTATCCTGATCGCCGAGGACAGCGCCGCCGACGCCGAACTCATGCTCCGCGAGCTTCGCCGGGCGGGATTCAAACCGGAGTGGACGAGAGTGCAGAGCGAGGAGGAGTATGTGGAAATGCTCCATCCCGAACTCGACATCATTCTTTCGGATTACGCGATGCCGCAGTTCGGCGGGCCGCGCGCTCTCGAGTTGCTGAAGGAACGGAACTTGGACATTCCGTTTATCATTCTTTCCGGAACGATAGGCGAGGATGTCGCCGTGACGGTGATGAAACAAGGTGCCGCAGACTACCTTCTCAAAGACCGTCTCGGGCGACTCGGCACCGCAGTGGCTCATGCGCTCCAGGAGTGCCGCCTCCGCCGGGAACGGAAGCAGGCGGACGAAGAGCTTCGCCTTTTTCGCACGCTGATCGACCAGTCCACCGATACCTTCGAGGTCATCGACCCGGAAACCGGACGCTTTCTCGACGTGAACGAGAAGAGCTGCATCGAGCTAGGATACAGCCGAGCGGAATACCTCGCACTTTCGGTCTTCGACATCGATCCGACACTGACAAAAGAAACGTGGCCGGAGCGAGTCGCAAAAATTCGCTCCGCAGGCTCGTGGCGCGGCGAGGCATTTCGCAAGCGGAAGGACGGCACACGCCTCCCGACCGAGTTCAACGCGAAATGGGTCGTGCTCGATCGCAGCTACATTGTCACCGTTATCCGCGATGTCACGGAGCGGAAGCGCACGGAGGAACGGCTGCGGCGGCTTGTCGATTCCAATGCGCAGGGGGTCATGTTCTGGAAGTTGGACGGCAGTATTACCGGTGCCAACGCGGCCTTTTTGGACCTCGTCGGATACAGTCGCGAAGACCTCGATGCCGGAAGGATGAACTGGCTCACAATGACGCCGCCTGAGTACGCGGCGGGCGACCGGCAGGCATTGCTGGAGATTGTCACAAAGTCGGCCTGCGCACCGTTCGAGAAACAATACATCAGAAAGGACGGCTCACGCGTCAATGTGCTTATAGGCGCAGCAAGCTTCGAGGACAACCCAGACGAAGGCGTTGGTTTCGCCGTGGACCTTACGGAGCGAATAAGACTAGAGCAGCAGTACCTCCGGGCGCAGCGCATGGAGAGCATCGGAACGCTTGCAGGCGGAATCGCTCACGATCTGAACAATATCCTCGCGCCCATCATGATGTCGGCGACCGTGCTCCGCGGCAATCTCACAGCGGAAGTTCGGGAAAGTATCATCAGCACGATCGAGGTAAGCGCCGAACGCGGTGCGCAGATTATCAAGCAGGTGCTTACTTTCGGCCGCGGGATGAAAGGCGAAAAGCGACCGTTGCAATTTGGCAGGTTGATTGAGGAGCCGATGAAAATCATGGCGAGTACTTTCCCGAAGGATATTTCAGTCACGAACTGCGTCAGCCCGGACCTGTGGCCGGTGCTTGGCGACGCCACGCAACTGCATCAAGTCCTTCTGAATCTTTGCGTGAATGCCCGCGACGCGATGCCGCACGGCGGAACGCTCAGCATTCACGCGAGCAACATCGAGCTCGACGCGAGCTCGACGCGAGCTACGCAAGTATGATTCCGGAAGCAACCCCGGGCCCTCATGTTTACGTCGAAGTCAGCGACACTGGCGAAGGTATGCGACACGAGATCGTCGAACGGATTTTCGATCCGTTTTTCACGACGAAAGGCGTCGGGAAAGGTACCGGCCTCGGGCTCTCAACAGTCCTCGGGATCGTCAAAAGCCACGGCGGCTTCATTCGCGTAAAAACGGAGCCGGGCGCGGGCACAGCATTTCAGCTTTACCTACCAGCATCGCCCTCACTGGAGGCAGACGAGGTCAAAATCGCCGCTCGATTCGATCGCGAGGGGCACGGCGAGCTTGTGCTCGTCGTCGATGACGAAGAGTGCATCCGCGACTCGGCTCGATTTGCGTTGGAAGCTGGCGGTTATAGCGTGCTCGTCGCAGCAGACGGCACCGAGGCTCTCGCAGAATTCGCGAAAAACTCCGGCGAAATTTCAGTAGTAGTCACCGACATCATGATGCCCGTGATGGACGGCGTAGCCCTGATCTGCGCCCTGCGAGCGATTGCTCCGACTCTGCCCATCATCGCCTCCACTGGGCTGATGGAAAACGAGCAGTCGGCAGATATGCGGGAACTTAATATCGGAACCGTCTTGCATAAACCGTACAGCGGCTTCACGCTGCTTGAATCAGTGCACGAGGCACTGCGCACTCTTCCATCGTATTGAAAAAGAAAACCCGCATTCTTATCGCCGACGACCACGCAATTATCCTCCGAGGACTGCGCCCGCTTCTCGAATCCGAGTGGGGCTGGGAAATCTGCGGCGAAGCCTGCGATGGCGATGAGGCGCTCGCCCTTGCGCTGGAGCTCAAGCCCGATGTTGTGGTCCTTGATGTCCTCATGCCAAAGATCAACGGCGTCGATCTCACACGGATGATCAAGCAAGCGCTGCCCGACACGGAGATTCTCGCATTTACCGGAGCGGACAGCGAAGACCTCGTGCACCAGCTTTTCGCCGCTGGCGCACTCGGATTCGTTCTCAAAAGCGACGCCATCACCCAACTAATCCCAGCTATCAAAGCGGTCTGCCAGCATCAGCCCTATCTCGGATCTGCCGTTTCCCGAATCATCTTCGAAACCTACCTCAAAGGCGGCATTGGCGCGGCACAAACAATCCCCGGAGAACTGTCCCCGCGCGAACGGGAGGTGCTGCAACTGATCGCAGGAGGGAAAAGCAACAAAGAGGCCGCCACCGCCCTCGGCACCAGCGTGAAGACTGTCGAGACCCAGCGCGCAACCATCATGCGCAAGCTAGGCTTTACCACATTTAGCGAACTGATGCGCTACGCCGTACGCAATCACATCGTGCCGCCCTAGTGCTCTGTCAGTTGTGAGATGGTGGTAGCCGCTTGAGCAAACGGGCGGTGACTTGTGACTCGTAAGTGGTGACTGGTCGCAAGCGTGTTGGCGTGGTTTTCCCCGCTTGCGACTAATCACTTCTCACCAGTCACAAATCACCGCCGATAAACACGCTGGATTACCGTCAGACGACGACTGACCGAGCACTAGCGCCGCGCTCCTGCCGATTTCTCCCCGGTAAGCGAGCGAGCGCCAAAGTTACCGCTGATAAATCGGGAGGAAGTGGTTTTTCACCGCGAGCGAGAGGACCGCGAGCGAGGTCGCATAGACTTTTCCGCCCTGCCGCTCCTCG
>JAYTMG010000369.1:0-7079 GCA_043728745.1 Verrucomicrobiaceae bacterium
GCGCTTCTCATCGTCTTCCGCTTCCAGGCCCTCGAAATCATCGACTACTGGAGCAGCAGCGCGTTGAGCCTGCCCGGAAGCAGCGACTCGCAATAGCACCGACCGCACGCATTTTTCTAAAACCGCGCAACCTGCGCGGTATGACATCCGTATTGTAAACACATGATCCGTCCATTCATCCTCGCAGCAAGCATCGTCGCAACCACCACCGCAGCCTGGGCGCTGAATGCCGGGAACGCCGGACCGGAAAAAGTAGAGCTGAAGTTCAAGCTTCCGCCGCCCAAACCTCTCTCGCCGGAAGAGGCGCTCAAGACATTCAAAGTTGCACCCGGTTTCAAGGTCGAGCTGTTCGCATCCGAGCCGATGATCGAGTGCCCGGTGTCGATGAGCTGGGACGATCAAGGCCGGCTCTACGTGTTGGAAATGCGCGGCTACATGCCCGACTTGGACGCAAATGGCGAAGACAAGCCTACCTGCGTTATATCGATCCTCGAAGACACCAACGGCGACGGAAAAGCAGACAAGAAAACAGTGTTCGCGGACGGTCTCACCCTGGCCCGCGCAATCATGGTCGTGAATGGCGGCGCGCTCGTCGCAGAGCCGCCGGTGTTGTGGTTCATGAAGGACACCGACGGCGACGGAAAAGCCGATGTGAAGGAGGTCGTCGATGGCGCATTCGGCAGCCGCACCGGCCAGCCCGAGCACATGGCGAACTCCCCTACCCGCTTTCTCGATAACTGGATCTACTGCGCAAACCACGGCACGCGCTACCGGCTGAAGGACGGCAAATTTATCTCCGACAGCGTCCCGTCTCGCGGCCAGTGGGGCATGACGCAGGACGACTACGGGCGGCAGTATTACAATTTCAACAGCGACTTCCTCCGGGCAAATCTCGTCTCGGAGGCACTCTACAAGCGCAACCCAAACTGGACCGGCGGAGCGGGCACCGGCCTGCAAGTCGTGAAGGATCAGGCGACTTACCCCATCGCTCCGACGCCCGGCGTGAACCGCGGCTACGACGGCAAGACGCTCGACGCAGAAGGCAAGCTCACCAGTTGCACCGCGACGTGCGGCGCGGCGATTTTCCGCAGCGACCTTTTCGGCGATGCTTATCGAGGCAACGCATTCATCCCCGAGCCTGCGGGCAACCTCGTGAAGCGCATCATCCTTTCGGAAAAAGACGCCGTCATCTCCGGCGTGCAAGCGGCGAAAGGCGAAGAGTTTCTCGCCAGCACTGACGAGCGCTTCCGCCCCGTAAATGCTTACACCGGGCCCGACGGCGCGCTGTGGCTCGCCGACATGTATCGCGGCATCATTCAGCACAAAGGCTTCCTCACGCACTACATGATCGCGAACATCAAGGACCGCAAACTCGAGCAGCCCATCAACATGGGCCGCATCTGGCGCGTCGTCCCCACCGGCGCAAAAACACAGACCGTAAAGCTACCCGCCGAGCCGGCAAAACTCGTCCCCATGCTCGGCCACACGAACGGCTGGGTGCGCGACACCGCTCAGCGGCTTCTCGTTGAAAAGAAAGATCTTAGCGTCATGCCCGCGCTCACCGAGCTGGCAAAAAGCGGCGGCACCCTGGCCAAAATTCACGCCCTCTGGACGCTCGAAGGATTGGGCGTCCCCTCGCCCGACGCCGTCAAAGTCGCACTCTCCGACAAGGACGCAAAAGTGCGCGCAACCGCCGTGCGACTCGCCGACCGTTCGCTCGCTCCAGAGCTCGCCAAGCTCACAGACGACCCGAGCGTCGATGTGCAAATCGCCCTCGGCTTCACCGCCAGCGCATTCCCCGAATCGCACGCAACCGCCGTCGCACTCGCACAAAAATCCGGCAACAACGAACTCGTCCGCGACGCCATCCTCAGCGGGCTCCGCGGACGTGAATTGGAAACCATCACCGCACTGCTCGGCAAGCCAACGCCCGCGCCAGTCCTCGCCGCGCTCTCCGCAGCCGTGATGAACGAGCGCAAGGCCGCCCGCGTAAAACAACTCATCACTTTGATCGCAGCACAAACCGGCGAACAACAGCTCGCACTCATCCAAGGTGCCAGCGGGAAAAACGCGCCCAAGAACGCACCGAAAACCAAACTGCTCTACCTCGAAGCCGAAGCCCCCGAGCTCGCCAAACTCGCCGCCACCGCCGACGCAAAAGCCAAGCCGCTTCTCGCAGCACTCGACGCACGCGTCGCATGGCCCGGAAAACAGGGCGTCCCGCCGCCACCAGTCATCACGCCACTCACGCCCAACGAGCAAGCGCTCTTCGACACGGGCAAAACCGTTTACAACACGCTCTGCACAGCCTGCCACCAGCCAAACGGCCAAGGCATGGACGGCCTCGCGCCATCGCTCGTCGATAGCGACTGGGTTTTAGGAAATGCCGAGATTCTGCCGAAAATCGTCATCCACGGACTCACCGGCCCCATCAAAGTAAACGGCCAAGCATGGTCGCTCGAAATGCCACCGCTCGGACCCGCACTCAGCGACGAGCAAGTCGCTGGAGTCGTCACCTATATCCGCCGCGAATGGGAGCATACCGCCTCTGCAGTGACCGTCGATTCCGTGAAGAAAATCCGCGCTGAATTCAAGGACCGCACCAAAGGCTGGACCGCCGAAGAACTCGGCTTCGGAGCGAAGAAAAAGTAGCCGCGCCGCAATCAGGAGGCGCACGGTTTACGCAAAAATTTACACGCCGGAGGCTTGGCGTTGATGCAAAGCGTTCGCGGATGTGTCAGGGTGGCGGGGTCATGAAAACACCAGTAATCATATTCCTCGCCAGCCTCACCACCGCATTCGCGCAAACTTCGAAAGCCGAATCAAACTTTGATCTCCTCACGGAGACCCCCAAGGATCTCATAACGACCAAGCCTTTACCGAAAGCGAACGATCCATTTGTAAAAGGCGGCGAAAAAACACCCAAGGCCGAAGCACCCGCCGTTCGTCCGACGAACTACCAAGTCGTCTTCGAGACATTCGACCTCTCACGCGAAGACTTCCTCGCGCTGCTCGATGAGAAAGGCGACGACGATGTGCGCTACCGCCGCGTCACCGAATGGCTGCCCGCAGCACGGACGAAACTCACCGGATTCACAGCGATCACCGCCAAATCGGGGCAGCGGGTATTTTCGAGCTCAGCCGATGAAGTGCGCTACCCGACAAGATTTGATCCACCTCACATCGGCGAGGAAACTGCATTTCCCACCGCCTACGAAACGCGGAATGCAGGCGACAGTTTCGATCTCGAATTCTCGATAGCTGAAGACGGCAAAACTGCGAGTGTCAGCCTCGCGCCAAGGTCCACGACGCTCCTGAGTTTCGTGGACGAAATCGCAACGCCCGCACACCCGAACTCCGCCGTCGGACAACCACGGTTTGCCATGCGTACGTTCGTGACAAACGTGACCACTCAGATCGACCACCCGCGACTTGTCGGAACACTCAGCGGCACGGGCGACGAGGCTACGCCGACCAGCCATGCACGCGTGGCGTTCCTGACGGTTCGCCGCAATGTAATCCCCGCACCGCAGCCTGCGGAAATCGTAAAAGGCGCAACGCAGTCGCGAATTGAATACACATTTTTCTCCCTCGACCGCCCTGCCGCACGCGAACTCTTGCTCAAGAATCCTGAGCCTCAAGCATGTTACGACGGACTGCGCAGTTTCGTCGCCGAAAAGAAAGCGCGTTTGGAGCATCTGAGCATTAGCACAACGCGATTCGGCCAGCAGACACGAAGCGACGAAACTCGCGAGATACCATTCGCAACCGGCTGGAGCGTCTCCCGGCCCGCCGGTATTTCCCGCACCGCCGTACCGCCCACGGCATCGGAACTCGAAATTAAAAACGCGGGCTTTTTCTGCCAAATAGAACCGCAGATGGGACCGGACGGCTCGACGATCGACATGAACTATCAATTCGAATTCGTCCGCTCACTTGGTGCATTGCAAGTCACAGGAATCGCCAAGACCTACCCGCCACAACCTCTTTTCGAAACACGGAAACTGAACGCCAACGTTGCGGCAACCGCCGGCAAACAGCAGTTCATCGGAACATTTAATCTGCCCAACGAAAGCGGCGTGAACGGTCGCATAGACGACGGACGCGTTTGGCTCGGGTTTGTGCGGGCCGTGCTGGTGAAGTGAGGCGCAAGCGCTTTCACGATTAAGCGTCATCACGATATTCCAAACCCCATCGGCACTCGGCTTTCGCAAGCATCTCACTACCTTCCACACCCATGAATCTCCACAACCCCCTGCCTCTCGCTCATCCTGCTCGGCGCGCTCGACCGCTGCTGGGGACCCCGAAAGCCGCACCCTCGACACGACCTTCGCCAAGCTGCGCAAACACTTCGAGCGAGACTCCGCAAATCCCGTCTTCATCGAAACGATTCGCGGCGTCGGATATCGGCACCGAACGACGTAGTGGCGCAGGCGCCCCGCCTGCATGAGTCCCCCCGGCGCCCCGCCGGAAGTCCCGAAGGGACAACGCTCACGGGCGGGGCGCCCGCGCAGACTCACGCAGGCGAGGCGCCTGCGCCACTACGGGACGCCGACGCTCTACGCCAGTAATTCTGCGGCACGCACACGAGCCCACGCGTCGGCTGCGAGAATCTCTTCGAGCGATGCGTGCGGGATGTGCGCGTGCTCCTTCATCACACGCGCGACGGTGCGCCAGATCGCCGGGAATCCGCAGCGTCTTTCCGAGAAAGTGGCTACGGCGATTTCGTTGGCCGCGTTCAGCACTGCGGGGAGTGTTCCTCCCGCTTCTCCGGCCCAGCGCGCGAGGTCGAGCGCTGGGAAATCGGCACGGCGCGGCTCCTCAAAAGTAAGCTGGCCGAGCGTCGCGAAATTGAGCGGCGGCAGACGGTTCGGCACGCGGTCGGGCCACGTCACGGCGTATTGAATGGGGAAGCACATGTCCGTCGCCGAGAGCTGCGCGAGGATGGAGTTGTCCGCAAACTCCACCATCGAATGAACGATGCTCTGCGGATGAACGATTACATCCACGCGGCTCATTTCCACATCGAAAAGCCAGCGTGCTTCGATCATCTCCAGACCTTTGTTAAAGAGCGTCGCCGAGTCGATCGTGATCTTCGAGCCCATCGTCCACGTCGGATGTTTCAGCGCCTGCTCCAGCGTCACATTTTCTAACTCGGAAGCGGGCAACGTGCGGAAAGGGCCACCGCTCGCGGTGAGGATAATGCGACGCACTTGCTCGCTCGAACGGCCTTCGAGGCATTGAAATATCGCGTTGTGTTCGCTATCCACCGGCAGCACTTGCACGCCGTGTTCGCGCGCCGCAGTCATCACCGCCTCGCCCGCCATCACGAGAATTTCCTTACTCGCCACAGCGATGTCTTTTCCCGACTCGATCGCCGCGAGCGCAGGCCGCAGACCCGCGGTTCCGACGATAGCGATGAGGACGAGATCCGCCTCGGGCATCCGCGCGAGTTCGCAAAGTCCTTCATCCCCCACCATCAACTCACAACCGACATCGGTGACCAGCGCGGCATCCGAAATAGACGCAAGTCGCGGGCGAAATTCGCGCACTTGCTCCGCGAGCCGCTGGACATTTTTGCCCGCAGCAAGCCCAACGACTTCCATGCGGTCGGGAATGTCGCGGGCGACTTTCAGGGCGCTCTCGCCGATGCTCCCGGTGGAGCCAAGGATGACGACGCGACGCTTTCTCATAAGGACTGAGCGTGGCGAGAAAATCGGCAGAGAAAAATAGACATCAACACGCGAAGGAAAGACGACTGCCAGCGCAGGACGAAGCAAAAAGTGAAGAGCTGAAAGATTCCATTGCCACAGGGGCCGAGCGCGAAGCAGCGAGTTGACGCTTTGGCGGGCCTGATGCAGTTTATCGTCATGACCATGTTTCAAGAATCTGAATGGGAACATCTGCGCCACAGCCCGCTGCTGCCGGAAATCGTGGAGAACCTTTCGAAATGCTTGCGGGATGAGAATTCACGCCGCGCGCAATTTTATGCGGAGATGACGCCGGAGCAAAAAACGGAGTTTATCGACGGAGAAGTGCTCATGCACTCGCCCGCGCGGAATGCGCATCTTGTGGCGACTCGAAATATTTTCTTCGCACTGTGGGCTCATCTTCGTGGGCGGTTGGCCGGGCAAGCGTTCGTGGAGAAGTGTCTCTGCACTTTCCCGCGCAACGATTACGAGCCGGACGTGGTTTACTTCGGCCCGGAGAAAGCACGCACGTTCACGGCGGAGATGATGCGCTTTCCTGTGCCGGATTTCATCGTGGAAGTTCTCTCCCAAAGTACTGAGACAAACGACCGTGGTGTGAAATTTGTGGACTACGCGGCGCACGGGGTCGCGGAGTATTGGATCGTGGATGCGGACAGGCGCGTACTGGAGCAATACGGGGAGCGCGAGGGGCGGTTCGAGCTACTCACGAAGACAAATAACGGCACTGTGGCGAGTATCGCCATCGCGGGTTTCTCCGTGGATGTGGCGGCGGTGTTTGCGGACGTTTAGCGCCCGCTCATCGCATCACAAACCGGAGGTAGAAGAACATCATCGGGGCGGTGAAGAGGATGCTGTCGATGAGGTCGAGCGCACCGCCGATGCCCGGCAGAAAGCGCCCGCTGTCTTTCACGTTGCAACTGCGCTTGATGAGCGATTCCGCGAGGTCGCCGATGACTGCTGCAAAGCCGAGCACGAGGCCGAGCACGACGGCGTGCGTTTGATTGAGGAGCGCCAATTTAACCGGCATGAGCGCGACAAGCCCGCACGCGCCGCCGGTGCTAAATGCGAGCGCTCCGAAGAAGCCTTCCCACGTTTTCTTCGGGCTGATGTGCGGAACGAGCGGCGTCTTGCCGATGAGCGAGCCGGTGAGGTATGCGCCCATGTCGCTGAATTTCGTCACGAGCACGCAGAAGAGGACGTACCAATGTCCGGTGACATGGCCCAGCGCGTCGCGCGGCAGCAGATACACGATCTTCGCCACGAAGCTGAATGGCCACGGCACATAAAAGAGCCCGAAGAGCGTGAAGCTGATCGTTTCCAGCGGCACATGACCTTTCATCTTCGGGAACATCTGCCTGGCAAATATCA
>JAYTMG010000370.1:0-11607 GCA_043728745.1 Verrucomicrobiaceae bacterium
CAAAGTGAACACCAGCTTCAAGAAGTTCCGTCATCAATTCAGTGGACATGCGATCGTATTAGTATTTGTAGAAAAAGGGCGCGCAACTTGGCGTTTCCGACATTTCTTGGCAAGAAAGAGTTTAGTCTTTTTTCTCTGGTGCTCTTTTTGCTTCCTCCCATAGGGCGATTGCGGCGTCGCGTTGGGCGGGCGGTTGGGAGACGCCGAGAAAGGCGTCCAACAGGGTCAAAGCTTCGTTTTTCCGGCCTTCCAACAAGTGTGCTTGCGAGGCCCGGCGGACGTATTCCCAGTTGGCCGGGCGCAGGGCCGCTGCGGAGACTAAATAGGGCGTCGCGGCGGATTTTTCGCCCCGGGCGACGCACCAATCGGCATGAAGCATCGCGAATTCTGGCTCAATATCGGGTGCCTTCGACCCGCGAAGAGCTTCGAATGTGGCGACGGCTGTTTTGAACTCTCCTGTCTTTCCGGCCATCGCGCGGATGCGGGCAAATGTGATTGAGTCGAGACGCTGCTCATTTACCGGTGCAATGATCTCCGGCCATGCGGTGATCCACGCGAATGCGTCTGCGGTGCGTCCGTTCTTCTCATAATGGGAAAAAATTGCGTTTTTCAGTTCGTGGAAAAGTTCCGGGCGAACTCCGAGTTCTGTCGCCACGGGATTCCATCGGTTGAGCTCCCCTGCGCGGGAGAGGACATCCACCAGCGGGCCGAAATCGCGGAACGACGGCTGCGAAAATGCGCGCCGGAGTAGGATGTTTGCAGCCTCGCGGTTGCCAGTCGCCGCCTGGACCTGCGCCATGCCTGCAAGCGCAGGAGCTTGCGATGAGAGCGGGCGATCCTTCAGTGCCGCTTGGAAATGAACGCGTGCCCGTTCCGGTTCATCGAGGCTCATCCAAAGGCGACCGAGCGCAACGGCGTTACCGGTGAATGAAGTCGTCCATTCATATTGGATCAGCGTATTGCGCGCCTCTTCCCGCCGCCCGAGTCCGTCGAGAAGCTGCACGTATCCTTGCAGCGGAGCCGGGAGCGGGGATGTAACTTCTGCGGCCCGCTTCGCCACAGGGACCGCAAGCGCGGATTGGCCCAAGGTATCGAGCAGCCGGGTAAACGGGAATCGCTGCGAGGTCGCGTGCGCTAAAATCTCATCGACCGTCTTCGCAGCCTGCTCAGGTTGGTTCTCGATAAGTGCGAATTTCGCACCCAAATCACTGCTCTGTTTCAGCTCCTCGGCCCACGCCGCAGCGATCCCCAGCCGGGCGGCATGTTGCTGGAAAAACTCGTAGTAGCGATCTTGAAGTTCGGCCCGAAACCCGGACAGCGCGAGCATCCGGTCTTTCATCCGGCTGACAAATTCCGGCGATGGTCGTGCGCCCGGAAGCGCAAGAAGTTTTGCGCGCAGAGAAAATTGTGCGCGCGGGTCGCCGATGCGCGATGCGAGCGAGATGAGCACGCTGCGCGCTCCGTCAATATCGCCCGCGATTGACATGGCGAACGCAAGGTCCGCTGCGGGCTCCACGGCGCTGATTCCCGAGAACTTCTCCAGCATCGCGATTCCCTCATCGAGCCGTCCAAATTTGAAAAGAAGCACGGGAGCTCGCGCATCAAAGCCGCCTCCGCGGAGCCTGACATCCAGCGATTCCGCGAGCTTCCCCCGCTGCTCAAGAAGCGCCGCGAGCTGCCCGCGGGCGACGGCACTTCCGCCATCCATCCGGGAGAGCCTGCGGAGCGTTTTCTCTGCGTCCTCCGTGCGCCCGGCACGCTGAAAAAGCTGTGCCTGCCTACGCAAAAGGCTGAAGTCGCCTGGCGAGCCGTCGAGCGCGCCGGAGATCATTCGCTGCGCTTCATCCACCGCGCCTCGCCGCTCCAGGAGGTCCGCAAGATCGATGGCAAACTGACGCAACGTGGAGTCATTGCCGGGATTGATATGGTCTTCGACGCAGCGCCGTCTTACGCGCTCCGCAGTGACGTCGTCGCCCGCACGCTGGCAGGCGTCTAGCAACTCGCGCAGCACGCGCGGACTTTCGTTATTTGTCTCCCACGCCCTCAGGCAAACTTCCACGGCGGAAGGCCACGCGTGCAGCATTCGCAGTGCTTCGGCGAGGGAGAGAAACGGCTCGTCGCGGTCTTCGGGGTCGGCGAGGACTTTGCCGGATTGCGGGTGGCCGCTGTGTGTGGAGCGGCGCGTGCGGTCCGCGAGAATCTCGGCGCGCTCCACAGGCCCGCCCATCGCGTATCGGAGCGCGTCGAGCTGATTTGCCGCTGCATCAAAAATATCCTCCACGTTGTCTCCGCGTACCCACATTCCGCCGCGCGAATTCTCCACACGATCGCGAACAAACAAGCGGCTCTTGAGTGTCACGAGCCCGGGGTCGCAACGAGCGCGAGCCCACACTCCGGCGGCAAGATCGGGCATGTCCCATTGCACAAATGCGTCCGCCGCGCCTGAGAGCCAGAGCAGTTCGCGATGGGCGGAATTTGTGTGGTCCGCGCCCGGCTGCCACGGTGACATCGGATGCCGGTCGAGCACGCGGTGCAGCTCCGCCAGCGAATCGGACCGCCGACCGTCCAGATGCAGCAAAAGTGTCCGCCGGAGTTGCTCCGGAAGACTGTTGCCCTTGAGTTTGGCCAGTTCACTTTTTGTGAATGCCGGGCGCTCTTCCGCTGGGAGTAAAAAGTGAAGCTCTTGAAGTGCTGCGAGCGAAGCTGACTCAAACGAATCCGCCTTTTCCGCAGCCGCCTTTTCCAGCCATCGCCGACTTTCTGCCACGCGCCCCGACGGTAGCTCCCAGCGCGCCATCTCGCGAAATCCAGCGGCCTTGTCCGACGTGAACCGCTCCAGCGCGCGAACGCCAAGCAGCAGCGCGGGCTCATGCGCACGCTCCAGCGCAAGCTGCACGCCGCTTGTCCACAGGCGGGCCGTGGCCTTCGGCGGGAAAAGGCGCACGACAGACTCAGGCGAAAAGCTCCCTCGTTTCTGGAGCATTTCGGCAAAGGCGACCGTGAAAACCAACCGCTCCAGTCCGTAGCGCTCCTCCGCATCCAGCCAGCGCGAAAGCCGCTCCAACTGGTCCGACTCCAGTGCCATCGAGACGTACGCTTGCACCAGCGAAAGCTCGCCGAAATTCTCCCGCATGGCGTCCTCCATGAGATCGATTACGTGCGTGTTTTCCCCCGCGAAAAAAAGCGCCCACAAGGTTTCGTTTGGTGCCACTTTCGCACTTTCGATCCACTCGCGCGTCCACGTTTCCAGCGCCTTTCCGCCGATCTTCCGCGCTGCTTCTGCCGCGCCGCGAATCGCGAGCAACCGCCACTCTGCCTCGGGCGCGAGTCGGGCCATCGCTGCGCCGCTGCGGGCCGGCGCAAATGTTCGTCCGGGCCGTTCCGGCGAGTCCAGCTTGGCACGGCTCGGCGATATGGCGATTAGCTCCTCCGACATCCACGCATGGCGGATGTCCGTCCGCGTGCCGCTCGAGTAAATCGCGCTCGTTCCCGTCGTCCCGCGCTCAAAAGAAACGCGTTCCGCCCACGGGCTTTCATCCGTGCGAGTGGGAAAAAGCGTCAGGTTCGCGATCGGCTTCGAGAGCTTCAGAACGCTCTCGAATGCGTCTTTCGCCAACTGCGGATTTCCCGATTTCGCCTCCATCACGCCGAGTTCCACCGCGCCTCGGAGATACGATGGCTGTAGCACCGAAAGCTTGCGCAGAAGCAGCGTAGCCCGCTTCGCGTCGCCCCACGCGAGATGGAAATCCGCAGCGCGTCGCACGACCTCGAAATCGCGTGGAAACTTCGCGGTCGCGCGTCCCCACGAGCGTTCCGCGCCAGCCAAGTCCCCCGTTTTTTCCTGCAACGCGGCAAGCTTCAAAAAGCCGTCGGGCCGCTCTTGATTCACCACGCGAGTGAGCTGCTCTTGCAGGCGGATCGCCGTATCCAGCCGCCGCAATTCCTCGGCCTCGCGGATGAGTTCCGGCAACGCCTGTTCTTGGTTCGGCGCGGAAAACACGGCGTCTGCAAAGAGATCAAATGCCGCCGCTTTTTCGCCCATCAGCTTCAAAACGCGCCCGAGCGACATCGCTGTAAAATAGTCATCCGCGCGAACCTTGCGCCGTTGCAGCAAGCGCTCGCGAAGCCACGCAAGCTGGCTGTGCTGCTGCGCGTGCAAAAGGAGTTCATCGAAGCGGGCAAACTTTTCTTTTTCGTCGGGAGTTTCATCGACCAGCCGCAGTAAAAGATCCGATGCCTCCTCGTGTTTCCCCTGCCGTTGCAGCACGCGGAGGATCGCCGCCGAGAACTCGCGCTTGCGTTGCGGCGGGGCGATCGTGTGCGCCTTCCTCCAAGTCTCCAGTGCATCCACCAATCGGCTCGCTCGCTCCTGTATGTTTGCAAGGTCCGCGAGCGCATCTGGGTTGCCGGGGTTGCGCAGAGCGATCTCCGCGAAGATGCTTGAGGCCTCGCGCGCATTTCCCGAGAGCGCCTCGAGCTGCGCAAGCTGACGCAAGTAAATGTCGCGTCGCGCCGGATTCAAATCCACGAGTGCCCGAAGATTCAAACTGGCGGAGGAATGGTCGCCATTCGCCGCCGCATGTTGCGCCATGAATTCCACTGGCAGCGGGTTCTTCGGCTCCAGCGCGCTGGCCTTCGTCGCGTAAGTCATCGCGCCGCCTTTGTCACCGTTCCACGCCTTCCACCGCGCAACACGCAGCCAGCCAGCCGCCGAGTTCAGAGCAGTCGCCCGGCTCATTAAAATCCGGATGAACTCCTCCACATCCGCCGCCGTTCGGTCTGGCCGCCGCGGCATCAAATCGGGGTCTTCATCCGGGGAAAGGGCGCGTGCGCGAAACGAAGCGAAGATCTTCTGATCTGCCTCCAGTCGCTCCGCGTCGGATTGCGATAGCTCCCATGCGCGCTCCAGCGGAGGACGCGCCTCCTTGCCCTGACCGAGGCTCGTCAGAAGTTCGCCGCGCATCACCTGATACTCTCGGACATCCGGCGCGAGTTTCGCCGCTTGGTCCGCTTGATCCGCTGCCGCGCTTAGCGAAGATTGCAGCTTCAGCGCCTGCGCGATTTGGAAATGTGCCGTCGCACGTAAAGCGGGCGCATCCGTCGGGCGCACGAGCCGGCCCAAAGTCGCGAGGGCGTCGGTATCCCGCTTTTGGCCAAAGTAAAATGCCGCCAGCGACTGCACCGCTTCCGGCGTGGTTGCATCGGCCTTCAGCGACTCTTCCGCAAGATCCAGCAAGTGATTCTCCTGGAAAAATTCCAGCGCTTTTGCCCGCAAAGAATCGTCCGTCTTCCGCGCGCCGAGTAGCGCGGAGATGCGCGCCCTGGCTGTTGCGCCATCCTCGCGCTGGAGGTCCAGCCGTGCGCGCTCAAACACGAGATCTGCATCGCCCGGTTGCGCAGCAAGAAGTTGGTCGAGCTGTGCTGCCGAGCCATCGAGATTGTCGAGTTGTCCCATCACGCGAGCCAGCCGCAGTCGGTATTCGCCCGATTTCGGTGCGAGCGTAATTACTTTTTCCAACCACTGCTGCTGCGGCTGAAGCGCTCCCGTGCGTTCGTAATACTCGACCATGCGGAGCGCAGCGCCGAGGTCGCGGGGATTTGCTTCGGCGTCGTTGCGCCACTTCTCCTCCAGCGCAGTCTCGATGTGCTGCCGTTGCGCGAGGCGGATCATTTGTCCGTTCAAATCGGTCCGCAGCCAATTCCCCGGAGCCGTCATCGCGGTGGCTTGTTCCAGCGCCTGCATCGCCTCCGCAGGCTGCCCGGCAGCCGAGTGGAGCTTCGCCGCTTGCGCCAGTGCGTTCGCGCGTTCCGCCACAGGACCGTGTTCCGCGATGAATCGCAAATGCACAATGGCCTCCGCGTAGAGCAAACCCGCCGCGTAACTATCCGCAAGCCGCCGACGCAGCGCGAGGTCATTTGGATTTGCTGCGACCGTCTGCTCCCAAGCCTTCGCCGCCTTCTCGGAATCGCCCGCAGCAGCCCACGCAGCGCCGAGCTGAAGCAGCGTTTCCGCAAACCTCGGGTCGTCCTTCTTTAAAAGTGAACCCGCCTTTTCGAGCGCCAGCGCGGCCTCCCGCGGACGGGTGCGATCGCTCTCAAGTTTGGCCCGTGCAAGATCGGGCAGGGGATTCTTGGCGTCGAGTTTTGCAGCCTTATCAAAAGCCGCAACCGCCTCATCGTCTTTTCCGCTGCGGCGCAGCAAATGGCCCAAAACCATCGCGCTCGAAAACGTCTTTCCGGCTCGAAATTCGGCGACCAATTTTTCCGTCGAACCATCCTCCAACGAAGCCTTCCAGAGCCGCTCCACCGCGATTCCTTCAGCGGGGTTCACCTCCAGCATCTGCTTGTAGCGAGCCATGATGCGTGGATCGCCCGTCTCCGCCCGCCCGAGGGCGGACGCCAAGGCAAGAGCAATAACCACACGTCGAAAAAGCATCGCCGCAAACAGTGCCACGCGCTGCGTGAAAGGCAACACCGACTGGTGGCTCAACCGTTGTGAGGGCGTGATTAAAAGTGGAATCGAGTCAGGGCGATGGTCCCGCGTGGAAATATCGATTGATGAATGCCGATTGTTGATTGTTGAAGTGTCGGATGGTGACGCGGCTCGCGAGAGGCGGAAAACTTCAACAATCAACAATCCGAGTTCATCAATCAGCAATCCGCCGGATGAATATTACCATTCCACTTTTAATCGCCCCTCATTTCCCAAGAGGTTGATGCACAACGAGCGCCGCACCCGTCTTCGCGCTGAGTCGGCACTTTACACCCGTGGGCGGGCTCATAGTCTCCGGCGCTACCGGTCAAAGTCGGATGGATCAAAAGCTTCTTTTTCTCATCAATCGCGAATGGTCCAGCGGGGTGCTGGACAAGTTCATGGCGCTCGCGTCGTCCGTGGCGTTCTGGGCCATTCCGCTCGCGATCGGCGCGATCTTCCTCGCGTGGCGTGGCGGGTTCAAAGGTCGCACTTTTGTCGTCGTCGCGGTGCTTGCGTTTGGCGTGACCGACGGGCTCGTCGGAAGGACGATCAAACACTCCATCGCCCGCCTGCGGCCTCACCAAAGCGAGTTCGGCGTGCGGCAGGTGGACATCCAAAGCCCGGCGTGGAAGGGCGTTTTCTCGCCGGTAAAATCGAAGTTCTCCATCGGCCTGTCGCCATTTAAGGCAGAGGAAGGCCGCTCGTTCCCCTCGAACCATTCTGCAAATACCGCAGCCGTCGCAATGATCGCGGCGCTGCTTTTTCGTCGCGGATGGCTGGCATTTATTCCGGCACTCGTCGTCAGTTACTCGCGAATTTACACCGGCTCGCACTGGCCATCCGATGTGGCGGCGGGCATTTTCATCGGCTGCGCGGTGGGCTTGTTCTCGCTTGCACTCGCGGAGTGGATTTGGCGGAGATTTGGGGAAAGGATTGCACCCGGCGCGTTCGCCCGCCATCCGTCTTTGCTGAATCGCACGATGAAACCAACCGCACCATGAGCCGCCTGATAATTGCACTCCTGATCCTCACCGGCCTGAGGCTTGCCTACATCGGCCAAATCGAACTTTCGCCCGACGAAGCTTACTACCACGAATGGAGCCAGCGTCTGGATTCCTGCTACTTCAGCAAGGGCCCGGGCATCGCGCTCACGATGCGTGCGAGCACGGCGATCTTCGGTCACAGCGAATTCGGCGTCCGGTTTTTTGCGCCGATTCTCGCGCTCGGCACCAGCCTCCTGATGTTCTGGCTCGCGCGCCGGATCTTCGATGCACGGATCGCGTTCTGGACGGTCGTGCTCGTGAATGTGACGCCGATTTTTAACGCGGGCGGACTCATCATGACGATCGATCCGCTGTCCATTTTCTTTTGGACTGCGACGCTCTGCACGGTTTGGCTGGCGCTGGAAAAAAGCCCGTCATTTTCGCTCTGGTGGCCGGCATCTGGAATCCTGATTGGTCTCGGCTGGCTGTGCAAATTTACCAATGCGATGCAGCTTCTCAGCGTATTCCTGCTGCTTCTCCTCACGCCGAAATATCGCCCGGAACTCCGGCGCGGCGGCTTCTGGTCCATGATCCTCGTTTTCCTTCCGTTTGTGTGGCCCATCTACCGCTGGAACGTCGAACACGGCTGGCCCACGACGCACCATCTCGCGGCTCGCGGCGGGCTGGAGACTGCGTGGTATCAATTCGACTGGAGCTCGTTTGGCCAATTTCTCGGCGCTCACTTCGGCGTGTATTCGCCGCTCATTTTCGCGGCGATGGCGTGGGCTTTGATCGCCTCGTGCAAAGACAGCGTCGCCCGGTGGACGGCCGCTGCGGCATGGGCAATTCCTGCAATCCCGGACAGCCTCCGCACGCGGTCGGTGCTTTGGATAGTCACCATCAGCACCCTGCTCGGCCTCTTCTTTTTCGGCAACGCCCTCGAGATCCCCGAGCTCCACACCCTCGCCGCTTGGCTCGCCGCCATCGCCGCGCTCACCGCCATCGCCTCGCTCAAAGACGAGCCGAACATGCACTGGAAGCCGCGCTTCCTCCTGGCCTTCGCAGCGCCGCTCGTCGCGCTCTACGTCTGGATCGCTCTGCACCATGATGCAGAGGTAAACTGGACTGCGCCTGCCTCCCTATCGCTCGCCATCCTCACCGTCTCATTTTTCAGCGAACGCATCGCTGCGGGAGGCGTTTGGAAAAAGACCGTAATAACCGCCATCGCGATTGGGGCGATCATGTCGTTCATCACGGTCAATACCGGCATTCTCCGCGCGATGAACTTGCCGGACCCGAGCGCACGACTCCGTGGATGGGCCAGCACGGCGAAGGTCGTGGACGACTTCCGCAAGCGCATCGAACAGCAAACCGGCAAGCGCGTTTTCCTCATCGCCGATGACTACGGCACCGCAGCATCGCTCTGCTATTATCTCCCGGAAAAACGCATCGAAGTTCCCGGACACCCGCCGGTCTATGTCCCCGAATCTCCGGCAGCGGAAAACCAGTTCCACTTTTGGGGCCGCTACGACGAATACGAAGCGCGCAACCCGAACGTCCCCATCAACGAAGACGAAGACTCGCGCGAATACGGCATCAATAAATTCGCAGGCCGCACCGCTCTTTATATTACCGACCGCAAGGAAGGCGAACCGGCCACCGTCCTGATCCAATCGTTCTACAACCGCGCGGACCCGGAAAGAAGCTGGGCGAAACAATCCTCCAAGCCGTGGAGGCAACCACCCACCGTGTTTGAAATCAAGCAAGGCGACCGCATCCTGCGCACCATCCGCATTTTCGTCCTCCCCGTTTACCAGCCCGGCAAGGTGCTCGACTAAACACGAAGCCCGGCACACAACGGTGTTTTTTATGCGCAGGCAAACTGCGTCGCGCTTGCTACGCGCCGCTCTTTCCGCAAATGCTGCGGGCCATGAGCAAACTCAATCTGAACATCGAAGGCGCAGTGAAAGACCGATACGCGGCAGGCGCGCAATGCTGCGAGCCTGCGCTGTGTTGCCCCGTCCAATATGACCCGAAATATTTGAAGGTCATCCCGCAGGAGGTCATCGAGAAAGATTACGGCTGCGGCGACCCCAGCCAACACGTCCGCGAAGGCGAGACCGTGCTCGATTTAGGAAGCGGAACGGGGAAGATTTGCTTCATCGCATCCCAAGTCGTCGGCCCGAAAGGCCGCGTCATCGGCGTGGATATGACCGACGACATGCTGGATGTCGCGAGGCGAAATGCGCCCATCGTGGCGGAACGAATCGGCTTCTCGAATGTCGAGTTTCGCAAAGGGCGGATTCAGGACTTGGCGCTCGATTTGGCCAAGCTGGACGCCGCTTTGAGCAGCGCGCCGATTTCCGGCGCAGACGGATTTTTGAAGGCCGAAGCACTGCTCGACCGACTGCGCGTGGAGGAACCGCTGGTGGCCTCGGAAAGCGTGGATGTCGTCGTGTCGAACTGCGTCCTGAATTTGGTAAGCCCCGAGCTCAAGCCGCAGCTCTTCGCGGAAATTTTTCGCGTATTAAAGGGAACAGGACGCGCGGTCATCAGCGACATCGTCGGCGATGAAGAAGTGCCCGCCGAGTTGCAGAACGACGCCGTTTTGTGGAGCGGCTGCATCAGCGGCGCGCTCACGGAAACCGGCTTTCTGGAGGCGTTCGTCGAGGCAGGATTCCAAGGCGTGCGCATTCTCAAGCGGGACCAAACACCGTGGCAAACCGTGGGCGGAATCGAGTTTCGCTCCGTCACGATCGAGGCGTTCAAAGGCACGGGCGAGCCGTGCATGGAGTTGAAACAGGCAGTCATCTACAAAGGCCCGTTCAGCGAAACGGCGGACGACGACGGTCACATCTATCGCCGCGGCGTGCGCGAGGCGGTATGCGGGAAGACTTTCGATATGCTCATGCGCGAGCCGTACGCGGGCATGTTCGAGCCTGTGCTCCCGCTTGTTCCCATCGTAGCCGCAGCGGCCTCGCCGTTCGATTGCGTCGCGCGGGAGCGTCATCCGAGGGAGACAAAAGGCATGGACTACGACGCGACAAGTGCGGAGGCGAGTTGCTGTAAAGGCGACGCGTGCTGCTAGCCGATGAGCCCGCTTTACGTGGCCGCCCGTGTGGCGCGTCGTATCCTGCCGACGACCCTCCCCGTGTGGATGCGAAAAGCGCTCCCGTTTTTGGACCGCAACCTCGGCGCGGCGGATGGCGCGGCAATCGTCCGGCTTTATGAAAAGCGCATGGGCGCAAAAAAGCCCGCCAACTGGCCGCAAGGTCTGACAGTCCTAGAAGTCGGCACGGGCGCGACCAACGGCTCCTGCTACGAACTCGCCGCACGCGGTGCAAAACGCGCACTCTCGCTGGAGCCGTTTGTGGCATTGAATCGGGAGAAAGATGCACAGCAAATGGCCGCTTCCGGAATGCAACGCGACGATCTCGCAAGGAACGTGGAGCGCCTTATTTCCACCGCGCAACTTCCAGACGGCAGCGTGGACTGCATCCTCTCAAACTCTGTGCTGGAGCACGTCACCGAGCCGGACGCGCTTTTCGCCGAACTCGCGCGGCTGCTACGGCCCGGCGGATTCATGCTGCACATCGTCGATTACCGGGACCATTATTTCCGTTACCCGTATCAATTCCTCACCTGCTCGAAGAAAACATGGGATCGATGGTTAAACCCCGGCGACCTGCCACGCTGGCGAATCAGCGATCACATCGCCGCGCTGGAGCGCGCAGGGCTCGCTGTGGAAGTGCTGCTCGCCCGCCCGGCACCCGGCTGGGATACCGTGAAATCGAAGATCCATCCCGAGTTCGCGGGATATTCCGAGGATGCGCTCTCGACGGGTTTCGGCGTGCTTTGGGCGGGTGTGACTAAAAGTGGAATAGAGCTCGGGGCAAACCAGTCGTGGCTCACGCAGCCCTCTGCGTGACACTGCTACCCGCGAAGCGCTGGTCCGATGAGCGTTCCACCGAGAATAATGCGCTTCGCGTGAGGGGAAGCACGCGGAGGGCCGCGTGCGCCACGACGCAAGCGTGCTCACTTGAGCATTTTCACTTTTAATTCTACTTTGTTAGTAGCGGGGCCGTCTCGGCCCCGTGACCTCTGAAACGGATTGTGAAACGCTGGATTCTCAAGAAAAAGCGAGGGGAC
>JAYTMG010000371.1:0-1738 GCA_043728745.1 Verrucomicrobiaceae bacterium
GAGTCAGGGCGATGGTGACGCGTGGGAATATCGATTGATGAATGTCGATTGTTGATTGTTGAAGTGTCGGATGGTGACGCGGCTCGCGAGAGGCGGAAAACTTCAACAATCAACAATCGGAGTTCATCAATCAGCAATCCGCCGGACGAGTATTACCATTCCACTTTTAATCACACCCGGTCTGCTCGACGTGAGGTAATGACGGGCCGTCATTCGTCATTTCTTACTTCGCCTTGAGTTCGTATTCGCCAGCGTCAAACGACATGACGTTTGACTGCTTGCCGATCTTGAATTCTTCCACGAGCGCGCCGTCGCCTTGGAGCACTGCGATGCCATCGGGCTCGCGGGCCATCACCGCCCACTTGAGGCCGGGGGTGTCGCTGAGGTGGATCAGCGGGAGTCCGTCGGTGGTCTGGAGCACTGCGCCGCCAGTGGCGGTGACGATGCGGACGTTGAGTTCGGCTTTGGCGTTGCCCTCTGCCAATGGGTTTGGCTTGGACGTGATTTTGATTTCGGCTTCCGGCACGAACGGCTTTGGGCGTCCGAGTTTTGCGGCGATATCCTCGAACTTTGCGCTGGCCAGAATGCGCTTGAGATAGACGACCTTCCATGTGGACTTTTTCTCGCCGTCCGGTGCGGGCGCAGCGGTTCCGAGCGCCAACGCGCGGACGCGTTGTTCCCCGCCGCCTTCTTCGATCAAGAAAATCGTTTCGCTCCAGATCGACGCCGCAATTTGCTGGGGAGCTGGCTCGTCCGCCGCATACGCGAGACGGCGGAGAAACTCGCCGGTATTTGAATAAGCGCGCACTTCGCGGCGTTCGCCGGACTCTACGATGGCCCATACGGTGTTCCCAAATCCCACGGTAGCGGCGGCGACTTTTTCGCCCTCCGCGAGCGCGATATCTGCGGGCTCGGCTCCGGGCTTGCGGATTTGCAATTTCCCGCCTTCCGCGACCGCGACGGTATCCACCGTGGGCGGCTCCGCGCCTTCTTTCTTCATGCTCCACGAAAACTCGAGCTGGTCGCCGCGAATGTGCTCCAGCCAGACGTGGATTTCGTCTTGGCCGACGTTTTTCACGCCGACGGCGCGGACCACGCGAGGGGAGTCGTCGGCTTTCATCCAATCGTTGCCATGATACGCCACGCCCTCGACGCCGAGGTCGCCGACCATCCAGCCGCGGACATTATATTTACCGGGCGGCATCGCGTTTCCGGCGTCGTCTTTGCCGTCCCATGTCGTGATGAATCCATTGACGCCGACGGTGAAATCCTTCTTCGTCGCCTCCTTGTGTAGTGTGCGGACGAGCTTACCTTCGCCGTTATAAATCCCAACGCTGAGTGTGCCCTCGAGCGGCGGAGGGAGGAACGTGATGCGAACTGCGTTCTCGGCAGCGGGTGCTGGCGCTGCCGGTGTTGCCGGTGTTGCCGGTGGTTGTGCTGCCGGTGGTTGTGCTGCCGGTGGCGTTGGCGCGACGTCGGCTGCATTTTGGGAAAATACCGGGAGCGATAGCGCGAAGAGCGCGGCGAAAATGGTAGGGCGATAATTCATTACGCAGAACTCTATACGAGGAAGCCGGTGCGGAGCGCAAGCAGTGGGAAGTTACGGACTTGTGCAAAAACGAACCGCCCCCCCGGCATCGGGCGTGATTAATTCTACTTTGTTAGTAATTTCTCGGGACATTTCAACAGAGCCGATATTAATCCTGAAACCTTCACGCCGCCCACACTGAGTGAGCGG